>JAZUMV010000012.1:0-130902 GCA_045603785.1 Candidatus Nanosyncoccaceae bacterium | reverse complement strand
ACAAACTGGTGCTTGGGAACAGTACGGCGAGATACGCAAAAAATATATTGGAACGGGAAGCGTCGACGGAAAACTAGGATTCCCTACTTCTGGGATCGAAAAGAATGGAAGCACCTACACTCAAAGGTTTACGAACGGCACTCTTTCTTCTAACCAATAAATAATAAATAATTCCGCTCAGCTTGCGGAATTATTTATTATTCTACTTTCTAAGCTTTTTGAGGATAGCGATCGGCGTCATAATTGCTTTGCCTATTTTCCATGTTGTCGATTTTACTAGATTATCATAATTATGAACAAGCTCTTTTACTTTATCGTCATATTCTTTAATTATCTTTTTATAGTCAACATCCATTTTTCGCAACGCCGCGACGGATTCGAACCGTTGCGTCGCAAATTCCTGACTCAAGACTATTGATTTAATATATTTTTCTTCTAGCGGTTCAATTTTTTTCATCTTTGCTTTTTTAAGTATCCTAGGCATAACATTCCCAGCAAGATAGTCTTTGTCAAAATGACTCTTGTTTTCTTTAAGAAATTTTACCCCATCGCGATAGCCACCGATTATTTCTTTAGCAATTGTTTCTGCGTCTTTTTTTCGCATTCCGCGCCCAGAAAAGTTTAGCTCTCTCGCCTGGTTATAATTCTTATTGTTTAGATATCCTGGACCGCCATAATAGTCATAAATATATACTGGAGTGCTAGAAACGAGGCAATATTGAACCGTTTTTCCAATTGTCACTACAACATCCACCTCTCCTACATGCTTGGGCGTTATTAGTTCATATTTATCGCTATTCTCGCCCAAGCTCGTCACCTTTATTCCCTGTTTTTGCAGGAGTTTTTTCGCCTCAAGTAACTCCGCCGGGGGATGATTCGACACAATCAGCACCTTTTTAGGAGTCTCTCCTTTTTTCCTTGACCTCATTAAGCCGAAGGCGTCTGGAGCAGGATTTCTATAAAACAGTTCCGGAATCTTGCCCTCAACGAAACCGCTATTATTATTTTTGGTTTCTTCGCTAATAAACAGCCTGAGACTTGCGGTTTTTTCCTCGAGCCCATAAATCCAAGGACGCTCATCGGGAACCCACGCCACGCCACTCATGTGGCTATATACAAATCTCGCGTTCTGAGGAGTGCGCAGATCGTCTACTATACTTTCTGGTAGTATCTGAGAATTAACCCAAATATATTCAAAATCCGCTATATGAAGTCTAGGGTTATCTTTAGCAACTACTACTTCGATTCCTTTTGCTTTGTAAAAAGTTTTGGCGGGTTCATCGTAGCTACATGTATAAACTACTACTTTGGCACCAAGAGACATAAAATACTCAGCCAATTCCAAGGTCACTACTGTTGAGCCATTAATACCACAGATAATCGGCTGGGTAATTAAGACTTTTTTACCATTTAAATCTAATTTGATTTCTTCCGATTTTTTTTGCTTCATCTCGACTTTTCCAACAAACCCTCAATTTTGTTTTTATTATATCATTCGTTTTTGCCCAACAAAAAATGCCCGCCAAACAGGGAATGGCGGGTCTTTTGAGCTTTTATTATAACAGTTTTTTGTCTGGGCGTGCAAGCTACTCTTCGTAATTCTCGATGAACTTGACCGTATCTCTCATTGCGTCATCGATCGTGAGCTCAGTCTGCCAGCCGAGTTCGGCCTTTGCCTTTGCTGGGTTCGCCCAGAACTCTGGCAGGTCGCCGTCACGGCGTGGAGCGATTTCACAAGGGAGTTCTTTACCGTAAGCCTTCTCGAAAGCAGCAACAACTTCCTTAACAGAGCTTGGTTTACCAGAACCTAGATTATAGATCGAGACGCCCTTCTTTATGTGCTCAAGCATGGCCATATGACCCTTTGCCAAGTCTACGACATGGATATAGTCGCGACGGCAAGTGCCGTCCTCAGTTGGATAATCGTCACCAAAGATACCAAGCTTTTCGCGCTTACCACGAGCAACCTGAACAATGAATGGGACAAGGTTGTTTGGATAACCACAAGGATCGTCGCCAAGATAGCCAGATGGATGAGCGCCGATTGGGTTAAAGTAGCGCAACAAACCAACTTCGAACTCAGGATCAGCAACACAAATATCCTTCAAAATCTCCTCAATGAAGTACTTCGTGCGACCATAAGGATTCGTTACAGCGCCAGTCGGCATCGTTTCGACATACTCTGGGTCATCGGTAACACCATAAACCGTTGCGGAGCTAGAGAAGATGATCTTCTTTACACCAGTCTCTTTCATGCAATCGAGAAGATTAATCGTGCCAGTGATGTTGTTCCTGTAGTAATCTAGCGGAATCTTTACCGACTCGCCAACCGCTTTAAGACCAGCAAAGTGAATAACAGCATCAATCTTGTCGTCGCTCTTGAAGACTTCGAGCATACCCTCTTTATCCAAAAGGTCGACTTTATGAAAGCCCGGCCTCTTGCCAGTAATCTGCTCAATTTTATCTAAAATCTCAATTTTGCTATTACAGAGATTGTCTATAATCTCAACTTCATAACCAGCATTAAGCAGCTCAACAACCGTATTTGAGCCAATAAAACCGGTACCACCCGTAACCAAAATCTTTTCCATAGTTTATATTATAATATATCTATATGAAGGTCGCCATTGTTTGCGATTGGCTTACGGTTCCGGGAGGGGCCGAGAAGGTGCTTTTGGCAGTTCACCAAATGTATCCAGACGCGCCAATCTACACCTCTAACTACGATCCAAAGGGCATCGATTGGTTTTCTGATGCCGATGTTCGCACGGGCTGGCTCAAGATTTTTCCGTCCTGTCTCAGACGTTTTATCGCCCCGCTCCGCCAGAGTTATTTTTCACATCTAGATCTATCTGATTACGACTTAATCATCTCCGTTACAGGCGCAGAGGCCAAAGGCATCAAAAAGGGAAGCGCTACCCATATCTGCTATTGCCACGTCCCAACTCAGTATTATTGGGAAATGTACGATGACTATATCGAGAATCCGGGCTTCGGCATCTTGAACCCTCTTGCAAGGCTCGGGCTCAAGCTCGGTATCAAGCCCCTTCGCAAGGCCGACTATAAGGCTGCGCAGCGCCCTGATTATTTCGTCACTATCTCTTCCTACGCCGCCGACATGATTTCTAAATACTACGATCGCGAGTCTACCGTGATTGCTCCGCCGGTCGAAGTAGAGAAGTTTCACAACAAGAAATCTTACGAACGCAAAGGCTTCATTAATTTCTCGCGCCAAGTTAGTTGGAAACGCCAAGATTTGATCGTTAAAGCCTGCGTCAAGGTCGGCAAGGAGGTAACTCTGGTTGGCGACGGCCCAGAACATAATCGCCTAGTTGCCCTTGCTAACAATTCTCCGCTCGTTCACTTTATTCCTTTTTCCGAATCTAAAAAACTTCACAAACTTGCCGCCCAGAGCGAGGCCTTTATTTTTCCAAGTAAGGAGCCGTTCGGTATTGCACCAGTCGAGGCCTTGGCTGCCGGTTGTCCAGTAATTGCGTTCAAGAAAGGCGGTGCCCTAGATTATGTTCATGAAGGCAAGAATGGTACCTTCTTCGAGAAGCAAACCGTCAAATCTTTAGCCGAAGCTTTAGAGAAGTTCGATGGCGGCAAATATGACGAGAAGACGATCGCGAAGAGCGCCAACGATTTCAGTACTTCCGAGTTCAAACGTAAGCTTCAGGAGTTTATTGATGGAAAAATGGCTAAATAAAGCTCGCCTCGCCCTGCTTTCTTCTCTACCAGTTGTTGTATTTTTTACATACTTCCCTCTGATTAAGCTTGACGAAAGCTCGAGCATGAATTTCGAGATCTCACTCCCAATGATCTGGCTCGCGGTTTTTGATCTCGTCAGCCTAGCAGAGCTGAAAAATATCTATTTACTATTCAAGAAACATACAAAGTTACTCCTTGCTGCCTGCGCCCTTGGCCTCTGGCTCGTCCTTAGCTGCTTCTGGAGTCCTAATCCACTCCGCGGCATCCTAACGGCAGGGCTAGTACTCGCGACCTTTTATGCCGTTCTTAGCATTTTCGCAGATTTGCCTAATGAGAAATTCTTTGTGCGCGAGCTCAAGATTTTCCTTGGTACTAGTTTTGCAGTTTCAGTTTTCTGTATTTTGCAGGGCTTCCTTGATGTTTTCGGCTTTCAGAATAATCTAATGTGCGCTGGCTGCCATTACCAAACCTTAGGTTTTCCGCACAGCAATGGCTTCACGATCGAGCCGCAGTTCATGGGCAATCTATTAATCGCGCCATGCATTTTGTCTATAGACATTTTATATAAGAAAATAAAATCGAAAAAAGGGAAGGGCTGGCCTTATGCATTTGCCGGTTTTACTTTTGTCCAGCTCGTCGCGTTATTTATCTGCTTTTCGCGCGGCGCAATTTATTCATTTGTCATTGCATCTCTGTTAATTGCAGCTCATGGTATATATCATAAACGGTATATGCGCACCGTGATATATATCACCACAATCATAATCTCGTTCTGTGCCGGTTTATTAATGCAGGGCGCCTGGGCGGAAATCTCGCCAACCAGCGAGGGATTCTTTGAGGGTATTTCACGCAGCATTAGTCAGCTTACTCTGGGAAAAGTTGAACCAAAAGCTAAGACTTCCACTACGGAACGCGGGTGTTATCCAGTAACCGAAAAAAATCGTCTCCTTTATCCTGGTAAAGACTATTATTGCGTCTACGATGATTTTAGTTTGAGCTATAACTGGGAGAGCGAAGCAGAAAAGGCTGCCATGCTTAACTCTGAAACGGAAGAAGAAAAATCCGATTTCGACGGCTACATCGAGGAATCCACCGATGTTCGCCTCGAGCTGAACCGTCAGGCTTTCAAAACTTGGCTACAGACGCCAACCACAATGATGTTTGGCGTCGGTCTTGGCGGGGCAGGCCGTGCCATGTCGGAAATTGGCGAGAAGGAAATCGTGCAAAACGAGTTTATTTCACTGCTCCTAGAAATCGGGTTCGTTGGCTGGGCGCTCATTATTATTACGGCGTTTTGGATTATTAAAACCTACGATCATAAGACCGCTTTCATGTTTATTGCGATTATTTTGGCGTATTTATTAAGCATGAATTTTTACTCTGGAATCACAAATGTTTGGCATATTTATCTCTTTACGCCAGTCCTATACCTGCTACCCGGGATTAGGAATGCGAAAGCACATATGCTAAAATAGAATACATATGAATAGTCGTTCGGTGGACGGACTTCAGAGGAGGAGTGGATCAAAGAAGGCTCAGAAAGTTATTTCTAAGAGCCAAGCTGGTTTGGTTAGGCGAGATGCCAAACAGCCTGTCAAGGTCAGCCAGAGTACGATTCAATCTGTACGCAAAGTCCAAAAAGAAAAAGAGGTTTCCGAAGGAAGCCGCATTACGGTTGTGCGCCAAAGCACACCAGATGAGCGCGACGAGCATCGTCAGCTCGAAATCCAACAGCAAGCAGATATTAAGAAGGCTCAGCAGGCCGAAATTGAGCGCAGGCGTGAACTTCGCAAGCGCATTACCGAAGCAGAAATTGCCGAACAGGGCCGCTCGCAGCATCAGCTTGGAGATATTAACGAAGAGCATCGCGAATTAGGAATGCCAGAGAAGAAGAAAGCAAAGAAAAAAGGTTTACTACGCCGCAAGAAAGATTTAGATGAAGGCGACAAACTCGAGCACGGTAGCAAAGCTGCGCGCGAGTTTTTGGCGAGCGCCCACGATGTTGACGCAACCGAATTTGATGAAATTCCAGCAAAAGAACGACGCAAATCTTGGAACAAAAAGCAAAAAGCCGCAAAGAAGGCCGCTAAATACGACGCTCGTAAATACGGCAAGAAAAAGAAGCATCCAGTTCTCAAGTTCATCCTCTTCATTCTCTTGATTGCTTTGATTGGTGGCGGCGTTTACGCCTATAATTACGTCAATTCTCGCATTAAGGATATTACCGATGATGGCGATATCTTAAGCGTGCTTTTTTCGGACAGCAAAACTCCACTCGCTCAGGACGAAAGGGGACGCACTAATGTCCTTATCTTCGGCACTGAGGGTTACAGCATGGATGACCCAGATTACGATGGCGGCTTCTTGACCGACTCTATGATGATGGTTAGCTTCGATCAGGAGTCTGGAGATATTAAGGCAGTCAGCCTTCCACGCGACCTCCATTACGGAACTTGTACGGGTACGGGGAAGCTAAACGAAGTTTTCTATTGTAACTACGATACCTACGATTTAGACCTCGACGACCCAGAGAACGTTAAAGCTCATGAAAAGGCTGGCCAGGATGCACTTGCTTCCGCTTTTAAAGAAATCCTTGGCGTAACCATTCATTACAAGGTCCACGTAAACTGGCGCGCCGTTATTGATATCATCGATGCAATTGGTGGCATTGATGTTGTCTTTACTTATGGCGAAGAGCATTGGGAT
This sequence comes from Candidatus Nanosyncoccaceae bacterium, assembly GCA_045603785.1. Taxonomy (GTDB): domain Bacteria; phylum Patescibacteriota; class Saccharimonadia; order Saccharimonadales; family Saccharimonadaceae; genus UBA2834. The sequence continues at coordinate 124,485 of JAZUMV010000012.1, read as the reverse complement.
GGCGATGAAACCACCATCGAGGTTTCCGACCCTCGCGGTCTATCTGACGCATACGGCTGGGAAGTCTTCTATGAATTCCCGACTATGGAAGTAATTCATCTTGATGGCGGCAACGCGCTTGCAGTCGCGCGCACCCGCAACTCGCATGGTGGCTACGGCGCCTTACAGGGCAATTTCAGCCGCGAATACTTCCAGCAGAAGATTATTGAAGCTACGATTAAGAAGCTCAAGAAAGATAAATCTAAGTATCTCACAAGCTTCAGCACCGTCACATCGCTCCTTGATGCTGTCGGCGACAACCTCCGCACAACCTTCGGCGCAACCGAGATCAAGACCCTTATGCGCCTCGGCAACGAGCTCAATATAACAGATATGGAAACCTTGTCGATGGTCGAGAATTACGACGGCAATGCCGCGATGATGACTACTGGCGAGCTAGGCGGTATCAGCTATGTTCTTCCGACCGCTGGCGATCGCAGCTGGTACATGATTCATAACTTCATCCAGGAGCGCCTATATACTAATGCGTTTACGCAAGAGAAGGCCAATATCGTAGTTTTGAACGGCACCGAGACCCCAGGCCTCGCAGCAACTAAGCAAGACGATATGAAGTATGAAGGCTTCACAGTTTCAGTTATCGGGAACGCTCCAGACGACATGGTCGGGGAAGTCGCAACTACCGTCATCTATGCTTTGAACGACAATAATCCAGAAACACTCGCGAAGCTAAAAGAATATTTCGGCATCGAAGAAACTACAGAAATTCCTGATAGTTTGTCTGAATATTCTGAGGACGCAGACTTCGTAGTAATACTCGGCGACGATCAGTTCGCATCAGCCAATTAAAAAAAACTAGCATCAATTAAGCCTCGGTCGTGCCGGGGCTTTTTGGTAGATCAATAGATTTACTCAGCTTCTCTGTTATTTGACAATTATATTGTTTTGTTGTGAAAATAATTTTATTTTGCTCTTGCTTTTTTCTATTTTTATTATGTTATTATTCAATAGTTTTCCACATGTGTGAAAATATTACAACATTTTTTCAATGTTTTCACAAAACCACTTTTCCCCACCCCTGTGTAAAACTTTTGCACTTCCCCTTCTCTTCATGTTTTCGCTATACTAATAGCATGAAGAAAAAGCAGCCCCAGACACTTTCAGAACGCTGGCTCAACTGTACGATTATTGTCTTTGGTATTATTTTCCTGCTTTATTTGGCGCTCAGAATCAAACAAGACTTCAATTATGCTGCCGGCAACGAGTATGCCGCACAACACATAGCCGAACATCTTCTCTACTCTTTCCGTTCAGCTTTTGGTTTTGCCGGCGCCATAACCTTAACTCTCGGGCAAGTCTTTTTCTGGGCAATTGAGGGTATTCAAAAGGCGGCCAAGAAAGACAATTCCAAGAGATTATCCGCTCCTGCCTTGGCAGTTATTATAGTCGTTTTAATACTTGCTACTATTATCCTCACGGCACCACTCTGGTTTCGTATCCCGGTTTAGCACAAAAAAGACCCCTTTCGGGGTCGTTTTTTATTAGTCTTCTTTCTTTGCGATATGAAGAACGCGCTCTTTACCTTCGCCAGTACTGAAGGTCTTAATATCTGAGTAATCTTCAGAGAATTTGTGAACCGTACGGCGATCGGCCGCGTTGAGGTTTAGTACCTTCTCTACCCCTGTGCGTCGAACTTCCTGAATCCAACGCTCAGCCTGCGTTTCGATTTTGTCTGCACGCTGACGCTTATAGTCTGCAATGTCAATATTCACGCGAGTAACTTCAGCATTGCGAGCTACCAAAGTCATCATAACAACATGCTGCAAGGCGCGAAGATTATTTGCATTCTTACCGATAAGCAAAGAGTTCATACTCGTGCTTGGGATCGAAAGCTGAATCACATCGTCTTCAATGGTCGAATAGACAGCCACATTAATGCCAAAGAACGAAAGCAAATCCTCTAGATACTTCGTCGCGAAGCGGATAGATTCATCAGTGTTCATATATTATTTCCTCCTTTTCTTTTTATCGGAAGCAGTAATACGGGTAATATGAACGCCGCTGTCGGCATCTTTGTTTTTATTTTTATTGCCATAATGGCCAGAGGATTCTTTTTGAGCGTCCTTAATATTCTTCTCGACGCTTTTAACGATTTCCGCCTCGACAGCTTCGTGAGCCTTGAGTTCCTTAATAATCTTCTTGTCTGCAGATTCTTCCATCTCGGAAAGATTACGATTGAGAACGACCTTATTAAGACCAATAGTAACAATATTATTTAGCAAGTAATAGAAAACTAATGCGCCTGGCAAGGAAATCATGATGAAGAGCATCATGAATGGCATCATCATTGTGCTCTGCTGTTGCGCCATCGCATTAATTTCACTCTGGTCAACTTCGTTACCCTTAGCGGTTTCTTTCATGAGCTCACGGAAGCCACGAGCCTTTTTGCCATTCTTGCGGCTTGGGTCGACCATTTTTGTCATAATAAACTGTGCGATTGCGGAACAGATAGCAAAACCAAGAATTACAACCGAATGAAGCGAATGCTTCGTGAAGCCCTTGCCATCCTTAAGATCGCTCAAGAAATCCGTCGCCTTAACCGAGAGGTCAAGCTTACCGAATAGCATTGGCTGGAATTCATAATTTGCCTCTTCTGGATTTTCGGCATAGGCAGTCAAATAAGTTTTCTGCTTCTCAATAATGTCATTAATGCGGCTCATATTCGCAACGAATGGATAAGCCGAATGCATGACATTATATTTAATAACCTTGCCCTCCTTGACGCCAGCACAGCGAGAAGCGGCGACTGGAGCATTATAATCCGAAGAGACTTCGCATGGACGAACCGTCACATTAATAGCAGTAAAGAGCGCCATGAAGATAGGTAGCTGAATAAACAAAGTTGCAATCGAAGCAAATGGCTTTACATTCTTGCGTTTATAGAGCTCCATCATCTGGAGAGATTCCATCTGACGATTGCCATTGCAGCGCTTCTTAATCTCGGCGAGTTCTGGCTGAATTTGGCGCATGAGGCGCGTCTGATGCATTTGTTTCTTAATAAGTGGCCAGGTAGCCAACTTCACAATGACAACAAAGATAATAATAGCGAGACCAAAGTCACCAACGAGGTTATAAATCACAAAAAGGATGTTTACAATCGGACGAACAATCAAAGCATCAATTAAACTAAACATTCCACATCCTTCCTTTAAAACTTCTCTTTATTCTAAACTATTTCCGCCTCTTTTAGCAAGCTACTTATAAGATTGCGCAGTTCTGAGAATTCCATTGTCGCTACTTCCCTGTTATATACATTGAAGATACAGTCGACCGGCTTCTCAATCTTAGCTTGCTCTAGGCGAATCGCTTCATAGACGCGACGGCGAATACGATTGCGCCCGACGGCAGATTTTAAGACTTTTTTACTCACAACAACAGCAAAGCGCTGTTTACCACGAGCGTTTTCAGCAAAAACTAAGGAGATACGAGATCCCCTTATGGATTTGCCATTCTGATATGTGTAGCGGACACCACCCCGCGAATGAAAACGGTATCTTTTTGAAAGCATTAGGCGGTCAAGCGTGCGCGACCCTTAATGCGGCGGCGAGCTAGAACCTTGCGGCCGTTGCTAGTAGCATTGCGCTTACGGAAGCCGTGTTCGACTTTGCGCTGGCGCTTATGCGGCTGATAAGTACGTTTTGGCATAAGTGTAATCCTGACTTTCTAATAATTGTTTTATTTATATAATTGTGTCTATTATACGAGTTTTTTGCACATTTTTCAATACTTTTTCCACATATGTTTATCTGTTAAGCTAAGGTCTGTGGAAAACTCTAATCTGTTAGCACGAAAAAATATTAGAAAATATTCCACAATTAACCCAAAACTGTGGAAAAGTCGTATAATAATCTGTAAGTAAGGAGGTCAGAAATGCCGAACGAGTGGCAGAGCGTGCTAGATCAGATAAAATCCCGCGTGTCAGATATGGCTTTTAATAGTTACTTCACGAAACTGAAGTGCATTTCCATGGATAATCACATGCTTACTATTTCTGCACCGAATATTTTCGTAAAGCAAAATCTTGAAGGTAAATATCACGATCAGATCGCGGAGTCGATCAAGGCTGCAGGCGTAGATTGTAACGCAATTGATGTGATCCTAGAAAAAGCAGATGCACCAAAGAAAAATCGCCATGCGATGGAAGTGGTTACCAACGAGCCACTTAGCCAACAGACCGCTCCTTTCCCCGCCCCAGTCCGCCAGGTCCCTAACAGTATTACACATGGCAAGAATCGCCGTTTTTCAACTGAAGATTCTGGCCTCAACCCGATGTATCTTCTTAGTAATTATGTTGTCGGTAGCAATAATGACACTGCGATGGGCGCCGCTCAGGCAATTATCGAGAATCCTGGCAAGGTCTATAATCCGCTCTTTCTTTATGGTGGCCCAGGCGTAGGCAAAACTCATCTCGTGCAAGGTATTGGCAATGAGCTCAAGAAACGCTATCCAGAAATGCGCGTCCTCTATGTAACAATCGAGCAATTCTATTCCGACTTTGTTACCGCTATGAAAAACAAGATTAGCGGCTTCGCAGACAAATATCGCAATCTTGATGTCTTGATTGTTGATGATTTTCAATTCATCGTTAATAAGGAGCGTAGCCAGGAGGAGTTTTTCCATACTTTCAATGAGCTCCATCAACACAATAAACAGGTCATTGTAACGAGCGACCGTTTGCCGAGCCAGATCGAGAAGCTCGATTTACGCCTCTCTTCCCGTCTCATGATGGGTATGCCGATCGACATCAATCTACCAGATTTCGAGACGCGTTGCGCAATTATCAAGCTCAAGGCCGAAATGTCTAATGCAGAGATTGATGATGCGGCCGTGGAATATCTCGCCAAGAACATCACGACTAATATTCGCGAGATCGAGGGTCAGCTCCAGAGAGTTCTCCTTATGGCCGAAATTAAGGGTGTTAAGCCAAGCGAAATTCTTCTTGGCGAGTCGGCAACCGTTAGTGCCCCACAGATTCAAAGCATTACCTCTAGTCGAGTTGTTCAGCCAAGAAAAGTTATCGAGACCGTAGCTAAATATTATGGCATCGACGTTAAAGAATTGCTCGGGAAGAGTCGCCTAAAGGATATTAAAACTGCGCGTCAAATTGCAATGTATCTCATGAACGAAGAATGTGGATATTCTACCGTTAAGATCGGCAACGAGTTCAGTAAAGATCATACTACTATCATGCATGGCATTAGGGTTACCAAAGAGAGCTTGAAGACAAATTTCAATTTACGCTCACAGATTTCTGAGCTTAGGGAGAAAATCTATGAATAACCTTCTCTCCTGTGGAAAACTTGTTAAAAACATGGTGGAAAAGTCCGTTAAAAAGTCGTGGAATTTATTTGTGCAAAAACGCAAAATGGGGATTTCTAATAATAGTTTTACGCACAGCATGTGGAAGTTTTCGACTTTTACACGCGGATGTGTAGAAAAGTTGAACAAGTTTTGCACGGAAAATTTGTGGGTTTCTAATCTGTTAAATGTGAGTTTTCCACTTTTTCCACAGACATCTACTATTACTACTACTAATTATTTAATTAATAAGAAAGGATACTAAATGGAAGTTGAAGTACAGCAAGGTAGACTTGCAAAAGCACTAAATAACATGAGTAAAATTGCAGCCAGTACCAAAGCTGGTTTACCAATTTTGAGCAACGTTCTTTTAAGAGCAAATGAGAATCAGTTGGTATTAACTGCAACCAATCTAGAGATTGCAATAGTTGAGTATATTAGTTCAAAGGTTTTAAAAGCAGGAACCATTACTGTTCCAGCAAAGCTCATAGCAGATTTTGTTTCGAATCTTCCAAAAGACGATGTGAAGCTAAAAGCGAATAATGACAAGATGGTAATTTCTTGTGGTAGCTACAAATCTACTATTAATGGTATCTTAGCCGATGATTATCCAGAGCTTCCTCAGATTGACGAAGAAAAAGCAGTCGCTTTCAAGATAGGAATTGATCTCTTTAAAGAAGCGGTTGGTCAGGTGCTAGTTTCGGCGAGCAATGATACGACCCGCCCTGCTCTTACTGGCGTTTATTTTAATACTTTTGAAAATAACTTGTATATTGCGGCAACCGATGGTTATCGTTTGGCAGATAAGAAATTCGTTGAGGGCGTAAAGAGTGATGTTAAGGCGATTGTACCGGCTTCGACTTTGCGCGATGTTATGGGCTTCATTTCTGATAGCATGGATGAAGTTGAAATCTTGATTACTGATACACAAATTCGTTTCCGCATGGGCGAGATTGAGGTTACCTCGAAGCTGATTGATGCGAGCTTCCCAGATTATAGGAAGCTAATTCCTTCAACTTCGACAAGTGAAGTTGTTTTGGATAAAGGCGAGTTGTCTAGGATGACGAAGATGGCTGCTCTATTTGCGAAACAGTCTGGCGGTTCGGTGGTTTGTGAAGCGAATGCGGAAACTGGCCAGTTTACGGTTTGTGCGGTTGCGAGTGAGCTTGGCGAAAATGTTTCCTTTATCGAGACGAAGATTACTGCCAGTGATAAGGTAACTCTCAACTCTCGATATTTACTCGATGCAATGAATGCTTTGCAGGATTCAGAATTGAAGTTTAGTTTCTCTGGTAAATTAGCGCCAGTAGTAATTCGTCCAGCAAAGGCCGAAGATTATACGCATATCATAATGCCGCTAAAGAGTTAATGAATAAAATCCTAGGTGTCAGATTAAAGAATTTTCGCTGCCATGAAGATTTCTCGCTAGATTGCCATGAGCTTACTACCTTAATTATCGGCGAGAATGGTAGCGGCAAGACTTCGATTTTGGAAGCGATTTACCTAGCGCTGCGCGGAAAATCTTTTAAGGGCGTGGACCGAGAGATTGAACGGCGCGGTGCGGATTTTTATCGTGCGGAAATTTTGCTTTCGGATTCGCAGACCGTAATTATTCGTTTTGATGGTAATAAAAAGAGCTTCGAGATTGATGGTAAGAAAAGTTTGAGACTACCAAAGAAGAATCGCTACCCAGTAGTTTTATTTGAGCCGGATGATTTATATTTGGTTGGCTCTTCTCCTTCGCGCAGACGTGATTATTTTGATGAATTCTTTAAGCAGATTGACGACGCTTACGGGGTGGCGCTTTCGAAATACTCAAAGGCATTGAAGCAAAGGAATGATTTATTGAAGCAAGAGGTGGTTGGGGCTGATGACCTGTTTTCTTGGAATGTGATGCTTGCGCACTATGGTGCGGAGGTTTTCCACAGGCGTGTGGAAAACTTAGAAATGATTAACAGAGAGCTAACGGATAATTATAGGAATATCGCGAAGAACGATGATAAATGCTCGCTTCGATATTTAGGCGATGATAATCTTAGTGAGAATAAGTATATGGAAATCCTGAACCGTAATTTTGAACGCGATCGCGTGCTTGGTTATACGAGTTATGGAATTCATCGTGATGATTTTGAATTCGTATTTAATGGCGAGCCGGCGGATGGTTCAGCTTCGCGTGGCGAAGTCCGCAGTATAATTTTGGCTTTGAAATTTATTGAGGCTCAGATTTTAGAAAAAGAATTAATGAAGAAGCCGGTGGTTCTACTTGATGATATTTTCTCTGAACTAGATGAATCCAGACAGCAGCACTTGATTGGTAATTTTAAAGATTACCAAATGATAGTAACGAGTACGAGCGCTTTGGACAGTATTGAAGGCGAAATAGTTCGTTTGTAATTCCCCGTTTTAGCCACCCAGCGCCGCGCAGGCGCGTTTTTATTTGTAAAAGAGCGTAAGATATTGGGTATAAGTGGAAAACTTTTGTGAAAAAATAATTTTACTTATTTTTTACAATGAATTTTTATTTCACTTATTTTTCACAACATTTCCACATTGTGGTACAAAATAAATGTGTAAAATAACATGTTTGCTTTGTGGAAAACTTGTGCAAAAGTGGAATAAATAACAGGGGTCAAAAAGCTCCGCTTTTCTCGAATGCCGAGGCGGAGTTTTTGGCTTATTGACCAGCGAAGCTGTTGGCGGCGTTTAGGATATCGTCTGGAGTATCTGGGGTATTCTGTTTGGTTAGGAGAGGTTGCGGAGTAGCAACAATACTCCATTGTTCCCCTTCTTTATGAATAAGAGCGAGATGTTTCGAGCTTGGCATGAGGCTATGTTTGTCTGTAATAGTAAAGATACCGACGGCGTAATTATCTGATAGGTGTTCGACGCTCGAGAGGTCATATCCACTATTCTTGTAACTTTCTTTGAGGAATTTTTCAGCATCGCTACTTGTTGAGTTTGATGGATTTTTGAATTTATTTTCCAGGTTGAAGTTAATTTCGTAATCTATGAGTGAAACACCTTCAAAGGTCTTCATTTTGGCAATGGCGGTGTCGATATATGCAGAATCGGCTTTAACGAGAATGACAGGTTCACCGGTGTCCGAACCATCTACATAATCTGGGTAGCTGTAACTAATAGAATAAAAACGGTTATTGATTGGGAGATATTTGAGGATAGGATATTTTTTGCGTTCTAGCTCGCCGGATTTATTCATGAGAGTTCCGACAAAGCCCTCAACGCGGCGAAATTCGGCATTATGGGAAGTTATATATTTCTCCCCCTCTTCGTCGCTAGGATTCATAACTGCGACGACATAAGGCAAATCTTTGCTAACTTGAAAATCTATTTCAAGATCATCGAAGTGGTCGCGCTTGGCGGAAAGATGATATTTTCCTGGCTCAAGATAAATCTTTTTATTATTCTTGATCTCGGTTTCATTGAGAATGAGTTGGGCGTCGTATGGGGCGACATGGACTTCGACTTTAACCTTCCCCGCGCGCATAATTAGCACGATTATGGAAAAGATAATCGTGAAGAAAAGGATGGCGCCAACAATTCCGACGGCGAGGATTTCTTTTTTAAAAAGTTGTTTGAATTTGTCTGTTTTTGTCATTGAGCCTCCTTAATCCTTAATGCGTCCGCCAAGGGTAGATTTGCCGCCTACGCCTGGGTTGTAATCTGGATTACGATACCAGCGAACAATTGCACCGTTGCCGGAAATGAGACTTTCTCTACCGGCCATTGGGGCGCGAGCGGAAGATTCGCCGATTGATGCCGAGGCAATGTTGCTATCGAAGCCTGCGATTTCGCCGACATAGATGAAGGTGTGGCCGCTCGAGAAAGCGACATCACCGGCTTGAAGTAGGCTGGTGTCTACTGGGGTGCTTGGGTCAGAATTGAGTAGAGTCCAGTTGTGTTCTTGTGCCCACTGCTCTTGCCTTTCGGTGGCGCCGGCTGGGTTAGAGTTGTATTCTGGTTCGAGGCCGGAGTTTTGAACGAGAATTGTTACGAAACCGCCACAGTCAATACCGCGAACGCCGCGAGCGTAGCCGCCAACATAGCGACCTTCGGCAAGCGAGGTTTCGACTGCTTCCGCATAAGCTGGCTTGCGATCGACAAATGGTGCTGGATGATATTCTGGCCAGGCATAGGCGAGGACTAGATCTTCGAACTCGCTGCCAACACTACAGCCGTTGCGATAAGCGCCGGTTACTGCATCATAAATAACCTGCGCAAAAAGATCTTGGCCTTCGGCGTTTGGATGGACTTGAGTTGTGTCATTGGCCGCAATATATCTGCTCGGATCTTTAGAGACCTCAGCTTCCCAGTCCGCTACGATAATATTTGAATTTTCTTTGGCGAGATTACGGAAGAGATCGTTGTTAGCGGAATAGTCACTGTGGGTGCCATAGTTGGTTACGAGAACAACCGTGCGGTCGCCGACGATAGATAATAATTCGTCGATATCATTTTGGTTGACGGCTGGGGCTGGATTATTAGTGCCGAGTGCAAAAACGACGATGTCGTTAAGTGGCATACTCCTAGCAACATCTAGGCCTTGATCCCAGCGGCGGCTAACCTTAGCGTCGATTTGGTCGTCGGTAAGATAGGTAAATTTGCTTTTTAGAGCGGCAGTGGCACCAACGGTGATCGAGTCGCCAATAATCGTGACGTTTTGTCCGTCTTCTTGAAGCGAGACTGCGCTCGTAGAAACGCCGTGACCACTATACTCGTCGTAGGTTTCGCGAGCGAACTTGCGGCGCGCGGTTGTACCCTGGTAAAGCAAACCCATATATGGACCGTAAAGCGTAATTGGATCATCGCCGTTAACGGCGCGTTCGAAAGTAACAAGGAAGATTTCGGCGGCCATTTCTGGGCTATTCGCGTCTTTAATCGCATCAATCCAAGAATTGTCTACTGGACTCATGAGGAAGTCTAGTTCGAGTTTAATGATGGCATCGAGATCGGCTTCAGGAATTTTCTCTTCTGCGCCAGCGCCCCAATATTCCGAGCTGGTATATTCACCGAGGCCAGCTTCGTCCATCAAGGCCCAAAGGTCTGGGCGGCGTGGACCCCACTGGAAGATACCCCAGTAAGCACCGGTCGTGGAACGGGTTGGCGTTAAGCCGGATTCGGCCATGCCGTTACCGACGATGCCAGCAGTTTGAATATCATCAAAGCCTGCATCAATAAAGTAGTTCCAGATTTTTTCCTTAACATTATCACCAGCAAGACGGGTGGCGGAGCCGCCACATTTTTCGCCGTGGTGGCCGACTGGGTTGTAATAATAGATACCATTGTTGTCAAAATAATCGAGAGTGGATTCGTCTGGGATGACAGCGAAGGCTGGCTGGACCGCCAAAAAGCTAGCCAGTAGCACGAATGCAAAAGATTTAAGTATTCGCTTTAGCATGTCGTGGCTACCTCTCTAGTAAAGATAATGTTTTGTGCGGTCGGAATAGTCGCAATGTAATCGATGGCTTTGTCGAAGATGGATTTTTCTGGAGCTTCGTAGCCCTTCTCTTCTTCTGCAACATAGCCGTAGCGAGTAGTTGGGTCGTACTGGGCGAGCTTATTGGAATAATCTACTACTTCAAGCAAGAATGCGACATCGTTTTTGGTAAGGCCAGAAATGCGTGCAAGAGTGCCTTCGAAGCTGGTATCGACAGGATGAGCTTCGTCGTAGGCTTTTTCGAATGCAATAACTGGGTTGCCGCTGTCGTTTTCGTTGGACATAGTGCCGAGAATACGCATATCTTCGACATAGCGTTGATAGTACTTAAACTCACTATCCCAGCGTGGATTATCTTCGGAATTCATACAAACTTCACCGGTTGCCCAACCGAGGTTGCTAGCGTCTTCGTAAGCATTAAGAACATCCATGAAATCATTAACGACTGGCATAGAGTTAAGGACGATATTGTCTGACTGAAGCGAGTTCAGAATATTTGCGTCGGTTACGCCCCACGGCGATTCGCGGTTGACACAATAAGTAATGAATTTTGCAAGTTCGGAGTCGTCACGAATTTTGTAATCCGAGAAGGTTTTGGTAGTGTTCGTGACTTCGCCCTTTGAGCCTTCAGTCGCAGTAGTCTCGTCTGGGGTGTCGCCGATGGCGTAGCCAAATGGGTCGCCTTGGGATTTTTCAGAGTCAGCCCACTGGTAGAAGACGTAGGTTGCGCCGTAACGGTTCTGGATGACGGTCTTCTTCGATTTGTATTTCGAGCGATCGTTTTTATCAAATTGAACACCATCATTACTGACGGAAGTAATGTCCGAAATTGAATCGTGTTCGATAAGCTGCTTTGGAATGGTGCGCTTGCCTTTATTAAAGATTTCAATAGCAGCTTCTAGTGAACCACTGAAGGCTGGAGTATGATCTTCGTCGTAGGCGCTAGTACTGGATTCAGCGAACCAGTTACCGTTTAGGATATAGTCTACGAGCCCGTCGGCGGTATATGGCGCGCTACTCTTATGCTCGTAAAGGTTTGCCATGAAGGAAAGCTCGGTTTTGACGGCGGCAAGTGAGGTGCCGTTCTCTTTCTCGGCGACTGCAATAAGACCAAGGAGCTGACCTTTGGTAAGATCGAATTTGTCGTATTGAAGTGAACCATCGGTATTGGCGTTACTGTTTGGCGAAGCGGTTGTGACTTTGTTCTTTGCGCTGCCGCTGAAATCCAAGTTTTGACTAATGATTGCTTCATAGGTTGCATCGTCTGGGGCGATATCGATGGTTGAGAAATCTGCAGCCGGGATTGGCGTACCATAAATATCACAAACGGCGCCTGGAAGGTTTTCGCATTCTTGGGTTACACTCGTATATTTAATTGAACCGATTTCGTCGGCGTATGCGCCCGTCATAATTGAGCGGACGGAAGTATTGACTGAGCTAGCGAAGGCATTAAAGCCACTAACGATGCTAGACGAGTACGAAACTGAACCAAGCTGGCGAACGATGGAACCGAGGAAGGTGTTTGGGCTGCTTGCATCAAATGGGCTGCGGCCTTGGCGATCTACTTCGGCTTCCTGTGCGAGCGCAAGAGTGTTTTCGTAATTTTGGCGTGCAACGCGTGATTTCGATGCAGGCATAGCGGCGGATGTTTCAGTCGCTAATCCGTAGTTCGAATGAGTTGCGCCTTCGAAGAGGAACTCCCCTGCTGGAAGACCGGTGTAATATTCGAAAGCGTTTGAAATGAATAGCTTGGTGAGCTGAGGAATAATTGCTTCAAGAATGAGCGAAACGATGCCGGTAATGACGATGCCGCCGACAGTTTTTGCGATAACGCCAATTGCAACCTTAGCAAGCGTGCCGCCAGGGATTGCGACGGATGCGAGCGAAACAATAGCAGAGGCTGCCTGAACGCCTTGGCAAGTTGTAGTACTGATACCGGTTGAGAGTGCGACATTCTTAGCACTTCGAGTCAGTGCATTAATACCGAATGGATCGGTGTCTGATGGCGAAACCATGGTATTGCTCATCATGAGGCGTGCGCCATAAGAGTCCATTGGTGAGCCATGAACGGTTTTAGTTTGCGTGACGCCGCTTTCATCAACATAAGAAATCTCCGAGTCGGTTGATTCGGTTAGGAAGTTAAGTGCGGTATGAGCGGAAGCTTCGTCACCATCTCCAGCCATCGCTTTGTTGATTGGTTCAACGAAGCCAAGGAAATAGTTGGCGGATTGGGCAATTTGGTAGGCCATAGCGGCAACGGAGGCGATATTAACAACGCGAAGCGCGGAACAAACCGGTACGCCGACATTATCTACGACGCCCGTAAGTCCATTCACGAAGGCTCGCGCTTTAACTTCGGGGGTATCGCCGGCTACTTTGCTACTCTTAACATCGCTGCCATTTTTAATTAGTTCATCTTCGTCGGTTTCGTCATTATGAACTTTTGAACCGCTTCCAACGGAAGTATCTGTGCCTCCGAGCCGATCGTTAATGACGTCTTCGAAATTACTCCGGTCTCGCTCGCTGTCTCCGGTGGCGGTATATTTTGAGAAAATATCCCTAGTTTGCCCTCGTTTTGTATAGAAGCGATCAGCGGCATCATCAAAGTATCCTGCTATCCTGCCGCGTTTGGCTTTATAGTAGGCTTCGCGGAAGTTAACATCCGAAGCGAAACGGGTTTGGAAATCGTTGGCAGTAATGATATCGTCGCCGTATTTAAGGACGGTTGAGGTGGTAGAAATTGTACTGCCACTAACGAAATTACCAGACGCATCGAGTTTGCCGACCTCGATACCATTCTTGGCAAGGCGACTTTTGAGCCATGGGCTAAAGTTAGTATATTTGCGCGTAAAAGCACTAACCTTAACATCGCCCATCATGTATTTCAAAAGACGCTGGTTGCGTAGGTTATAGGATGGATATTTGACATCGGTTGCTTCTGTTACGACGGAAATTAGCTGTGGGCCGAGAGTCGAGAATGAACCAAGAAAAAAGGCACCGCCACCAAAAAGAATTGCAATAATTGCAGCAAGTGGACCAAAGCGGCGAAGTTTAGATTTTTTCTTGCCTTCGAGTTTAGTACTAACCTTTTTGCCTTTGACATTATTAATGTGATCGCTAGTGGTGCTTTCCCCCGTTCTGGCGACCGTTACGGCATCTTGAGCAAGCGTGTCACGATTGCGGTATTGCTGTGGATTGAATTGACTTAGGCTGCTGCTTGCATTTTTTTCTGCATCAAAAAGATCCGTTGTTCTAGGGAAATGCGGTCGTGAAATACTAAGCGCGGAGCTCGGATTTGAGCCGCGATTAAAATTAAAACGCGGATTTTTTGGTGTGGAGACCATTTATTCTTATATTTTAAAATAATTTGCACGAATTGTCTAGTGAACTAGGCGCTATTGAGTAGGCGCAGAGCGCTTGTCGTTCGGGTTGGTCGTAATGAGGGATTCCTCTGTTTCGGACGCAATAATTTGAATATGCACGTGATTCTGACCGGCAAAGAAGAGGCCGTGACCGACTGGGAAATTTGCGAGGCGCTTGCGCTCTTCACTCGTGAGCTTAAAGACCTCTGCAAGAACATCGACGGCGGATGGAGATTGCTTCAAAAGCAACTGCATCGATGAGTTGCTAACGATGGCACGACCCATTTTGCTGCTCATGAAGTCTTCAACATCCTGCGAGATGGTAGTAAGACCTAAGAAGTACTTACGAGCACGCTTAGCGAGACTAAAGAGGAAGTTTGCGGAATCTTCATACTGCATGAGCATCCAGGCCTCATCAACGAGGAGGAGGCGCTTGGTCTTCTTTGCACGAACAATACTCCAGATATGCGAAAGCACGATATACATTGCAACTGGGCGAAGTTCGTCTTCGAGGTCACGAATATTGAAGACGACCATGCGGTTATTAATATCTACATTGCTCTGCTGTGAGAAAATACCTGCGAAAGTACCAGTTGTATATTTACGGAGGCGCTGTGCTAGGCTTGGACCGCTACCGCCCATATGTAGCAAGGTATCGTAAAGATTAATGATGGTTGGTGGCGTGGCGGAATGCGTGAGTGGATCGTTAGTGATACCGGCGCGAGCATAGGTATCGATAAGAGCCTGATCAAGGTCGGAATCTTCGACTGGGCTGAGTGGCATTTGGCCACCAAGCATAATGCGGAAGAGGCCATGCAAAGTTGTAATGTTGGTACGCAACGCATCATTGGCATCTTCGGAGTCGATGACCTGTGGTAGATCGAATGGGTTAATGCGCGCATCAGAGTTCAAGCTAAGGCGGATATATGAACCACCAACAGCGTCGCAGAGTCTCTGATATTCGTTTTCTGGGTCGATAATCAAGATTTCAGCACCAATCATCATGGAGCGAAGTGCTTCGAGCTTAACGGTGAAAGATTTACCTGCACCAGACTTAGCGAAGACGACCATGTTGGCGTTTTCTAGGCTGAAGCGGTCGAAGATGACGAGACCGTTGTTGTGCATGTTGACACCGTAAAGAATACCGTTTTCCTGAGTGAGGTCAGCCGAGGTGAATGGGAACGTGGTTGAAATAGCGCCCGTGTTCATGTTGCGGCGAATCTGGAGTTGGTCAGTACACTGTGGGAAAGTACTGTTCATGCCCTGCTCTTGTTGAGAGGTTGCAACCTTCGTGAAGACCATTTGCTGGCCGAAAATGTTTTCAATTTTGTGCTGGACGAATTGGAGTTCATCGAGTGAGTCGGCATAAATCGTGAAATAAAGACCGAAGCGGAAGAATTTCTCAGAACCAGTCTGGAGGTTGTCGCGCAAGGCTTCAGCATCTTCGAGAGCGTGCTGGAGTTCTGGGTCACGAACCTTGCCCTTTTCAGCATTAATATTCAAGCTTGCTTCGAGCTGAGTAACCTTTTTGGTAAGGTTTTTCATGACGACTTCGGTATCGGCAGGATAAATATACATCGAAACATCGACAACTTCATCGATGTTGATGATGGAGCTAAGCCAACCGGTAACGAGGCTGCGTGGATAACCGTAAATGTAGATGGTACGGCCATATTTTTGACCAAGGCGGAAATAATCTACGTTAAATTCAACAGAGCTAGAAGAAATAAGGTCGCGCATCGTGGTGATGCCGGTTTCGAATGCGCTCTGAATCTCTTGCTGCTCTTCAAGCTGTGACTGCGAAGCGATATCGGCTGCGCTTGGCTGAACTGGTTTCTTTGCCATTAGAATTGTCCTCCTTGTTGTGTCTGTTGCTGCATTCTCTCTTGAGCTTCTTCTGGGGTAGCTTTGCGGACATAGAGCTGTGCGAGATCATTGAAATTGCCAAGTGGCTGATAGCCGGCTTCGGCTGGGTTGTTGAAGCTATAGAAGAGATGGCCTAGTTCTTCAGTATTAAGGCGAACGGCGTGGATGCCGATGCTGTAAAGACCTTGAATAACGGTATCGCAGCGCTTGTTAATTTCTTCGATAGCCTTATCATAAACATCGCGATTAATACGAGATACGGTTGCGCCCTTTTGTTTGGCCATAGCTTTAAAGAAGTTCTTGGTTTCGGTCTGAGCGCGTTCTTCTTCTGGTGAGCTCCAGTATGGGACAACAACGAAGAAGGACTTATCCATAATATTTGCAGACTGGGATAGGTCGTCGATAAAGTCGATATAGTCGTCCATGAGGCGAGCAAGAAGCATATTGTCTTCGTTGCGGCGAAGCTCTTCGAGTTTACCAATGTATGGACGAATATCAATACGCTGAGAACGGACAAGAATCTGAATGGTAAAGTTGATGGAGTTCAAGAAGTCCTGATAGCTCATCTCGACGCCTTCGCGTTCGGAGTCAGCCATGAGGTCGAAGTTGATAGATTTGCAAGCAATAACTGCGCGGAAGGAGCCATCCTTCATAATAATCATGGAGTCGCGAAGTTCAGAGAACAAAAGCGTACCCTGGGTTGAGTTAGGGTCTTGTTTGACATTCTGTGTTGGAACTTGTTGCTGCGCCATCTGGTTTGGCATCATTTGGCCCTGTTGCGGCATTTGTCCCTGCATAACTTGCTGTGGGTATTGTTGGTATTGCTGCTGGAACTGCCCTGCTTGCTGAGGCATGGCCTGACCCATGTTAGGATCAGCTTGTGGCATTGGCGGCTGTGTTGGCATTTGGTTCTCTGGTTGCATATAACTCCTTAATGTAATGAAATATATACCTCATCATCTGGTTTTTGCTTTTCAGCAATACGATTCGCTTCTTTAGCGATAGTTTCGATAGTGTAATCGGTATTGTTTGCTAAGTTGACCATGTCTGGATTTGGTTCGATTGGGTCAACATTGTTCGATGGATTATTTTCAGGAGCTTGAGTATCGAGGAAGCTGGATGGCATTGGTTGTTGCGAAAATGGCTGTTCGATTGGCGTCTCTGGCTCGCCGTATCCTTGAGGTTCGTTATAGGTTTGAGGAGCGTCGTAGTAGTCTGGGGCAGCCGGTAGGTTTGGTACTTGATAGCCCATTGGAGCAGGCATGACTGGATCTGGCTGTGGAGCCATGGTTGGCATGCTTGGCGCCGTACTAACAGTACTTGGGGCTTGGTCGGTAAAGTTGCTTCCAGAATTAGCAACACGCATCTGTTCGATGATGTTTTGGCGGCTGGCTTGATTATTCTCGGCGAAGGTGTTGTCAAGAGTCTGCTTCTGCTCTGGTGCGTCATACATGTCCGTAATACTTTCGGCTTCGGCATAAACTTCTTGGTTAAAAGGCAAGTTTGGATTGGTGCCCTTAATGGCATAACCTTCGGTATCTACAATGTCTGCAAGGAAGGAAAGACGGCGAGAAATTTCTGCGCGAGAAAGACCTTTAGCGCGAGTTTCTTCGACTTGTTTTGGAGCGGTAATAAGAATAGTGGTTTCGGACTGCCCTGGTGTCCAGAGGCGCTTGTTATTTTTAAACAAAAATGAAATCTTTGCTGCGAGGAAGGTTTCCATTGGCTGGTCTTTCTTTAAAGGCAAAGCAAGAATAAGGAAGAAAAGCATGAATGGAACTGGAATAATTGCGAGTGCAATAAAAATCTGCGCCAAAAGATAGGCGACACCACCAAGGGCAACAACAGCGATCAAGTAGAGGAACTGACGGAGGTTAAAAGGCCCCAAAATTTTATCATCAGTCTCCACATCCTGTGGTACGGTATGTACGGCCATATATATTATATTTTAGCATAAAAACGTTTGTTTTTGGACTGGCAGAGTGCCCTTCTCTAACAAAAAATCCCCCTGTTGGGGGGGGATTTTTATGCGGCTTCATCTTCGCCATCATCTTCGCCGAACGGATCATCGTCTCCGCCGCCGTCTGGATGGTTTCTCCAGTAGTCTTCCATCTCGTCTTCTTCTGGAATACCAAGAATCTTCTTAACGGTTGGGTTCATCTTGTTACGCAAGGTAGAGCCGTTACCGCTTCTCTTAAGAATACCAGCGAGTTTGGATTTGAGGCGATCGCGAAGCTCTTTACTGTGGCCATCGGCAGTACGGCCTGCGTTTGCGCGACCGAACAACTGAAGGATTGCGTCATAAGTTTCGACTGCTTTACTCTTCTGCGAAGTAACCATAGCTGGGGTAAGACCATCGAGCTGCTGGTACAACCAGTCCAAAACATGTTCGCGATTTCTCTCGAAGAAATCTCTATCTTCTTGCTTTGCGTCGTCGCGGAGGACCCATTGGCCATCAGGACCCTTCTTGTAGACCTTATCAAAGTTACAGGTGAAGGCATTAAGGGCGTTGCCGAGGAGCTCACCATCCATTTTGCCAGATGCAAAACCACCACGAATAGCTTTATCCAAGAAGATTTCAGGGGTTTCGTCTTTAATGATGCCCTTCTTCTTGAAGTCTGCGTAAACCTTGAAGGTGGTACGGTCCTGAGTGATGAACCACGATGGATCTGCATATTCCTCGATAATCTTCTTTGCACCAAGCTTGCTACCGGTACCAGCTTCTTCGCCTTGAATATCGGCGCTGTTCAAGAAGTCTGCGATACCAACGAAGCCTGCGACATTGTCGCCCTGCTCGTGCTTTGCGCGGCGAATCATGTTAGCCTTTGCCCATGCGGCAAGAAGGACGTTTTCTTTCTTGAGTGGCAAGGTGGAATCCAAAAGATGCTTCTGGAAGCGCATTGCTCTATTGCGTTCTTCTGCAGTAGAGTTGGCCAAGGTAAGGTTCTTGGTAAGAACGTTGTTGGCGGACTCGCGGGTCATCTTCTCGATAGTCTCAGTAATAAGGTTCTGGTCGCCACGCTTGGTCATAACCTGAATTGCGGCATCGAGCGAGTTGTAATCGCCATCCTGGAAGGATTGCTCAAGAGCCTCATTAATGAGGTTACCTGCTGGGTAATCATCGTAGAGTTCGAGGTATTCGGAGCGCCATTCAGTATCAACCTTGCGTTTCTGAGTAATAGCGCGGGCCAAGACAGAGTTTCTTGCCATGGTTTGCTCATGCAAGTTGGTGACATGGAAAGTATCGTTGATGAGTTGGCGGGTCTGCTGGTCGTGTGCGGCGTTACCGCTGTTGCCATTGATAGTATCGCGGAGATGAACGGCACGCTGCTCAGTATTATCACGGCGAACCTTATCGGCACGAGCCTTGACGATTTCGGTCAAATCCAATTCGGTTGCAAGATCCTCATTTGCGGCTTTAATACGGCGGTAGCTACCTGAAGTGAGACGATCGCTAACTTTGCCAGGTGTAGTGCTGAAACCTTCGTCGAAGTCGGTATCAATATCGCTTACGATGCGAGCATTCTTAACCTTAGCTGCAGCGATTTCGTAATGCATAATACCGCGTCGGGTAAGCTTACCATTTCTATCATAGTAGCCCTGTGCATAACGGCGCTCGTAGGTATCGCGGTTGATAGCTTCAAGCTCGCGAGTCTCATTAATACGGTCAGTCTTGCGCTGTTGTAGGTAACGAGCCATATGTGCGTGTAGCAATGGATTGTCGCTGCGGCGGAGATTTTCGATGGCATGCTTCTGCTTTTCGATAGCCATACCGTTGAAGCTTCTGGCTGCAGGTGCAGCAATAGTATTAACGACGCCGCTAATCTTGCTGAGGAAGGTGCCACTCATGCGCATCATCGGAATAGACATGAAGAGTGGAATCAACTGAACTGCAAGACCGAGAATAATGGTGATGGCCTGCTCTGTTACATCAGTCATGCCAGTTGCGGTCGACATAATAACAAGACCGGCAAGGCGAGATGCGCTATAAAGCAAAGTGAACAATGGGTAGAAGAAAAGCATGCGCATGAAGAGCGAGTACCACTTGCGTGCCCAGTTTTCAGTATTCGGAAGCGCGTAAGCAATAATTGCAAGAGGCGCAATCATGACGAGGATATAGATCAAGCTTTGGCGAGCTGCCATCGTGAAGATTGCGGAAATAACAGCGAGTGCGCCGGAAAGGATAATTGGTAACAAGAACCAGATCAAACCAGTAAAGCCACCGACATTTGCGAGAATGACATTTGGAATTGCGATTGCTGCGCCAATACCCAAGAACTGGGCAATAATTGCGCCTGCACCAATATCTACGAGGTCAAGCGAGATTGCGCCACTGGCGATAGCTTGGTCTTGAACAAGTTCAAAGATGCCAGAAAGACCGGCGCCGATAATATTACTGAGGTCGACGGCAGCTTGGCATAAGAAGTAGCTAAGGTTAGATAAGATAACAATAACAACGAGACGTGGCAGCATACGCTTAATGCCAGCGTTGCTAATACCTGCGCCCGTAATCTGGGAAATAATACTAATCAAGAGGACCACAACAAAGAGAATGTTTGTAATGTTGCGACAATAGGTCCAGATGAGATGGAACGGCGAATCTGTATCGCTTGGGATTGGGTCGACCTGAATAAGATAGGTCAAAATGTTATAAGTGCCATCAATAATATTGGCAAGAAGGCCAGTACCTGGACAAACAAGCCAAGCAAGCTTATCTACCTGCTCTGCACAAGTTGGGGTTTCTTTCGGTTCGGTAGCTTCTTCGGCTTCCGTTTCAGGCTCGGCTTCAGTTGTTTCGCTGGTTTCTGGTTCGGTCGTAGTGGTCGGTTCTGCAAAAACAGGGGTCGTAACCATGGTTACTCCCAAAAAGAGAGCGAAAATGCCAAGCAAAAAACCTCTCAAACGTTTCATACTTTGAAATTATACCACACATAAGCAATTTAGTCAAGATGCAAATGATTAAATTTGTGTCTTCCCCTGAAGTTGCCATTTGCTTTTTGCTCGTGATAAAATTATATGTAAGTTAAAGGAAGGATTTAGAGAGGCTTAGTTTTTTCTTATGATACAAAAAAGTAATAAAAGCCGTTTGAAAGTATTGGCAGCCTTCTGTGCTTCAATGCTCGTTGCTCTAGTTAGCACGCCAGTATTCGCGAAGGATTGCCAGACTGGTATTTTGCCGCAAGCATGGTGCGAGGATAACGGCCTAATGGTAATGATTAAAGATATAATCTGGATTTTGTCCGTCTTGGTATGGATTTTGGGTTCGATCTTTATCGGTATTAGTGGCTTTATCTGGATGACGGCAACTGATGATCCTGGAAAAGTAGCAACCGCTAAGAAGCGTATTCTTGAGATTGTAATTGGCATGCTTGCCTTCTTGCTGCTCGATGTGATTGCTCAATACTTAGGAATTGCGAAGTAGGAGAAGACTATGAAGATTAAGAAAATTATACTAGCAGTATTTATTGCAATAGCCAGTATGCTTGGGCCAGTGATGCTCGCCCAGCCAACTTATGCCGCCGACGAATGTCCTACTAGGCAGCACCCTTGGCAAATAACGCGATGGTGCGAAGGCCTTCCTGATGCTAACTTTACGGGCCCTAATGGTCGTGATCAGTTGAAAACGTATATTGTTACGATTATTAAGAATATTGGCAAGATTATCTTACAGGTTGGTGGATATATTGCGGTCGTTATCGTGATGTATGGTGGCTTCCTGTATATTACATCTTCTGGCGATCCGGGCAAGGCGGCAAGCGGAAAGAAGACAATCACGAATGGTTTGATCGGTTTCGTGATTATGCACATCTCTGATTTGATTATTGATACGGTCGGCGGCTTTGCAGATATCTTTGCCGGTAAGAGCTCGCTTGGCGGAGTTGCTGGCGGAATCGCTACTGAGTTTATCTTTTGGGGTGGTGCTATTGCTGCTTTAATGATACTCTGGGGCGGTTTACAGTATGTGATGAGTGCCGGCGATCCCGGCAAAGCAGCAAAGGCAAAACAGACCTTGGTCTACTCTCTAATCGGTTTCGTTATTATGATATTGGCTGCCGTTATCGTAAATGTAGTAAAAACAACTTTTGTAGATTAAGGAGAAGGAATGAAGAAATTGTTAAAGAAAATTGCAATCGCAGCAGTCTTGCTCTTCTCTAGTTTTGCGGTGCTCGCGCCGGTTGATACTTATGCAAAAAAGATTTGTATTGAGGGCGACTCGGGTGACTGTATTGAAGTTTCAGAAAGTGGCGAGAATGCTCCTAAAAAAAGCAGCGATGGCGTTAAGGGTCTTCTCGTGAAGGTGGCAGAAACCTTGTTTACGGCAACGGGTATTATTAGCGTAATTGTAATTATCTGGGCTGGCATTATGTACTCTACTGCCGCCGGTGATGCTGGTAAGGTCGCGCGTGCAAAGCAGATCATTGTGTTTGCAGTCATTGGTCTAATCGTTTCGATTTTAGCTGGTGCAATTTTGGCATTCGTAACTAATAGTATTGTGGGAAATTAATATGATAGGTTCGATTATTAGAATTATTGCAGGAAGTGGCGTTGCTGGTGGTACTGGCAGTGATGTTTGTGACATGGATCTTACCGGTAAGTGTAAGGGCGGTACGCTTGCGCCTTTTATCGCAAATGGCGTTCAGGCGCTTTTTGTGGTGGCAGGCATTATAAGCGTGTTTGTTATTATATACGGCGGTTTCTTAATGATGACCTCTGGCGGTGATCCGGGTAAGGTTCAAAAAGGCAAATCTGCAGTTTTTGGCGCAGTAATTGGTTTGATTATTAGTATTTTAGCCTTTGCAATTGTAAAGTTTGTTGTTGAAAGTGTAGGCTAATCGTTGAATTATTTGCATTGTTTTTATAGTGTGGTAAAATAATAGTTAGGTAATATAAGGAAAAAATAAATGAACGTATTGGAAATTCTAGCTGCAGGTAAGAACGATATTCTTTCTGGTGCAGGCAAGGCTGGCGTTGATGCTGGTAGTGGTAGCCTTACCGATTCTGTCGGTGGTATTACTACTGCAATCTTTGTCCTTCTTGGTATCGTAGCAGTCTTTGTTATTATCCTTGGTGGTTTTAACATGATGACTAGCTCTGGCGATCCAGGCAAGGTTAAGAAAGGTAAGGATACCATCCTTTGGGGTGTTATCGGCCTCGTTGTTTGTATTCTTAGCTATGCTATCGTCCAGTGGGTCGTTAATAACCTGTTTAAGTAGGATTCTACTGCTGCCCTTCGGGGCAGTTTTTTGTTGATTTTGCGTTGTGTTATAATATGAATTAGCAATAAAAAGGATAAACAATAAATATGAATAGTTTACAATTATTTGGCGGCGTATTTGACGGCATCTTCGGCGATATGCCAACCGATCTTGGTGGCATTATTGCAAGGATTGTGAGTGTTATTTTTGCCATCATTGGCGTAGTGGCTGTCTTTGTTATTATCTATGCCGGCTTCATGCTTATGACTTCCGCTGGCGATCCAGGCAAGGTTAAGAAAGGTAAGGATACCATCCTTTGGGGTGTTATCGGCCTTATTGTATCCATCTTGGCTTACGCAATCATCAATGCTGTTCTAGGCGTTATTAAGTAAGATACTATTACTGCCCTTCGGGGCAGTTTTTTGTGCTATTCTGAACTAAAGAAATAAGGAAATACTTATGATTCACATGTCTCCAAAGAAAACCAAAAACCCTGAGTGGGAAACAATTGCCATTATTGCAAATCAAAACTTTTTTATAAGGTCTGTTATTATGGCTATTGTGTCGCAAATATTGTTAGGCATATTCTCCGTTTTTATGTTTTATGTATTTGCGTTCGTTATTGGAGGTATATCCGCCAATAATAGTACTGCTCTTGCGACTTTTCCAGCAAATTTGGTCCTATTCTTGCTCGTATTGTGCGTAGCAAATTTAATATTCTTTATTTATAATCTTGCAAAAATATCTGATTTGCACAAGAAGGTATCAGGTGTTGAAGATGCTATTTTAGAGGATCAGGAATAAAGTATACAAAAAACTGCCCGTTGGGGCAGTTTTTTGTTGGAGTTATATCTTAGTTGATTGGGATGCGGGTTGGAGCTGCAACCTTTTCCTTTTCGAAGGAGATAGTAAGAACACCATCCTTGAGGACTGCTTCAACGCCAGATTCCTTGACCTGAACAGGAAGCGCAATCGTGCGGCTGAATTCGCCCCAGTAGCATTCCTGAATGTGCCACTGAGTAGCCTTGTCGTCTTCTCCGCTATTTAGGACGCCGGAAATGGTAAGGATGTTGTCGTTAATGGAAACATCAAGATCCTTGCGTTCGATACCAGCAGTACGAGCCTTGATAATTAGCTTGTCTGCGGTCTCATAAACATCAACAGCGAGCTGACCTGGCAATTCGTCAGTGTCATCCCATTCTTCGTCTTCAACTGGCTCTTCGATTTCGGCAGCACCAGCAATTACTGGAGACTCTTCTTCTGGAAGCTCAACAGTTTCTTCTTCTTCGGTCAAAGCAGGCACATCGCTATCAGATAAGAAAGCGGCGGTCAGCTCATCATCTAAGCTCATCTCGTCTTGTTTTCGAGCCATAATAAAATTTTCCTCCACTATTACACTCTTTAAGCTTTATTATATGGGGCTTTTTTACTAAAATCAAGCAAATATAAGGAGGTGTTGTGAAAAATACAATAAAGTCATTATTCGCGGAAATGCTTTGCCCTCATTACTGTTTGTCATGTGGGGCTTCTGGGAAGATTTTATGTGAGTGTTGTAGAAAAAACATGAAGGCGCCTTTGAGTCATTGCTTAGTTTGTGGAGGTTTACTAAAAAATAATGCTTGCGCGAGCTGTAATCTGCCCTTCTCTAAGCAGTTTTGTCTTGGCGAGCGCGTTGGCGTTCTGAAGGATGCGATAAATGTATACAAGTATAGTTCAGTCCGGGCATGTGGAGATACTCTTTGTGATTTAATTTTGGTCTCAGTAGATTTAAAAGATGGCGACATTTTGGTGCCTTTGCCAACAATTTCTCGTCATAAACGCGAGCGTGGTTTTGGGCATATGGAGCATTTGGCAAGGCTGCTAGCGAAAAACTCTTCTGCGCACTATAAAAAGATTCTTAGTCGCGCCAAGAATACGGTTCAGGTAGGTTCTGACTCTGAGAAGCGCAAGTCTCAGGCTAAATCTGCCTATGCCCTGCAGGGAGAGATCGATGGCGCCTCGCGTTATTATTTGCTTGATGATGTTTGGACAACGGGCAGCTCGATGTTGGAAGCATCAAAAATACTGCGCTCGGCTGGAGCGCAGTATGTGAATGCTATTTTGATCGCCAAGACTGTTTAATTACAAAGTAGTGACAGTACCAACGACGAAGTTAACGATTGCGTAAGCGAGAATGACAATGATAAGACCAATGATAGCGTAGATGATCGTATTCTTTGCTGAAGTTACCTTTGCGCTGTCGCCGCCGGAGATGATGTACTTGAAGCCGCCGAAGACAAGCATAACGACTGCGATAAGACCGATAGCCTTCAAAAGCGTGTTGGTGATGTTAGTAAGTGCGCCGTCTGCGCTGGTAAGTTCGACTGGCATACCTTCGCCATGAACGAGGTTTGCGCCTTCAGAGATTGGGTTTTCGCCTTCGCCGTAAACTGGCATGGAGTGACCCAAGAAGAGTACGATTGCGGTGGCTGCACCTGTGATAATTTCGCCTGCTTTGTTTGAGATTTTGCTCATTTTGTTTGACTAGTCCTTTTAAAACTAAAGTGATTATAGCATAAGCTTATGTGTTTATCAAATTTATGATGCAAGATAGGAGAAACTGTGCTAGAATAGGAAGTATTGGAGGGTTACCCAAGTGGCTGAAGGGGACGGTTTGCTAAATCGTTAGACTGGCGAAAGCTGGTGCGAGAGTTCGAATCTCTCACCCTCCGCCAAAAGATACTCAAGCGAAAGCTTGGGCATTTTTTGTGCAAGGATTTTCCGATTCTGGATATGCTATAATTGAAGTACTATGGGAGCTAAGAAGATTATTAACTGGGAAGCCCAGGAATATATTGCTAGAAAGAAGAATCCTTTATGGTTCGTAATTATGGGCCTAGTGGTCGCTGGCCTGCTTGTACTTTCGTTCTTTACGAAAGATTGGAGCTTTGCGATCGTGGTTGTAGTCGGCGTGATTGCTCTTCTGCTCTATGTTTTACGTCCTCCGCGCAAATTGCACTATACTTTGGATGACAAAGGTTTAACCGAAGGCAATAAGTTTTACAGCTATGAAGATTTTAAGTCTTTCGGTATCTTGCAGGAAGATAATCATTATTCAATCGTCTTAACTCCTCGTAAACGTTTTAATCCTCGCAATAATGTTTTCTTCCCTGAGACTCAGGGCGAGGAAATTGTCGATAAATTTGGCGAACATTTGCCAATGGAACCAGTCGAACTTGATTTGCTAGATAAGCTAATTCGTCTTTTGCGTATTTAGCGTAAGCATGATAGTATAATTACAAGAATTAGGTCAAATAATAAAAAGGGTGGAATATGAACGATAATAACGTTGCGCAGGATGAATTGCAGCAAGCAATCAACAGCATTACGAATGCAAGCAATACGAGTGCTAGTGATAGTGCCGATGCAGTTGCTCAGATCGAAAACCGCTTAAATGGTGTTAAGGATAAGAAGGAATCCGAGGCTAAAAAGCCAGAGGAAAAGAAAGAAGATAAGCCAGAAATTGGTAAGTTTGGTGATGCCCCAGAACCAAAACCTGTCGAGCTTGGTCCTATCCCTGCTCCAAAAGCTCCAGAACCACCTGCAATGCCAGACTTTATGAAGAACGCGACTCAGCCAATTGGTACTGGCCCACTCCAGGCTTCTTACGGTGATCCAGATTTGGATCGTGTTAAGACGAATGCTTTGTCTGATCTCCGCCCTATTATTGAAAAGATTGATTTGCCAGCAAGCAAGAAGTTCCTAGTTTACAAGGAAATCATCGAGACTACGAGTGACAAGGCTTGCATTGAACCTGCATACAACGCGGCTAAGTCTATCGAAGACGAAAAGGAGCGTGCAGAAGCCCTTCTCTTTATCGTCGAGTCGATTAATAAGCTTGGCGTTCAAATGCCAAAACAATAAGATTCAAAAAAGCGCCCCTTTCGGGGGGCGTTTTTTGTAGACTGTATTTCTAATACATACCCATGCCGTTTCCAGCCGGAGCGGCAGACTCCTTTTCTGGGAGCTCTACCATGACTGCACCCATAGTGATGGCGGTTGCAGCGATACTAACAGCATTCTGAACAGCTTCGCGAGTGACGCGGGCCGGATCAATGACGCCAGCTTTCTTGAGGTCAATCAAGCCTTTTTCTGGGATCATAACATTGATGCCTTGACCGTCTTTAGAGGCTTCGACCTGAGCGAGTAATGCCTGGGAGTTAAGGCCTGCGTTCTCCATGATCTGAACGAATGGAGCCTTGAGTGCGCGTTTCAAGATAGTTGCACCAGCGTTGTCGTCTTTGATGTTTTTGCTGAGGTTGACTAGTGTTACGCCGCCACCAGGAACGATACCTTCATCGAGAGCAGCCTTGGTTGCAGCGACAGCATCATCGACGCGGTATTTCTTTTCATCGATTTCGGTCTCAGTTGCGCCACCGACCTTAATGACTGCGACACGGCCAGCGAGAGCGGCTGCGCGCTTTTCGAACTGTTCGGTTTCATAGTTAGAAGTGCTGGCTGCTGCCTGGTTCTTAATCTGTTCAATGCGTTCGGAAACAGCCTTCTTATTGCCCTCGCCAGAAATAATAGTAGTTTCGTCTTTGGTGGCGATAATCTTGCGAGCGTGACCAAGAACATCGAGTTCTGCTTCGGCGAGATTCATGCCCTTGTCCTTGTTGACGACAGTTGCGCCAGTAAGGGTGGCGATATCTTCGAGGATCTGTTTGCGATTATCTCCGAATGCTGGAGCCTTAAGGACTAGAGTATTGAACACGCCTTTGAGCTTGTTGAGAACGAGGACAGATAACGCTTCGCCTTCAACTTCCTCAGCGATAATAACGAGGTCCTTGCGTCCAGTCTGTGCCATCTTTTCGAGGAATGGAACGATATCGTTGACGGCGGAAATTTTTTCGGTTGTGAGGAGGATTTCTGGCTTCTCAAAGATTGCTTCTTGGCGGTTAGCGTCAGTTACGAAGAATGGGCTAGCGAAGCCTTTATCATAAGTGAAGCCTTCGGTGATCTCGCTTTGCATTTCGAGGCCTTGACCAGCTTCGACGGTGACAACGCCATCTTTGCCGATCTTAGCGATAACATCGGCAATCATCTTACCGATTTCGGCGTCGCCTGCAGAAATAGTAGCGACTTCGGAGATCTTCTTATCGTCGCCAGCAACCTGCTCTGCGGTCTTGTTGATACCTTTAATAATCTCTGCGCCTGCTGCTTCGATGCCCTTGCGGAGCTCCATTGGATTGTGACCGGCAGCAATGAGCTTGTTGGCCTCGGCGATGATGTTATAGGTAAGAACGGTAACGGTTGTAGTGCCATCGCCAGCAGCCTTATTGAGCTTCTGTGCGGCGGTCTTAATGAGCTTTGCGCCAACTTCGTAACCGAGGGTTTCATCGTCTTCTTTTGGAAGATCGACGGCTTCAGCGACGGTTACGCCATCGTGCGTGATGGTTGGAGTGCCGTAACCTTTATCGATAACGACATTGCGGCCTTTTGGGCCAAAGGTTACTTTAACGGCGTCATAGAGTGACTTGGCGCCACCGAGGACACGCGCGCGAGCGTCGTCGTCGTAGAAAATTTTCTTTGCCATAGATAATTGTCCTTTCGAATTTTACTTTAAAGACTCCTTGAGCCGTTTGCCTACAGAGTAGCGAGGATATCTTCTTCTTTAATAATGAGATATTCGTCGCTGTTGATTTTAGCTTCGGTGGCGGAGTAATCGCGGTAAATGATGCGGTCGCCCTTCTTTACTTCTTTTACGTCTGGGCCGACGGATTCGATTACGGCAAGATTGGATTTTTCCTTTGCTTCGCCTAGAAGAATGCCAGAAGCGGTCTTGGTAGTTTCGGCCTCTTTCTTAGCGACAACACGGTCTGCTAACGGTTTGATTGACATTTATAACTCCTGTTTAAGGTATAATTCTAGTTTAGAGCGGTTATTTAGCACTGTCAAGCATAGAGTGCTAATTTTGGGATTTGGTAACAAAAAGCCCCCACGCGGGGGCGTGGGGTTATTTGCTATGCTGGTTCGGCGAGTAGAAATTAATAGAGTACGCTTTCTCGCCGTACTTAAGCGCCTCTTCTTCAATCTCCTCGTGCGCCTTCTTGAAGGCTTCTACGAATATTTCCCCTTTCTCCAGGAGTTTCGGGAATGTTTTGAAGATGAAGAGAATTGTTACAATAAAGATCATCACGCTCATTTTGTAGTGCCTCCTTCGACATATATTTGGTCCAAACGTGATTATTTGATTATACCATAAGCGTTAGTTTTTGTCAACGCTTATGTTTATATCTGGGGCGTTTTGCTCTATAATAGAGGCAGAAAATAGGAGTTTGTATGGGTCTAAAGGAGAAAATCCCTTTTTATGATAGCTTGGTAATTCCTTACCACTGGGGTAAGGCGGCTTTTTATGCTACTAGATACGGCTTCCCTGGTCGTAAATTGAAGGTTATTGGTGTCACGGGCACGAATGGTAAGACTACAACCTCTTTCATGATCTGGAAGATGCTCAACAATTCTGGCCGTAAAACTGGCTTAATGACAACTGTTGGCTGGGGTGTCGACGAGATTCATGAGCAGGTTGAACATATGACAACAGTTGATTCTGGTCTTTTGAACCAGCGCATCAAGAAAATAGCTGATTCTGGGGCTGAATATCTGGTTCTTGAGCTTACTTCTCATGCTCTTGCGCAGTACAGAGCGGTTGGCGTGCCGATAGATATCGCTGTTATGACGAACGTAACGCACGAGCATTTAGATTACCATAAGACTTTTGAGAGGTATCGCGACGCGAAAAGGAAGCTTTTCCAGATGGCGAAGTATGGTGTGATTAATGCTGACGACCCTTCGGCGGAGTATTTTGAGTCAGATATCGAGAAGTATATCACATATGGTATAGATTATGGCGAATTGCAGGCGAAGCATATCGAGTTATCTCCGTATTCGGTTAGCTATAATATTCCTAAGGAGAATAAATTGGAGATAAAAACCCAGATTGGTGGTCGCTTTAATGTGTATAATTCACTCGCTTGCGTGGCGGTCGGCAAGCGCCTCGGTCTAACAGATAAGGAGATTCAGGACGGTATTCACGCTTTGACCTCTGTTGAGGGTCGCATGGTCAAGATTGATGAGAAGCAGGATTTTACTGCAATTATGGACTATGCACATACGCCTGATGCTTTCGAAAAGCTCTTCCCTGATATGCGTAAGGCTACTAGGGGCAAACTGATTGTAATGTTTGGCTCTGCTGGTGGTCGTCGCGACCCTAGCAAGCGTAAACCGATGGGCGAAATCGCGGGCAAATACGCAGATATTGTCGTTCTAACAGAGGAAGATGATCGTGATACGCCTGGCATGGAGATTCTTGAGCAGATTGCTGAGGGCGCCGTAGAAAGTGGCAAGGTCAAGGATAAGGACTTATACCTGATTTTAGATAGGCCTTCTGCCATTCTGAAAGCCTGTCAGTTGGCTAAAAAAGGCGATACAGTACTCTTCCTTGGTAAGGGTAATGAAAAGACCATAGAGCGCGCTGACGGAGCTCATGCATACTATGAGGAAGATGAGATTCGTAAAGCTTTGAAGAAGATCAAGAAATAGAAAAAGGCCCCGCTATGGGGTCTTTTTAGTCTAGCCAGAGACTGATACAGCGGATATAGCCACCGCCTTTTTTGAGCTCGGTTACATCTGGGGTGAGGCAGATGAGGCCGCGTTTCTCGAGTTCGGCTTGGAATTTTGGTGCCTTGTTTGACATGATGACGTGTTTGCCGGTACTGACGAGATTACAAGCGAAGCCCTCAGTGCATTCTTTATAGTCTACTTCGATTTTGCCTACGGGGGTCGTTTTGATTTTTGCAAGCGATTCCTCGTCAAAAGCCTCTGGGCAGTAGGCGATGGTATGGTCATCAATAACGGATAGCGCGAGGTCGAGGTCGTAGAAGAAGCTATCGGCATGGTTCGTAACAGGATTGATGTACGGCTGGCCGTTTTCATCTAGCTTTGGCTTGGCGTGGAGCTGAACGAGTTTGAGACCTAGTGTGTCAGCAACAAACTGTTGCGCTTCTGGTTCGGAGCGGTAGCCACTGCCGGCAAAGAGGTAGTCCCCGCAGCGCAAGGAGTCTCCCTGCCCCGAGAAAAGCATATCGCTTGGAACATGGAAGACTTCGTAACCGAGTTTCTTGAGCTGTTCCTCGGCGTATGATTCTTCAAGCTTGCGGGCCTGAGGTAATCTGGACATGACGGCCTTGCCATTTTTAGTGAGTGCCCAGTTAGCGGTATAGACGCCGTCTTGACAGTCCGCTGGTGCGTCGCGCTTAATAAGTTCAATGCCAGCTTCCTTGAAGCAATCAAGGATGGCGTTATGCTCTGCTATGGCTTTTTCGCGGTTGATAGCCGAGTCGTTGTAGTATGGGTTGATTTTGTAATCGTCTGCAAAAAATTCTGCACCTGAGACGAGGAGTTTTTTGTTTAACATTAGAATTGTGAGTAATCTGTTGTAGTGTTGATAGTTTTAGCTGGTTCGTAGTTGGCAATGCCATCAACGATAGCATCTTCATCGAGACCAATAGCGAAAGCGGTAAGTGCTGCAGCAGCCATGTAGCCTACATTTTCGTCACCAGTGAGATAGGTAGCAACGTCGAATTTGCTGTTCTGGAAGCTAAGGTTAGCTTCGGTGCCCATCTTATAGAGCTTGCTGCGGTTGACCTTAAGGTCGGCTTCGTTCTGATGACCATAGCTCAAGGTAGCGGACTTGGATGGGAAGCTCGAGAAGAGCGAGTAGTTTGGATCGTCATGATTAAGAATTGCAAAGTAAGGCTCTTTATTGAAGAGGATAGACTTGATTTCTTCGTCCTGAACAGCGGTGGTTGAGGTGTTCGTGACGACAATTGCGAAGAATGGCAACTGATAGAATAGATGATTTGCGATTGCTTGGCTAGGAGCAGTAATGATGACATGATCGGTGCCAGAGCGCCAAACCTTGAAGAGCTGCTTGTATAGGTCGGAAGTTGAGGTTGGATCGATGATGATGCCTACCTTTGGGTCGCGAGCTTTAATGATTTCTTGGATGTAGTGGGCGGTCGCTGCGCGGCCATTCTCCCCTGTTACGGCAATGACTTTGAGGTCTTTTGCTGGGTTACTGTAGTAGGTTGCGAAAAACTTCGCTTTGACCTTTTGAATTTTTGGTTTGAGACTGGATTTCTTCGCTTGCTTTGCCATATGATTTAAGTATAGCATTCTTCTCTGAAATGTGCTATAATACAAGGTATCGCATGGGTGAGCCTGTGCAGATGCTCATTTATTTTATTGAACTGTGGAATTATGGTCCATTCAAAATGGCCGAATCCACATATGTGCCCGTAGCTCAGTTGGATAGAGCGTTAGCTTGCGGAGCTAAAGGTCGTACGTTCGAATCGTATCGGGCATACCATAATTGAAATTAAAATCGTCAATCTTGGCAGTTTTTCTCGTTCGCTCGCCCAATAGGCGCGCTTCACTCGGAGAAACTACCAATCTTGGCGATTTTTTCTTTCAATTATTTTCGCTCGATCAATAATCGCGCTGAGACAACAAGAAAACGCCCATCTGAGCGATTTTGTCTTCAAAATATTTCTCGTTTGCTTGTCTTAGAGACGATTGCTTTGTCCTCTTCTCTCTTATGTGATAAGATAAGAAGTGGAAGCGTGGCCGAGTGGTTGAAGGCGCACGACTCGAAATCGTGTGGGCAGCAATGTCTCGGAGGTTCGAATCCTCTCGCTTCCGCCAGGAAGAATAAAAAAGAGACCCAGCGGGTCTCGTTTTTATTCTTTTTCGTCAGAAAATGCGAGAGGATGAGAGCCCAAGGTTCGTCCAATGCCTTGATATAATGGAATTATAAATTAGGAGGTTTTATGGTTTCGGAACGCACTTTAAAAGGTGCCAAGGGCTTTGTTGTATTGAATTATATCTTGTCAGGTTTTGCGATCTTGATGGCTCTTATCTCTTTTATCGACTCGCCCGCTTTTGATTTCAGTGATGCCCATATGACGGCCCTCGGAGGCTATTTTGGGATTGCGTTTTTGATCTCTATTCCCCTTACCGGTATTGCTGTTTTAGGTACAATTTTGAATCTTTTCTGTGTATTTAAAGATAAAAAGGCTTTTCGCAGTCTTTTGGTTTCTTTTCTAGTTTTAGTTTTATGTGTCGGCATTTATCTTCTTTCTAGCCTTCTTGCTACATTTGTTTTGCGTTAAAGTCGGGTTTATTATTAAATAAGGATTATTATGGCGAGTATATTTACGAAGATTATTGAAGGCGAGATTCCTTCATTTAAGATTTATGAGGACGACAAGGTCCTTGCTTTTCTAGATATTAACCCTGAGGTTAAGGGTCATACTTTGGTTGTTCCAAAGGTTGAGGTTGATAAAATCTACGATCTCTCTGAGGTTGACTGGGTTGCTCTCTGGGCGGCCGTCAAGACTATCTCTAAGCACATGGAGGAAGTTACTGGGCGCCGCACTCTTTACAAGGTGATTGGTACGGATGTTCCTCACGCCCATGTCCATCTTATGCCTTTTGATGAGACTTGGAAGGCTGGCGAAACGCTTAGCTTAACAGATGATGAGCTAGCTTCGATTCGCGATAAGCTTTCAATGTTTTAAGATGTTAAAAAGAGCAGGGTTCGGCCTGCTCTTTTTTGATCGTCAGTTTTTGAGTTTTTGGCTTAGTGCCAGGATGTCATATCCTGATCGTATTCTTGGAGCTCTTTAATCTTTTTATTGAGCTCTTCCTGTGTATCCGCAGAAATGTTATGTACTAATCCGTCCTTAGTGACATAGGTATACTCGTAAGGCTTTGATTGTTCTTTTGGAGCCTCAGAGAAATCCATGGTTGGGACTTCGACATTATCTGTGCCATCGTCGGTTTCGCCTGCATTACCACTGGTAGCGCTAGTGCCATCCAATTCGGCTAATAGTTTTTCTTGGTTTGCGCGATCTTCGGCAATATAAGCTTCTGCTTTGGCTGCGGTTGCTTCATCGCCCCTAGCTCGAGCTTCGTCTCGCTGCTGTTCCAACCATGTTGCATTTTCTTGAAGGCTTTCCCAATCGCGATTAATATCGTCTTCGCTGCGTGGCTTTAATGACTCGGACATTTTGTTTTCCTGATTAGTTGTTTGTTTTTGTGATACCCAACTGTCTAGACATTAGCACTTTTGGGCGTATTTGTCAAGACGACAAAATGCCCCGTGCGAACACGGGGCTGAGGGTTATTCCGTTTTTTTGATCGGCTGAAGCGGCTCATAGTACGGAACTTTTCGTCCTAATTCTTTTGCTTCTTCTCTTTGTGCGACGAGCTGCTGGTATGCAGCCGTACCGTTATTGAGCAGAAGCTGGACGATTTCAGGGTGCTGTTCTTGCAACTCCCTGAAGTTGGTGATCTGATAGTAGATAACCGATCTGGTATCTTCCCAGAAGCACCGATAAAGGTCTATCCCGCCTTCTTTGTGGAACAGCGAGACGTGGGTGCCTGGCTTGATAACCAGGCTCTCGAGGCTCAGCTTCACCTTATTGCCGGCGAATCTGAGCTTGAATTCGGATAGCGCCCATTCATATGGACGCTCTGCGTCGGGTACAATTCTGAATGTGCTCATTGAAAGCCCTCCCTCTTTGTCTTGAGCGGATAATCGAATCTGGTATATTTTATCACAAAACGCTTTAGATGTCAAGAAGACTTAAGCGTTTTGCTCCTAGTTTTTCTTGACAACTTATTACTCTTGTGCTATTATTAGTAAGCCTTAACTTTGGTGTGAGTTACTTATGCCTGAGTAGGTAGTTCTTTTTGAGAGGGGAGGATGCAGTCATGACAAACATTACAATGACTGTAAACCACAACACAGAGAAAGAGAACTGTAAGCGCGGTCTCACGGCCTCGCCTAAGTTGAACCTTGATATGCTTCAGGAGTACTGGCTGAGCCTTCGTTGCTCTGGCCCCGACCTGTTTAGGGTTGTAAAGTATTTCGATGCATCTAAGGTTTGTGTGGAACTGCAAAGGGGTTGGTTGCCGAAGGGTGATGAAAACCCCGAAAGAATCGAGACACTCGTTGAACGCAGCAAGTCTCTCAGCGGCTTCGTACAGGAGCAGGCTGCAGAGGCATCTAAAAAAATTAGTAATCCGTTCGACTTCTATGAAGCGGAAAGAAACGGGTTTTATGCCCTTTTCGCTCAGAGTATGAACGGCGTCGTTGGCGTTGCCTGGTCTAACGATGGCGATATGATTAAGGCAAAAATGATGGCTGCCTTCGCGCTTTATTGCCTCGGCCTTAAGTGCGCAG
The DNA here is from genome assembly GCA_045603785.1 of Candidatus Nanosyncoccaceae bacterium. Classification (GTDB taxonomy): domain Bacteria; phylum Patescibacteriota; class Saccharimonadia; order Saccharimonadales; family Saccharimonadaceae; genus UBA2834. The sequence continues at coordinate 88,962 of JAZUMV010000012.1, read as the reverse complement.
GCTCCGACATTGTTCTCTGGGAGGCCTGCTATGAGCATCTCCCCTACCGCAGCAGAATTGACCTTCAGACGGCGGACGAATTGTTTGCTTTGTACCTGATGGTCGGTTGCTAAGCTGCTAATCATAGTAGCCCCCTCGGAAGAGGGGGCTTTCTGATGTTTTTAAAGATGGAAAAAGCGCCTCGATTAGATCGGGACGCTTCTCGTTGGGAAGATGCTTTGTGTGGGATTATGCCGAGCGGCGGACGAGTTCGATGAGCTTGTCGCGCAGCTCTTTGTTGCCGGACAGGAGCTTTTTGTGCAGCTGCTGCATTGCGGCCGCCATTGTTTTGTCGCCAGCGTTCTTGAACATCATGCTGAATGCGAGCGCGATTTCTGCGAGCTCGGCGGTTGTTTTGTCGCAGAGTTCGACGCTGTCGCTGAAATCAGCGAACAGTGCCGGGCTGATCTGCTGAGGCTTGTTGGTGGGGGTTTCGCCGAGTTCTGCCAGTGCGTCGTAGGGGTTGGGAATGACATCATAGCCGTCGCCGATCCAGAGGTCCTTGTTGTGGTTCTCGACAGCGTCGGTGTGCATACCGGGCTGGAGGGCGATTGTATGCCCTGTTTGTTCGAACTGGTAGCTGGTGCCACCAGTCGCCTGTGCGGCGATTCTTTTGGTCTTGGTCATGGTTTTTCCTCCTTGCAAGGTTTTTGTTTTGGGCCTTTGCCTGCTTCGGTGGATCCTTCCGAAGCGAATTTCTCTCCCCCTTGAGGAATTCGCCTCGGAAGTGCAAACCATGTGCATCTTCTCTGGGAATGTGCTATCAAGTATCTAGTACTCGATGCGTGCATTATATCACAAAATTGAAAAATAGTCAATAGCGGGATAAGATACAAAAAAGCACCCTCTTGGGGTGCTTCTCTGTTTTTTTAGACTAGCTCGAGTTCGGCTTTCATCTTCTGGATGAGCGCTTCCTTGGTCTCGAGAGAAGTTCGAGTTTCCTCTACGAGTTCCTTTGGCGCTTTCTCGACATACTTATGGTTGCGTAGGCGGGCTTCCAAGGTGTTAATCTCTTGACCAAGCTTGAGGATGTGGTCTTCGAGGTTAGCTTTGTACTTCTTGTGGATTTCCTCTGGAATCTGTAGATAGATGTTGTGGCCAGGGATTGCTAGATGGAGGCCGCTGATTTGGTCAGCCTCAATCTTTGGTACACTTGGAGCTTTAGTGAGGTGCTGAATGAGGAGCTGGTTTTCGTACATGAGCTCATCATCAATGAAAGCAATTGGATAAGTGCCCGAACCGGGTAGTGCCTGGTAATGGCTGCGTACATTAGTAATGATCTCGATTAGCTCGTCAAACTGTTTGGCGCGCTTTGTGTCTACGGTATAGAGTTCTGGCCAGCTTTGCTCGATAAGGAGACCTTCGGTCCAATCTAGGGTTTGCCAGATGGTTTCGGTAACGAACGGTGCGAATGGGTGGAGCATTACGAGAACTTTCTCGAGGGTATCCTTGAGAAGAGCGCTGTTCTTCCATAGTTTTTCGCATTCGAGGAACCAGTCGGCGTACTTGTTCCAGATAAGGTCGTAAAGGAGGTCGCCTGCTTCGGCGAAGCGGTAATTCTTCATAAGCTTATCTAGTTCTTTGTTGACGCGATTGATTTCGCGGCGAATCCAGTTCTCGCCAAGGGCGCGCTTCTTGTCGTCTTCCCCGTTGTTTGGGTTTTCGTCGACGATGTTTTGTACTAAGCGGCTGATATTCCAGAGCTTATTACAGAGGTTGCGAGATGCGATAACCTTGCTAGTGCTGAATGCTTGATTGACACCTGCGCTTCTCGAGGCGATAAGGCCGAGGCGAAGTGCATCTGAGCCATATTGGCTAACAATTTCGATTGGATTGATAACGTTGCCCTTAGATTTGCTCATCTTTTGACCATGCTCATCGAGGACCATGCCGTGCATGTAGACTTCCTTGAATGGGACCTCATTTTTGACGAAGAGGCTCATCATGATCATGCGGCCGACCCACTGGAATAGGAGGTCTGCGCCAGTTTCCATGACAGAGGTTGGGAAGTGCTTGTCATCAGAGGCGGTAATGTATGGCCATTGGCTGGAGCTGAACCATGTATCGAAGGTGTCTGGATCGCGGCGATAGGTCTTGCCTTCGCTGACAATCTCTGGCTGATCGACGCGAGTATCGAAGATCCAATCTGTTGGGTCGTCGATATTTTGGAAGGCTGGAATTGGGATGCCCCAAGGAATTTGGCGGCTAATATTCCAGTCTTTGAGGTTCTGGAGGTAGTTAATGAGAACCTTTTGCTTGTTGGCTGGATGGAATTTAATCTTCCCTGCCTTGAGGGTTTCAATCGCTTTCTTAGCGAGTGGCTCCATATCGACAAACCACTGTTCTTTTAGGAGTGGTTCAATGACAGTATCGCACTTGTAACAGTGGCCAACTTCGTGGACGATATCTTCTTCGCCACGGCGGAGGCCAAGCTCTTCAAGGTCTTCGAGGACGGCTTTTCGGCAATCTTTAGTGGTGAGGCCTGCGTATTTTTCGCCTGCTTCTTCCGTCATCTTGCCATCGAAGCCAATAACGGTAATCATCTTGAGGTCGTGGCGTTGGCCGACTTCGTAGTCATTCTGGTCATGTGCTGGGGTGATCTTAACTGCGCCAGTACCGAAGTTCATATCTGCATGTTCGTCGGCGATGATAGGGATTTCGCGGTCGGTTAATGGGAGTTTAACTTTCTGACCAATGTAGTCCTTATAGCGTGGATCTTCTGCGTTGACTGCGACTGCGGTATCGCCAAGAAGGGTTTCTGGGCGAGTGGTCGCGATGATGATTTCTGCTAGGTTCTTAGTTGGATTAGCTAGTGGATAGGCGATTTTCCAGAGTTTACCCTTCTCTTCTTTGTGGGTTACTTCGATATCTGCAAAAGCGGTTTGATGTTTAGTACAGAAGTTAACGAGCTTCTTGCCTCTGTAAATAAGGCCTTTTTTCCAGAATTTTTCGAAGGTGTCGTAGACGGTGTTGACAACCTTTTGATCAAGAGTGAAGACGAGTCCGTCCCAGTCACATGATGCGCCGAGAGCGCGAATCTGAAGCTCCATGTTGCCACGCTGTTCGTGCACGAAGTTCCAGACCTGTTCGTATAGCTCGTCACGGGAGTAATCGAAGCGAGTCTTCCCTTTTGATTCGAGAAGGCGTTCATAAACGACCCAGGTTTCGAAGCCTGCATGGTCGGCTCCTGGAATATACCAGGTATCGTGACCTTTAAGGCGATGGTAACGGGTTAGGATGTCTTCAAGTGCGATGGTAAGGCCATGACCGATGTGCAGGTTACCGTTTGCATTCGGTGGTGGCATGACGATCGAATAGGCTTCGTCTTTGTTTTTAGGATCTTTGCGGTTCTTTGGGGCGAAAGCTCCAGATTTTTCCCACAAAGCATAGATATCTGACTCGTATTGGTTAGGCTCGTAAGCTTTGCTAAATTTCATTTTTTCTCCCATGGTTTTAGGAAACGAGAGTTCGAGGTTGATCAGACCAACGAAAAAGTATTATTTTGCTCTCCCAATTCCCTTTTCTTGAGTAAATTATACCATTATTTTGAGGTTTTTGCATGGCGGTTTTTAGGAATGAGCAAAAATGGCCTTGACTTTGTAAACAGAGGTAAATGTTGTAAATCCTACAACTATGAATATGCAATGATTTGGCGTGTTTGTCCAATCGAAAAGTCGATGTGATTTTGGCGTATTTCTACCCTTTTCACTGAGGTAGTACCCCTGTGAAAAGGGGCAAAAAAAATAACCCCTGTTGCGGAGTTTGCTCTTGTTAGATTGGCTAATTGTGTTTTAATATGAAATTTTCTTCACATGAAAATACTACCTCAACAGGATTTGAGGGTCTTGACAATACGACCGTTTTGTTTGCTTGTAATTCTCATGTTTTGTTTTATACTATACGACTCTTTGTTTAATCGACCACGTATTTGCCGCCGGAAATACCATCCGGTTTGGCATGATCTACTTTGGCTCATGCCGCCCTATGCTGCCATGGATTGCCCACCGAGGCCTCCCACCGTCATGTCTTTAGTATAGCAGGGCGGGGGTTGCTAAGTCAACAGTATGCTAATGGTTATTTGGGGTGGTAAAGAGTAGGGATATTGTGCTGGTTTTGGCTTGAAATGGGGAAAACTTGTGAAATGGTTGGGGAAATGCTAATGTTTATGTGAATGGCTTATATTAGGAAGTTCAAAACTGGTAGTGGGGCGACTGGCGTACAGGTTTGTTATAAAAAGGGTAGGGAAGTTGTGAAGACTGTGCATATTGGCTCGGCTTCTGATGAGGCTAGCTTAGAGAAGCTTCTAAAAGAGGCTAGGGAAGTAATTTTTCAGGATGAGACGCCATTGTTTGATCTTAGTGATTTTGATGCGTAATTTTTGTCGAATTTTTCTATTGTGTTTTAATGTCGCAAAATGACGATTGTGGCGACATTATGTTTCAAGACTTGACACCATCTGTTGGAATTTTTATTTTTTCATCAAAAAGGCGCCGTTTTACTGGCGCCAGATTGTTTATTTTTTGATGAGCTTTCGTTTTATGCGGTTAGCCGTGCGGAGTGCTTTGTATGCCTGGTATTTTGCTTTGTTGATTTTGTAATCGTATGTGCCGGAGTAGTGAACCGGGGTTCCTCCAAATAGTTTTTTGAATTGAGTGAAGCCGTACCATGGATGTTTTGGGTCTTCGGATGTGGTTATGCCCCAGAAGTCGAATTTTTTGCAACCGGCCTTTTTGCTATCTAAGATCATTTGAATCAAGAGAATTGCGCCAGCTGATAGGTTTCGGTGTTTATAATCTGAAGCTCCGTGAGCATAATAGCCGCAGTTTTTATCTTTGTATAAGATGTTGGCTGCGATTGGAATCTTCTTTCCTTCCTCTTCGACTTCGGCGATATAGAGGGTAGCGAAATCGTAGCCTAATTGCTTGCGCAAGTAGTCTTGTTCGAAAGTCTGGAATTTGTCTTTTTTAGCGACCTCTTTATAGAAGCTAAAGAAGATTTCTATATCGTCTGGATTATTGCTTGTGCGGATTGAGATCTTTTTGTTCTTGTGATTGCGATAATCTCGATACTTATTTTTGTTGAAGTGTTTTACTAATTCTTCTTCTGGTTCTTCGAGGTTTAAGATTAGCGTATCTTCTGGCTCGATATGTTTTGTCTTAGCGAGTGACAGTTTGCGCATTTCTTCTTCAGAGAAGTAAGTTGTTGGTTCGATCCTAAAGAAGAAACAATTGTTTTCGATTGCTAGTTTTTTAATCTCGGCTAGGGCTGAGGCGAGGTCTTTCTTGGCCTTGATCGCCGGGCCATAAGGTAAGAAAAGATAATTTCCGAGAGCGGTTTTCTTCAGGACACACATAGCAGTAAAGTTAGGTTTTTCGATGCGGAAGGTTTTGCTGCCTTGGTCGTTCAGGAATTGCTCCCAGCTCTTGGTTTGTAAGATATTTACATCCATACTATTATTGTACTATATGAAAATAGTTAAGCTGTCCGAGAGCGAGTTTCGCAAATTTGAGTCAAAGCATGAGTATGGAAATGTCATGCAGGAAGTCGAAAGGGCAGAGCTTCGCAAGCAAATGGGGTGGAACGTCTTTTTGCTTGGTACGAAAGATGGCGAAACTGTCACTTCTGCTTGTTTCTTAATGGAGCGCAAAAAATATGCTTTGATTCAGATGGGGCCGGTGCTTGATTGGTCTGATTTGGCTTTTGTAAAGAAGTGGCTTGCAGCTCTTAAGGAGTTTTGTAAAGAAGAAGGCTTTATAAAGGTCGAAATTTTCCCTTATGTAAAGATGAGCCTCAGGGATAAGCATGGCGAGGTTATAGAGAAGTATGATGTCGCTAAGCTCAAGAAGGTTTTCACTGATAGTGGTTTTGAATATGGTGGCGAAACTGTAAAGATGCATCCGAAAGCGATGCGCTGGATGGCGGTTAAGGATATCTCCGGCATGAAGAATATGGATGATGTTTGGGCGAGCTATAAGAATACGGTTCGCACGATGATTCGTAAGCATAGCCCAGAGGTCAAGGTGGAAATTATGAAGGACAAGACTGAACTTCAGGATGTCGGCCTGATGTTTAGTGAGAGCAATCTTCGTAACAAAGTGAATGATAGGGGCTTGAATTACTATTCTAAAATCTTTGATATTTTTGGCGGTCATGTAGTTTTTCATGTCGCAAGAAAAAAAGACAATGACGAGCCGGTTGCGGCGCATATGTTCTTTGTGAATGATCATGAGGCGGTAAGTTATGCGGCTGGTATTTCCGAAAAGTATAAGGCTTTGAATGGCATGACGCTTCTTAACGATGCTTTCTTTGAATACTGCCTAAAACACGGCATTTCTCGTTGTAATCTGTATGGCGTATCTGGGGATTTTGAGCATCCGAACCATTTACTGAGATTCAAGGCTCAGTTTAATGTGAATATCGAAGAGTATATTGGTGAATTTAGTTGCGTATTGAATGAGAAAGCGTATGCGATTGACCAGAAGAAAGAAAAAGTTCTTGGCGCTTTGCGTAAAGTTAAGTACGGTGGCAAGCGCCTCTTGAATAAGATGCGCAAGAAGTAACTAGCGGATAATTGAGCGAGGGGAAATGTCCAGGGCGTAAGGGTCCTGGCTTTTTTCTCCGGCCTGAATTGAGTAATATGCGGCAGATGCGACCATGGCGCCATTGTCCGTGGAATACTTAAGGTCAGGGAAGTAGACTTCATGGGTTTTGCTAAAAGCTTTAGTTAGGCCCTCGCGTAATGCAATGTTGGCAGAAACGCCGCCAGCGAGCAAAATGGATTTCGCATTTGGATAATCCTGCGTGGCTTTTTGCAGTTTTTGAACAAGGATTTTGACGGCAGTTTGTTGAAAACTTGCTGCGAAATCACAAATTTGTTGCTCGGTTAGCATTTTTTGAAGTTTGTAGCTTGGCGTAGTGATTGGAACGCCTAGTTCTTTTTGGATTGCGCGCAAAACAGCCGTCTTTAGGCCACTGAAGGAGAAATCTAAGCCATCAACCCTAGGAATTGGTAGTGAGTACTTATTTGGATCGCCTTGCTTGGCTTTCTTAGCAATGTTTGGGCCGCCTGGGTAGAGGAGGCCGAGGATTTTGGCGACTTTGTCGAAGACTTCGCCGATTGCGTCGTCGCGCGTGGTACCTATGATATGGAAATCGTCGTGGCGTTCCATATAGATGATTTGAGTGTGACCGCCGGAAACAACGAGGGCAAGGATAGGGAAGGTTGGCTGGTAGCCAGTAAGCCAGTTAGCGTAGATGTGGGATTTAAGATGATGAGTTGGGTAGAACGGGATATTGTTCAATGCTGCCATCGTGCGAGCGGTAAGGGTGCCGATCAGGAGTGAACCAACGAGACCGGGTGTATGCGTAACGGCGATTGCGTCAATTTTGTTTTCGGCATTCTGGTCGAGAGTGCAGTTTGCGTCCTTAAGTGCTTGTTTAATGACCGGCAGAACAACTTCGATGTGTGAGCGGGCGGCAACTTCCGGAATGACACCGCCATATTCGGCATGGATATCGATTTGGGAATTTACGACATTAGAAAGAACAGTCGCACCGTCTTCAACGACGGATGCGGCGGTCTCGTCACAAGAGGTCTCAATTCCCAAGATTTTCATTTAATATAGTATACCATATTTTTGGCTTTTTGCCAGGAGAAGAAGCTTGTGGTTTTATGGTAAAATTATAGGTAAGTAAGAGAGGTATTAATGAATGAGAGTTGGTGGTGATTTTCCTCCTAGCGACAATGCCGGAGATAATGGCGCTGAGTGGCAGGATATGGGCGAGACGCCTATTCTTGAAAACGATTCTTCCAATAATGATGGTGGCGTCGAGGCGAATCAGGGCAGCGATTCTGAGCAGCTTGAAGGTTGGAGCGACGAGCTTGAAGCGGCAGTTCAAGAGATATTTCATGGTAGGGAATCTAAGCATTTCTTTTCTGGCCAAATTAAGGGGCTTGACGGTGGCACTTTGTCTATTGATTCTGTCCGTGATTACATAAGGGGCTTGGATGATGATGAGAAGAAGAAGGTCGTAAGACGATCTAAGGTTGTTTATGATTTATACCTTGTAGATCAGGCTAATCTATATAAAGCTTATCGTGCTTTTACTGGAATATCGGATGGAGAATTTAATCTCGTCGAATTCATGAAGAATTCAAGTACTGATGATCTGGAGGCAGTGTTAAAGATGGCTCAAGGCCCAGAATCTGATGAGTCTCCCGAGAAGGCTGCGGCGAGCGAAGAAACGTCTGGTGATAGTGGGGAGGCTGCTTCTGTTGAGCCCAGATATGAAGATTTAGATTATGAGGAATTAGCAAAACGCGTAGGCTCAAGCGAGTGGCTAGATGCTGATTACGGCGGCAAGAAGACTGTTGCTGAGTATATAAGGGATTTTAATTATAGTAAGGCTGATCTTGAACGTGTACTTCATATTGCGGATTGTACGGAAGAGATTAGTGGACTTTTAGGCTTGACTAGTCTTAGTGATACGATTACTAGTGAAGTCTGGAATAAGATTATAGAGTCCGGATTAGAGAATGAATATAGGGATTTTGTGAATTTCCGTGGCTCACTCCGTTTAACTAAGATAGGTTTAGATTTGCTGAAATCCATTGCTAAGAAACTGCACGATGCTGGTTTTCCGATTGCTTCGGGTGCAAGCGAGCCTTCATTAGAGCCAGATAAGAATAATCCTGAGTCGGCTAAGCCTGAAGCGATGGAGAATAGTGAATCTGGCGCAGAGGATCAGGAAGCTAAAGAAAAAGCTTCGCTGATTGAGGCTTTGACTCCAACTACTAAGAGTGAAATAGTTTTCGTTGCTGATCAACTTGGTTTGGATGGTGAGAATGCTACTATTGAAGATATTAACAAGGCGCTTGAGGTCTCGGATATTGCTAAGTTAAGCGCGCTAAAGAGTAAGCTTGAGGAGTTTAGGAAGAAACCTGAAGGTTCGACTGGCGAGGGAGGTCGTAGTCCTGAAGAATTGGCGCGACGCGAGAAGACTTTAGCTGGATTAGAAAAGTATTTTCCTGGGTTTCGAGAGTATGCAGAGCAATGGAATATTCCTACGGAACAGTTGGAACTCTATTTGAGGGTAACGGAATATACCTACAAATTTGCAGGTGATTATAATAGCCTTTCTTCTTCCGAACGGAAACAGGTAAGAGCTAAGTTCTCTTGGCTTGCGGCCTATAAAGAAGATTTAAAAACATTGGATCTTGGTGAAATTTGTAAAAAATATAGCGAAGAACAGTTCAAAGAAGTGATTTCTTATATGGAATCTATAAAGGGCGGTGACCCTGGTGCTGTCGGAGAAGCTGGTGCTGAGAGCCGAGAAGCGAAAGAGAAAGCTCAGCTTGTAAAAGATTTAATGCCGGTAGATAAGACACAGATTTCCTTCGTTGTAAATAAGCTTGGTTTGATGGGGGCTGACGGTTCTTTGCCATCGCTTGAGGCTATCGAACAGGCTCTTAATGGCATGGAAGTGGGCGCCTTGAAGGATCTAAAGTCTCAGCTTGAAGCTTATGGAAAGAGAGCAGAAGGCAACGGTGAAGCTAACACTTCTCCTGAGAGGCTTGAGACATTGAGGAAGATGACCTTTGGCGAATGGTTCCACGAAGTCTACGGCGGCGCTAAGAGTGAGAAATGGCCAGAAGATAGCTTCTTTGCTGCTCCGATCGAGAAACAGCGCGAGGCGATGGCTCGCTATATGGATATGTTTGATGCTGATGCGCGTTTGGAGGCTGATCGTAAGTATATGGTCGAGGAACTTCGCCGCTCTGACATGATGCAGAAGACCATGGAGGAGTACAATAAAGATCCCGATAATAAGATCAAGCTTAGCGCGAGCCTGACGCCTGCGGAGCTCGAGGAGCGTTTTGCTAAGTTGAGCCCCGACAAGCTTAATAAACTTTATGCTGCTGTATTCTATGGTGCTAAGAAGGGTGCAGGTGCTGCTTCTAGTTCAAAACCTGGGGCCGGTGCGCAGCCTAAACCTGGTTCGAGTGCTGGTGGAGGTTCGGGCTCTGGTGCTGATGGTGAACCGCACGGCGCCCCTAATGCTGAAACTGGTGGTGGAGCTAATGATGAGCCAACGGCTGAGCCTGATAGTGAGAAGAAGCCGACAGTTGATGAGTTGGTTGCGGAATATGCGCCTGGAAATATGCCGAAGACGAACGATGAGCTACTGACCAGAATGAAAGATGTGCCAGATATCAAGCTGAGTATTAGTCGTGCTGGTGGCGAGGAGGCGTTCGCTGTCGAAACAATGAAACATATCCAGGTTTGGAGTGGGCTTCCTGAAGTTACCCGTCGTAGTGTATTAGAAGGAGGAACGAGTGGTCTGAGCGGAGACATGAAAGCTTTGAATAGCGTTGTGTATCTTCAGAGAGTTGGCTTCCTACCGAGGACGCTTTACGGCAAAAAATAAATCCAATAAAAGCTCCCCATTAAGGGGAGTTTTTTGAAGGCAACAAAAAGACTCGCCTTGCGACGAGTCTGATTGGTTTATCTATAGAACTTGAGCGATACGATTGGGTCTTTGTTTGCGGCTTTGATAGCTGGATAAAGACCGAAGAATACGCCAGTAATTAGAGAAACGGCTGCGGTAATTCCGACGATTTCCCATGAGATATGTGGAGCGAACGGAGTTACGAGCTGAATGAGAAATGCGCCTGCATAGCCAAGAGCAAATCCCATGATGCCGCCGAAGATGCTCAAGATGGTAGATTCGAAGAGGAATTGCATCAAGATGTTGCTTGCGGTTGCACCAACAGCTTTGCGGATACCGATTTCACGCGTGCGTTCAGAAACCGAAACAAGCATGATGTTCATGATGCCGACGCCACCGACGATGATCGAGATGCCTGCAACGATAGTAAGCATCGTGGAAACAATCGAGAGGAGGGAACCAGCGGGATGGAGATCTTCGTTGCCAGTTACGACCTGGACGGAGTTTTCGCCCTTGGCCTTGGTTAGTTCGGACTTAATAACAGCTGCGGTATCATTTACGGAACCGGTGGTTGCTGTACGGATGTTAATTTGCTGAATCTGAATCGATGTCTCGAAGGTCTTGGCGTAATTAATATTCATGATAACGGAGTTATCGAAATCGACGCCGTTGTAGTTGATTGGTTCGTCCTGCTTTTCGAGAACACCCATGACGATGAAGCGTTGACCGTTATAGATAAGAGTCTGAGTAAGTGCTTCTGGGCCGCCAAAGATAGTCATTGCAGTATCGTAGCCGATTAAGCAGGAATTTTCTGGCATCTTTTCGTTAATGTATTCGCCGCTATAAAGTGGAAGATTGATTACATTAAAGATGTCCAGGTTGCTTGCTACGACATTGAATGGGCCGTGACTTTTTTCGTTGGTAATGATCGGTGCGCTAGAGATAGCGATTGGAGCTACGTTAGCGACATTTTCGGTTTTCTTGATGTTTTCTACATCTTCGAGAGTAAGGTTCGATTTGGTGTATTGATTATTTTCGCTGAGTTCATCGACGAGGCTCTTGGTAATATCTTTGCCGGTTGATGGACGAACGAGAATCAAGTTTGCATTATCTTTGCCATCATTTGCGCTGATGAGCTTATTGATGCCGCCAGTGAGGGAAAGGATGAGGACAATTGAGGCGACGCCAATTGCGATACCAAGTGCGCTAAGGAAGGTGCGGCCACGATTGCGATGTAAGCTTTCTTTAGCCAAGCGGAAGTGAGTGTTGATTAATAGTGCCATCTTTACTCCTTTCCTTTCTTCTTAGTTTCTTTGGCTTTATCGTCTATTTTCTCGTCGGCTTTCTTGTCTTCCTTTTTGTCGTCTTTGGACTTTTTGCCTGGCTTCTTAATCTTTGGAATATTATTCTTAATCTTTTCTGTTAAGCTACTGAATTTGACGAATCCGCGTTTGCGAGGTTTCTTTTCCTCTTTCTTTTTGTTGTCCTTGCCTGGCTTCGGTGCATCTTTAGCGGATGCTGGCTTGGCGATGTATGGACTGTTGTGAAGTTCGCGTTTGAGTGGTTTCTTTTCGGATTTTTCGGTTAGTGACTCGGCTTCGACTTTGGCTTTTGGCTTTTTCTCGGCTTTTTCTTCAGGCTTTTCTTCTTCCGCTGTACTGATGCTGATTTTGTCGCCGCTTACAACTACTGGAGTTTGAGATTCGATGGAGATTTCCGGTGGTTTCTTCCTTGAAAGAACGCGAACATTGATCTTTTCGGTGCTGATTCCGCCACGAGGTAGGTTGTGGTCGGCAACAGTCTTGATATCTGTATCGATACTACCGTCAAGCATGTTAATAACGCGAGTTGCGTAAGCGGTAAGTTCTGGGTTGTGAGTTACCATGATGATGGTGTTGCCTTGCGAGTGAATGTCGCGAAGCTCTTCCATGATAATGTGGCTAGAGCGGCTGTCGAGGTTGCCGGTTGGCTCATCTGCGAGAATGATAGAAGGCTTGGTAATCAAGCTGCGAGCAATTGCAACGCGTTGTTGCTGGCCACCAGAGAGCTGGTAAGGCATGTAGTATTCGCGTTGATGCAAGTGAAAATGTTCGAGAATGTTGTCTGCGGCTTTGAGACGGCGAGTTTTTGAAACACCGTTGTAGATCAGTGGCAATGCAACATTTTCGATAACGGAAAGGGTAGGGATAAGGTTGAAGTTCTGGAAGATGAAACCAATTTCCTTTGCGCGGAAGTGTGCTTTCTTGCGTGCGGAAATTTTGCTGACATTTTTACCATGAAGGAGAAATTCGCCTTTCGTTGGCTTGTCTAGAAGACCAAGGACATTTAGAAGGGTGGTTTTGCCACAACCGGACGGGCCCATGATCATGATGAATTCGCCGCGCTTTACAGTTAAATCAAACTTATTAAGGGCTTTCGATTCGGCGTCGCCCAACCCATAGCTTTTCGAGACAGACCTAAGCTCGATAATGGTATCATTTTCTCGTTTCGACATTGCTCGCTTATTCGTATTAATTTAGTATATAAACTATTAATTATTATACCGTTTTTATTTGGTATTTTGCGGGGAATTTTGCTTGTTTTTAGTTTTTAGAGGGGGTAGAGCAAAACGATGATTTTATGGTATAATTGGAGAATCAAGAGCTGGAGAGGTGTCCGAGTGGTTTAAGGAGCACGCTTGGAAAGCGTGTATGCGGGCAACCGTATCTGGGGTTCGAATCCCCATCTCTCCGCCAGGAATAAAAATGGCCGTGAGGCCTATTTTTGTTTCTGGCGGAGAGCATGTGGTGAGAAGCTCAGTGGGGTTCGTCCAATGCCCGGTTCGAGCGAAGCGAGAACGACGGCGCATTGTTTATATCCCCATCTCTTCGCTTATGCTATGATTAATATGAAATGCGAAGAGGTCATCATTTAGGTTTCTTTTTGTGCTGCGCGGCGGCTGTTTTGGGCGTTTTTGCATTGTTTATTATTGTAAAAATGACAACAGTTGATACATCGATAGATTTTTCTTTTGATTATGTGGCTCCTACGATAGAGTATTCTGGTATTGATTTTGATTCCGCGAGTGAGCGCTGGGCGGTTTCTCTAAATGGCAAGACCGTAGCGAATAAGAATGGGGAAGTTGTTGCTCCGACGGCCAGTACGGCAAAGATGATTATGGCGCTTGCTGTGATGGAAGTGAAACCGTTTGAGTTAGGCTCTAAAGGCGAGACGATTACGATTAATGCGGAACAATACGAACGTTATTCTTGGTATATTTCACATAATGGCTCGAATAGCAAAGTTGTGCAGGGCGAGGAAATCTCAGAGTATGATGCGCTGGCTTCGGCTTTGATAGTTTCTAGTAACAATATGGCTGACGGTTTAGCGATTTGGGCTTTTGGTTCGCTTGAAACGTATGCCGAATATGCCAATGAAATGGTAAAGCGACTTGGTGCTACAAATACGACTATCGGGGTGGATGCGAGCGGTTTTGATTTAAGCACAACTTCGACGGCGAGTGACTTGGCCTTAATTGGCGAGGCGGTTTTGAAGCAACCTGTCCTAGCAGAGATCGTAAATACGAAGGAGCTTGAGATTCCGGTTGCAGGGAAGCTTGTGAATACTAATAGACTAGTCGGAGAGAATGGAATGCTTGGCATTAAGACTGGATATATTGGCGACGAGTCGGGCTATTGTTTAGTGTCTGGTTACAAGGAAGGTAATGAGTTAGTAACGATTGCGATGTTGGGTTCACCTGACAGGAATACTTCTTTTGACGAAACTGAGGAAGTTGTCTCTAAAGCTCGCGAGGCGATAACAGTGCGCGAGCTCGTAAGAGCTAATGAGAAAGTGGCGCATTATTCTAGCTGGTGGTTGGGTGAAATACCGGTTATGACGGAGGGCGATATTTCTGGTGTAGCTGTTTCAGAGATCTCTTACGATCTGGATATGGAGTCCAAAACGATGACTTTAAATATGCGTGAGACAAGCTATTCTACGAGTGTGAAGGTTGAAGATTTTGCGCAAAAACCAAGCTTGAAGCAGCGCTTTTTGCATGTCTTTGGCTGGAAGGCCGAATAGTCCTTTCGTGATAAAATAGTTATTAGTTAATTGTGTGAGGTAATATGTTTGGAGATGCTTTAGCTTTGGCAATGTCTGCCGAGCTTTTAGCTAGCCAAGAGAAGTTGACGGAGGCTAGCAACGAGCTTTATGGTGCGCCAACAAAAGTGATTACTTGGGATGTTTCCAGTCGTGGCGAGGTGTCTGGCGATTTGCAGGAATTTCGAGATTTAACCGAAGAGATTTATCTTGACCCGCGTGGTTGGCGCAGGGCAGGGATTAAGTTTGAGTATGTCGAGAGTGGCGGTCAGCTGCATGTGGTTTTGGCTTCTCCGGAAGAAGTTGTGAATTTTTCGCCGACTGGCTGTTCTGACGAATGGAGTTGTACAGTTAAGCCCTATGTGATTATTAATGACGATCGCTGGACGGGCGCAACTGATAGCTATAACGAAGTTGATGCTAGTCTATTGGACTACCGTAGGATGGTAATGAATCACGAGACGGGCCATTGGCTCGGTCATGATCATATAACGACTTGCGGAGTGAATGATTTAGCGCCGATTATGATGCAGCAATCGATAGATTTGCGTGGGTGTTGGGCAAATCCTTGGCCGCTAGGTGATGAACTATGGACGAGAGGTGTTTAGCATGAAGAAGAGAACATTGATTCTTGGCGGTGCTTTCCTCGCTTCATTAGTGATTGTATTTGTTGTACTTTTTACAACATCTGGGGCTAATTATTCTGGTGCAATCGAGAAAGCGGATAAGCTTTTGGCTTCGAAGGATATTGTAGCCGAGGTACTGAACGGTCAAGTTACGGATTATTCTAAGTTCGATGAGTCTAAATTGAATGAATATTCGGAAAAGGCGTACGAGCTTGAGAGTGAAGTGAAGGATTTGCAGTCGGATAAGGCTTGTGCGACAAAGTTTAAGAGCGATTGCGATGCCATAGTTGCGGGCTACGACAAACTGAAGCTTAGTGCTGATTCGACGGCGATTATTGTTAAGTTCGTGAAAGAATCTCAGGATATTGCTGGCATAAGCAATGATACTTTATCCGAGATGAAGAGTTCGTCGAACGCATATTTGCAAACTCTTGCGAATGATTTGTCTGATTATAGGGCGGCGGTTGACGCCTTTAGCGAAAAGTATGTCGCGAATGCCGATGATACAGATTTTGTAGCAGATTACAGCACGGTTGACGATAAATATAGGGCGTTAAAAGAGAAGTATTCGAGCATTAAGTCCGATCAGCTCTTTGGCGCTTCGAACGAGGAACTCTTGTCTTTCTATGATAAGATTGAAGAATTGAAAAAGCGCTTTGCTGAAGAAAAATAAGATGAGAAGATTAGTTATCGTATATAATTCGCGCAGCTCGCACTATAAGCAGGTCGAGGAAGATGTCATTGAGCCGGCAAGGCATTTGAGTGGCTGGATGATCGGGAAGTTTGAGATTGCTCAGACTTCGCCAGAAGATAATGCGAGAAGATTAGCTAAGTACTTGGTTGACGATGACTTAGTGATTGCGGCGGGCGGCGATGGTACGGCGACGATTGCGATTAATGGCGTAATGATGGCGCCGGCTAAGAATGTGCGTATTGGCGTGACGGGGTACGGCAACTTTAATGATGTGGCAAGGTGTTTCGGTAATCTGAAGTTTGATGAAATTATTAATGCGAATGCTCATGAGGTATGGCCGCTTCGCTGTGTAGTCGATGGGAAACATTGGCGTTTTGCGATGTGCTATGTGACAGTTGGTATGTTTGCTGATGCCTGCGCGGTTTTCGATGAGCCGAAGACGCGAAAGGTTTTGCGTAAGGGCGGCAGAAAGATTGTTTATAGCCTGTTCAGTTTGGCTACATGGTGGCTAAAGAATCATAAGAGAATTTTCTTGCAGAGCTATAACTTGGGCGATGCTTCGGGTGATTCAATAGATAAGACTGGTACCTCGGATTATATGGCAATTAATAGCCCGAGCGTGGCGAAGATTATGAAGGGTGAGCGGATGCTGGCTAATCGGACGGAGTTTTTGAGTACGACTGGTGAGCTGACTCGTTTTTGGAAGATGATTGGCTTTATGCTGAAATCTGTTTTCAAGAAGATTCCTTCCGAGAAGAGCGATTATGATGTTTTGAAGTTCAATCGTCCGGCAAATGTAATGATTCAGGCCGAGGGCGAGTATTCGCAGCTAGAAAATGTTTCCAAGATAGAAATTAGGAAATCTTCCAAGCCACTTCTTGCTATAATGAAAAGCAAATAATGGCAGACGTAGTAGGAAGAGCAGAATATAAGATTGAGGGGGCGTTTCGCGAGTTTGGCGCAGATTTGCGTGGCAAGCTAGTTTTGGATATTGGCTCGAGCACGGGCGGCTTTACGGAGTTTGCTTTGAGACAAGGCGCCGCTAAGGTGATTGCGGTCGAGAAGGGCACTAAACAGATGAAGGCGCCGCTGTGTTTTGATCCGAGGATTGAGCTGCATGAAAAGCAGGACATTTTCGAGTTTATTCCTGAAGAGAAGCCGGATGTAGTTTTAGCGGATGTGAGCTTTGTGAGCTTGCGTAAGGTTTTGGCATATGCGCGCAAGAATCTTTGTAAGCGTGATACGGAATTCTTGGTGATGTTGAAGCCGCAGTTTGAGGCGCCAGATTACATGTTACGACGTGGTGTTTTGAAGAATAATAAGATGCGCCGCGAGATTATTGTTGGTTTTGAAGCGTGGCTAAAAGATAGAGGATTCTTTATTGTAGCGAAAAAAGACAATGAAGTGGCTGGGCGCTTTGGTAATGTTGAAAGATTTTACTATCTGAGAATTGCGAAATAAAAATCCCCCGAACGAATCGGGGGATTTGCTTACATCTTGAATTTGTCCAAGTTGAGCCATTCTTCGAAGCGGAACTTGTAGCCATCCTTGCTGGTTTGCCATGGGCCGACTTTTTGTTTGAGCCAGCCTTCTTTTTCGCTAAGGTTAGGGAAGAAGGCATCGGCTCCTTCAACTTCTTCGTCGACAAGAGTGACAATAGCTGAGCTGCAGTAATTGATTAGCTGCTCATAAACGCTAGCGCCACCAATGACGATGAGGTCTGGAATGTCCGGTATTTCTTCGATTGAGTGGACCACGAAGGCTCCTTCGACCTTGTAGTTTTGATCTCGGGTTAGGAGGTAGTTCTCGCGGTTCGGCAACGGTTTGCAACCAGGGAAGGTCTCAAGAGTCTTGCGACCATAAACGATTGAGTGGCCGGTCGTAAGCTTCCTGAAGTTCTTCATGTCTTCACTGATATGGAAGAGCAGGTCGCCGTTTTTGCCGATGGCCCAATTCTTGTCTACGCAAACAATAGCTTTCATAGACATCACCTTACACTGCGACAGGGAATTTCATTTGTTCGCCGGTCGTATAGTCCTCGATAATGACGTCTTCCGGTTTGAAGTCGTAGAAATCTGTAATATCAGGATTGAGATGGACCTTTGGTGCAGGGTACTGCTTGCGTTCGATGAGCTCTTTGATCTGCTCGATGTGGCGATCGTAGATGTGAGCATCGGCGATTGTGTGAAGCACTTCGCCGGCGATCATGTCAGAAACCTGAGCAAGCATCATCGTGAGAACGCAGTACTGAACGAGGTTCCAGTTGTTAGCGGCAAGAACGTCATTGCTGCGCTGATCGAGCATACAGTTAAGAACCTTGTTGCCATGCTTATCCTTCGTAACATTGAAAGTAACGGTGTGAAGACAAGGCTGGAGGTTCATTGCATGAAGGTCACGAGGGTTGTACATTGTAGCAACCATGTGACGATCGAACGGATTGTTTTTGAGTGTCCAGAGAATGTGGTCGATCTGGGTCATTTCGCCTTCGGGGTATTTGAATTTCAGACCATGCTGATAGCCGTAGGTTTTGCCGAGGCCACCATCTTCGTCTGCCCAAGCGTCCCAGATGTGGAGACCGAGGTCGTGGATGTTGTTTGAGTGTTGCTGCCAAATCCACAGCATTTCTTGTACTGCCGATTTGATGCCGGTTTTGCGGAGGGTAAGTGCGGGGAATTCTTCACGCAGGTCGTATTTGTTGGCGACGCCAAAGAGTTTGGTCGTATGTGCGGGTTCTCCGGTGTCTTCCCAGACGGGACGGACCTTTTCGCCCTCGGATGATGTGCCGTGTTCAATAATGTCCTTGCACATCTGTACAAATTTTTCGTCAGCTTTGCTCATTCAGAAGCATCTCCTTTCAGATTCAAGTGTAGCATGGAAAAGTACGTGACTGCACGGGTTGTCACGGGATAATTGTATCGGTGTTTTAAGATACGAGCAAGCGTAAGAGGAGTGTTTCAAAGAGGTAAACGGTGTGGTTTTTGTGCTAAAATAGGAATTAGTTATGGCAGAGGAGGCAAAGAAGGTCGCGGAGGCGGCCGGTGATGAGGTGGTAGAGAAAGAATTGACCATTGAACAGAAGATCTTGGCGGAGGGTAAGATTGGTTTGCTTCGTGGCGAAATGCCAAAAGATTACCAGTTGGTGGCAAAAGATTTTGTTCACTTGCATAACCACACTCATTATTCCTTGCTTGATGGTTTGACGAAGGTCGATGAACTTGTAGATTTTGTAAAAGATCAGGGAATGGAAGCGGTCGCGGTGACCGACCACGGCACAATGTGTGGTTTGGTTGAGCTTTATAAGCTTTGCGACAGTGCCGGCATTAAGGGTATTCTTGGTCTTGAGGCTTATGTCGCTGCGCGCAAGATGGAAGATCGTGATCCGGCTTACGATAAGAAGCGTTTTCATATTACTTTGCTTGCAATGAATGATAAGGGTTTCGAGAATCTTTGTCGTCTTTTGACCGATGCTGAGATTATTGGTAAGTATTACAAACCGCGTACTGATCATGATGCGATGCGCAAGTATTCCGAGGGTGTAATTTGTTGTTCAGGCTGTATTGGTAGTGAAATTTCTGACGCGATTCGCAACAACGATATGGATCGCGCTCGCGAGATGATTAAGTGGTACAAGGAGACTTACGGCGACCGTTTCTATCTAGAGATGCAGGATCATGGTCATCCAGAATCGCCAACGCATTGGGACGAGCAGAATGCTGTCAACGAAGCGTTAATGAAGTTTTCTGACGAGTTTAAGATTCCGCTAGTCGTGACTTGCGATGCGCACTATTTGAAGGTGGAGGATGAGCCAGCGCATGAGGCTTTGCTTTGTATCGGTACGGGCTCGAAGCTTTCTGACACGAACCGTATGAGTTTGGCTGGTTTCCAGTTGAATGTTATTCCGCCGCTTGATGTGATTGAGCGCTGGGGCAAGACTTGTCCAGAGGCAGTTCTTAATACGCGTATCATTGCTGAACGTTGTACGACGAAGCTCGAGCTTGGTCGCATTTTGATTCCAAAGTTTCCAATTGATACAGGTCAGACAGAGAAGGAATATCTCGACGATATGGTTTTCCGCGGTTTGGCTGAGCGTTATAAGATTTACACGCCAGAAGAGGCGCAAAAACACAGCGTAGAGGAGATTCGTCCGCAGCTACCAAAGGAAGTGCTTGAGCGCATCGATTACGAGCTAAGTGTTGTGGATAATATGGGTTACAACGGTTACTTCTTGATCGTTCAGGACTTTATTAACTGGGGCAAGCGTCAAGGTATTATTTATGGTCCAGGGCGTGGTTCGGCGGCAGGTGCGTTGTTGGCGTATGCGATTCATATTACTGAGGTTAACCCGCTTGATTATGATTTGCTCTTCGAGCGTTTCTTGAATCCTGACCGTATTTCCATGCCGGATATTGATACCGATATCCAGGATACGCGTCGTGATGAGGTGATTGAATACTGTACGGAAAAGTACGGCAAGCCACGCGTGGCGAACATTGTGACGTTTGGTAAGATGATGTCAAAGAACGCTGTACGTGACGTTGCGCGCGTGCTTGATGTGCCTTATGCGGAGGCGGATAGGATTGCGAAGTTGGTGCCGGATCCGATTATGGGTCACGCAGTGAAGCTAAAGGATGCAATCAAGGAAGGTGATCTCAAGACGGAATACGAGAATAATCCGACTTGTAAGGAAGTGATTGATCTTGCGATGCGCCTTGAGGGTACGATTCGCGGCCACGGTGTGCATGCTTGTGGTGTCGTGATTGCACCGGACGATATTGTGAAATATATGCCGATGGAAGTTTCGGCCAAGGGGCCTTTGACGACGCAATATCCTGGTCCGACGGTTGAGGAAATTGGTCTACTTAAGATGGACTTTTTGGGTCTATCTAACCTTTCAGTGATTCAGCAAGCCCTTCGTATGATCAAGAAGGTGTATGGTCAGGTAATTGTAATGAACGACCTTTCGACCGACGATCCTGAAGTTTATAAGTTGTTCCAGCGTGGCGATACGACGGGCGTCTTCCAGTTTGAATCTGGCGGCATGAAGAAGTATTTGCGCGAGCTTAAGCCGACTGAGTTTGCGGATTTGATTGCTATGAATGCGCTTTATCGTCCGGGCCCGATGCAGTTCATCCCGAGCTTTATTAAGCGTCGCCATGGCGAAGAGCCGATTACTTATCTTCATCCAGGTCTTGAGAATTCCTTGAAGAGCACCTATGGTATTTTGATTTACCAGGAGCAGTTCATGCAGGCATCCAAGGAATGGTGCGGTTTTACTGGCGGTCAGGCAGATACACTGCGTAAGGCGGTCGGCAAGAAGAAGATTGACCTCATGAACAAGGTGAAACCGCAGTTCATTGAGGGTGCAGTGAAGATTGGTGGTGCGACTGAAGAGATTGCGAATACGTTCTGGGATCAGCTACTAGAATTCGCTAACTACTGTTTCAATAAGTCTCACGCGGCATGCTATGCTTTGGTGGCTTATTGGACAGCATGGTTAAAGACGCATTATCCAGATGCATATATGGCGGCTTTGATGACTTCGGATATGCGTTGGACTGAACGTCTGACGATTGAGATGACCGAATGCAAGCGCATGGGTATGAAGGTACTCGGCCCAGATATAAACGAATCTTACGCAGACTTTGGTATTGTGGGGCAGACGAAGACGATTCGCTTTGGCTTGGCGGCCATTAAGGGTATGGGTAAGGCGTTGGCTGAAGATGTAATTGCGGAGCGTGATGCGAATGGTCGCTTTGAGACGATTTTTGATTTTGCAAAACGTGTGCCAGCGACGAAGTTTAACAAGAAGAGCTGGGAATCCTCGATCAAATGTGGTGTGTTTGATAGTTTTGGTTATACGCGCTCGGATTTGCTTTACAACTTGGAAGCGATTCAGGCTTACGCGAACAAATGCCAGAAAGATGCTAATTCGGGCCAGACGGATTTGTTTGGCATGATGGGCGATGCGGCAGAGATCCCGGTTCCAGAAATGAAGAAGGCGCCTTCGCAATACACCGATAAGGAACAGTTGCTCTGGGAGCGCGAACTGATGGGTCTCTATATTTCCGCGCATCCATTGGATAAGTACGATAAGTATTTTGAAGAGCAGTGCATGCCGATGGGTGAAATTAAGCCGACAATTGATGGTGCGACCGTGATTGTTGGCGGCATCATTACGGCAACTCGTACAATTGTGACGAAGAGCGGTTCGAAGATGGCCTTTATTAAGATTGAGGATAAGAGCGGCGAGATTGAGATTACGGTCTTCCCGAGAACTTATGAAACGGTTGGCCAGATGCTCGTTGCCGATGCAGTTATTAAGGTGACCGGCAAGGTTAATGCAACTGACCGTGATGGCAATTTGACGGACGAGGCGAAGATTAATGCTTCGGAAATCGAGCTAATCACTGATGAAGAATTGGATTCTTATGAATCGACAGGTGCGAAGCTTGAAGTCCCGACTAAAGGCGTAAAACAGGAGCCGCGCTGGCAGAAGAAAGAGAAGAAGGAAGGCGAAGAAGGTAAGGAAAGCAAGCCGTCTGCGCCAAGAAAAAGTTCGGGAGCGCCAAGAAGTGGTGGCGGTGGTCCACGCCGTGGTGGCGAGAAACCCGTAACGCATTTTAGAACTTCGGAGAGCAACAATTTGTATCAGCCTGTAAAGCCGAAGAAGGTTTATGTACGCGTGATGGATCCGTCCGACACGAAGGCATTGATGGATTTGAAGGCTTCTTGCAAGAATAGCCCTGGTTTGTCTGAAGTTATTTTGGTTATTGGTCCGGAAAAGAAAGCGATGCGCATGCCATTCAAGTGCGAACCGACTGATTTGCTGATGAAAGAATTGATTGATGTTTTTGGTAGCAACGGTGTGGTCGTTAAGTAATTTGTAAATTCGAAGATCGTTTTTAATAAAGCTTGTGCTAGATATAAAAATCTAGCACATTTTTTAATCTGTTATGGCGGAAAATAATCATACTTATGTTTGCGTGATTGTTGCCGGTCGTGTATCGTTTTTTGAAATGGAAAATAGTTTAGGACTCAATACTTGGTTAACTCAAAAAGCAATGGCGCGAATACTGGGCGTCAGTCAACAAAATATTTCAGCGCACGCGCGTGCGATTCTTTCAAAAAATAAGGCGTATAAGGAAGTGTTTGTGCGGACAATGAAGCCTGAGGGGTGCCTGAAGCGTAAGAGTAGAAAATATTATCATAGTGTATTTTTAGAGATGATCGCATCTCGCATGAAGAGGACGGCTTCTGAAGAGAATATGGGAAAGATTGAAAAAAGCAAGACGGAGCTTGGCCGTATGAGTTTTAAGTTTTGTCTAATTACTGATTAATAAAAAAGGAAGAAATAAAAATGCGCTTTGAGATTTTTAGCAGGATTATTGTATATGCGATGGTAAGCTTGGCGGCAATAGTAATGGGGTTAATTAGTGATTTTGATACTCCTGCGGAAAGTAATTAAAAAATAGCCTTGCGGCTATTTTTTTAGAATTAAATCGTAGATTTTTTACTAGAGAAGTTGTTGTAGATGTTGTCGTAGATACTTGGGTGACCAATACGGTTTGCAGCTTTAACAACTTCATCGACATCGTCCGTGATGGTATAAATCTTGCGATCGCCCTTTGCGATAGTTTTCATTTGGCGTTCCATTTTTTCGCCATACCAACGATCGAGTGGTTTCCAGAAACTTTTACCAATGAGGAACATTGGCATGCGTGGCATCTTGCCTTCTTGCATAAGGATGAGAATCTCACTAAATTCGTCCATGGTGCCAAAACCACCAGGGAAGAAGACGTAAGCTTTACTGGCAAAAGTTAGCATAACCTTACGGGCGAAGAAGTAGCGGAATTCCATCGAATCGGTGACATATGGATTAATGTGCTGCTCGTGTGCAAGCTCGATATTAAGGCCAATGCTACGGCCGCCAGCTTCGTAACAGCCTTTATTGGCAGCTTGCATAATGCCAGGACCACCACCGGTAATGACGGAATGACCATTTTCGGCGAGCTTGCGGCCAAGCTCAGTCGCGAGTTTGCAGTATTTACTATTTTCAGCGAGACGGGCAGAGCCAAAAATCGAGACGCCTTGTGAGAAAGTGCGAATTTTAGCAAGACCTTGCTCGAGATCTTTGGCATAGCGAAGCGAACGCTCAACATCGGCTGGATCAAGCTCTTCTTTAGCGATTTGTTGGAGCCACTGAGTAACGGCTTTGTCCATTAGAATATTTCCTCCATAGGCATGTTGTGTAGTTTTGTTCTGTTATTTAGGATTCCGGATTTGCTACCAATTTTCTGAATCACGGAAGTCGAGTTGGCTGATGCGAAGACCAGGGCGTCTTTAAATGATTTACCGGCTGAATATGCAGCGAGGAAGCCACTACCAAAGGCGTCGCCCGCACCTGTGCTATCTATAACTTTCTGATCTTCGTAAAGGCCAATACGGAAAGCTTGATCGGTAGTATAGGCGATTGCGCCATTTGCGCCGTCGGTCACAATTGTAGTTGGTACAATATCATGAAGGCGACTAGCGAGCTCGTTGAGGCTATTACCGACAACGATTTCTTTAGCCTCTTTCTTGTTTACTAACAGAATATCTACATCAGAGAGAAGGCCGAGGAATTGTTTCTTATTTTTTAATTCAAGCATGCCAGGGTTGAACATTACCTTGATGCCGTTCTGATGTGCAACTGCGAAGAATTCATCAAGTTTGTTCATATCGCCGCGCATATTAGTGACATAAATCCAATCAGGATGGATTTTCTTTAAGTCGTTTGCTTTGAGCAGATTAAATTTTGCCGATGCGCCACGACAAGTAAGAATAGTTCGTTCGCCAGTTGGAGTTAATAGGGCAACAGAGTAACCGGTATGAACTTTATCCGTGTAGCAGACATAGCTAGCGTCGATGCCCTCGCGGTCGAGAACATCAATAACGGCTTGGCCGGCTGGATCCTGAGCGATGCAGCCCATAAAGATGCTTTCGTGGCCATAACGAGCAAAGGTAGTTGCGGCATTGGTCGCGCCGCCGCCGGTACTGAAATGGATTTTATCGATATCTACTTTAGTGCCAAGTTCGAGTTGATTGAAATAGCCTTTCTTGTTGGTGCCAAAATCGTCAGAGTCGAGCAAAAAGACATCTTGCAGGGCGGCACCAATACTGACAATACGCGCCATTAGACCGCCTCTTCCTTTTCTGTGAGCTTATTGAGTTTATTGAAGGCGGCAGCAGCATCTTCGGCTTTGGCGATAGCACTACCGACATTAATAACATCTACGCCAGCGTGAGTAATGAGATGGATATTTTCTTCGTTAGCGCCACCATCCCAGCCAATTTCAATGGAAGATTTAATATCGCGGATAAGAGCGGCTTTTTCGAAGAGAAGCGGTTCGGCTTTGCCACCATATTCGCCAAGAGTACCAGAGAAGATAAGAGCATAATCCGCTTCCTGCAAAATATTCTTAATATTGCCAGGGTAGACACTTTTAACAATAGCAACGCCAACCTTGATACCTGCTTCGCGTAGTTTCTGGAAGATAGGAATTAAATCTTCATTAGCTTCAGCATGGAAGATAGTCAGGTTTGGTTTGAGCTTGATGAGATTATCTAGATGGGTTGATGGATTAGCTGTTATCATGTGGATGTCCACAGTCCAGCCTTTTGGCCACCAGATAGCGGTTTCGTCGATAGTTTTCTTGTCTGTGAGCGTGCCATCGGAAATATCGATATGGACACGTTTAGCAAAGTTGAAGTACTTTTTTACGATTTCGTTATATTCGTTTGGATCCTGCGTGAGGATTGTTGGTGCGATTGTTGTGATTGCCATATTTTATTCTTCGTCTAATTTATTAATGCGTCTTTGATATTTTTCATCAGTTAATGCTGGTGTCGCAATAAAGGCTTGAATGAGTGCTGGAAAATCTGGCGCATTATCTGCAGCAAGGCAGAGGATATTGGCGTCGTTGTGGCTACGAGTTTCGCGAACCTCTTCTGCTTCGCGGCAGATAGCAGCTCGGATACCTTTAAAGCGATTTGCTTGCATAGCTACGCCTTGAGCGGAACCGCAAGCAAGGATACCGAAGCTATCGCTATTTGCAAGAACGCTTTTAGCGACGGCTTTGGCGAAATCTGGAAAATCATCCTCGGCGTCAAAAATCGTATTGCCGCAATCTTCGAAATCTATAGCATTGGCCGTTAGCCAGGCTTTGATATCTTCTTTCAGATTGAAGCCGCGATGATCGGCGCCGAGGTAAACTTTCATTTTATTGGTTTTGTCCCATCTTACCGAAGTCGGCAGTTAGTTCGACGAGGCGGTTTGAGTAGCCCCATTCGTTGTCGTACCAAGCAACAACCTTGATGAGCGTACCGTCAATACAGTCGGTTAGTTTGAGATCAACGATGGATGAATTGCTGTTGCCACGGTAATCAATCGAGACAAGTTCTTCTTCGGTCGCATCAAGAATGCCCTGGAAGAATGGATCAGCGGCAGCTTTCTTGAAGAGATCGTTAATTTCTTCAACGCTGGTTGGGCGCTTAGTAACGGCGGTAATGTCACTGAGGGAAACTACTGGGGTTGGAACGCGGACGGAAAGACCGTTGAAGTGACCTTGTAAACTTGGAATTGTAAGAGCTGCAGCCTTGGAAGCGCCGGTCGTGGTCGGAACGATGTTTTCTGCGGCAGCGCGAGCTTCGCGGATATCTTTTGCTGGAGCGTCCTGAAGCTTTTGGCTGGCGGTGTAGCTGTGAACGGTGGTCATCATGGCCTTTTCGATGCCGATATTGTCTTCGAGAACTTTCATGACTGGCGCGATACAGTTTGTTGTACAGGAAGCGTTGGAAAGAATTTCGTCTTCGACAGTAATAGTATCCTCGTTGACGCCCATAACAATGGTCTTTGCGCCTTCGCCCTTAGCTGGGGCAGAGATGACGACTTTACGTGCGCCTGCGTCGATATGCGCGCGGGCCTTTGCTGGATCGGTAAAGAGACCGGTAGATTCGATTACGACATCGATGTTGTTGTCTTTCCATGGAAGGGCGGCTGGATCTTTTTCGGCAAATGCCTTAACTTCTTTGCCGTCAACAATGATAGAAGTGTCGTTGTAGGCAACATCATGGTTCCAGGTACCGTAGTTAGAATCATACTTGAGCAAATGTGCAAGCGTCTTCGTGTCAGTTAAGTCGTTAATAGCCACGATTTCGACGTCTTTGCGCTCGAACGCAATCTTGAAGGCATTGCGACCGATGCGGCCGAAACCATTAATGGCGATTCTTACCATAATTCTCCTTGTTCAAAATTAGAATATTGCTTATGTATTAGTATAGCATAAGTGTAATGAATTGGGGTGCGTAGCGAGAGTAGAAATGCTTATGTTACAATTATTTAATAAAGAGGGAAATATGGGCGAGAAGGAAAAGAAGAGCTCTACGACTGTAGCCCCGAAGGCAAGCGCCTCGGTGGTTCCAGCATTGATTATTGGAATTGTTGGTCTTGGAATCGGTATTGCGATTGGTATGTTTTTGCCAAAGAACGATGGTTCCTATAATTCTGACAAATTGAAATGTGAGGAAGCGGCTGAAGAGAAGACGGTTGTTCGTGAAGCTGTTACGGATGAGTATTTGTTAAGCGAGGTTGATGATAAGATTGATGCTTACGAGATGAGTGGCGATTATGCTGTTAGCTCGAAGTTGGATTTGCGTTCTTTCCATTGGAAACAGCTTAGTGCCGAGAGGCGCATGCATATCGTAATGACCTATCTTCGTAATAGCGATTTGGCGGATTTTGTGGCCGCACAAAAAAGTTGGCAGGGCGGTGATTCTATTACGAAGACAATTTCGAAGGATCGCGTAGCTGAAGTTTATAAACAGATTTTTGGCGAGGCGCCAAATGAGGAAGACTTCGTTTCGTATAGCATTTGTAGTGAGCTAACTGGTAAATTCGATTATGATGCAGAGAAGGGTATGTATTTGATTAGTTATTATTCCTTAAACTGTAAGGATAAGGATACTATGACGCCTTCAAAGAGGATTTCGTACGAAAAAGCAAACGATATTGTCTATGTGACCGTTGAGAATGGTTCGGAAAAGTATCAATATATCTTCGATAAGACCGAGTCTGATTGGGTATTACGAGGTCTCTATCCGCTAGGAATAGAATAAGAGAACGCCCCATAGAAAGGGGCGTCTTTATGTTATAATATGAATAACAAAAATAAACGGAGTTATATTTTCTATGGCAGATTTTAACAAGATTCTCGAGCCAGGAGATTATAAGAAGAATTCTATTAACGTTGTTGTTGAAATTCCAACCGGTAGCAATCATAAGATTGAATGGGACCGCAAGAATGCTTGCTTCATGCTTGATCGCATTGAGCCTATGGCATTTGCGAAGCCATGCAACTATGGTTTCATTCCACAAACTTTGGATGAAGATGGCGATGAGCTCGATGCTTTGATTATTACTGATCAGCCACTTACGACTGGTATTTATCTTAAAGCTCGCGTTCTTGGCGTTATGAAGTTCACCGATGATGGCGAAGTTGACGATAAGATTATCTGTGTTGTCGAAGACGATCGCAATAACGGCGATGCAATTGAGAAGCTCGAAGATTTGCCAAAGCGTACGCTTGAGCAGATTGAATTCCACTTCAATCACTACAAGGATTTGAAGAAGCCTGGCACTACCAAGGTTGAAGGTTTCTTCGGTACCGACAAAGCTCAGGAAGTTATTGCTGACGCTATCGAACGCTGGAACAAGAAATAGTTTAGCTCAAATGGACGCCCTATTTAACAGGGCGTTTTTTGATATAATTAATAAGACAGAAAATTTAAGGAGAAAACTTACACTATGGGTTTTATCAAAGCATTCACAGGTGGTCTATCTCAGAGCTTCGCAAATCAGTGGCTTGAATACATGGTTCCACCAGCAAACATGACTGACCATGTTGCTATCGCTCGTGCGGTTCCAAATACTGTAAAGGGCAGCGAAAACAACGATGGTGAGGAAAGTGCTGGAATCATTTCTGACGGTTCTAAGTTCCTCGTTCCAGAAGGTACCTGTTTGGTAGTTCTCGAAAACGGTGGTATTACTGCTGTCATCGCTGAAGCCGGTGGTTATGAATATCGTGCTCAGAACGTTCCAGAAGCTAAGAGCCTCTTTGCAAGCGATGGTTTCTTCGCAAGCACCTTTGGCCAGAGCTGGAATCAGTTCAAGTTCGGTGGTCAGCCAGGTAACCAGCAGGTTGCTTTCTATGTCAACCTCAAGGCTATGGGCGGTTTCATGTATGGCACCCAGAACCCAATCCGCTACAAGGATGCAAACTATAACAATGCAATGCTTGCAGTAACCAGCAATGGTACTTACTCGCTCCAGATTGTTGACCCAGTACTCTTCGTCAAGAACTTTGTTCCTGCAGACGTTGTTTCTGGTCAGGGTCGCAGCTACTATGATTTGGATGCAACCGATGATGGTAGCAACCAAGATACACTCTTCAGCGGTTTCGTAGGCTCTCTCGCTGCTGCTTTGTCTGCATATACCAAGAATGGCAAGTCTATCGACGATATCCAGGGCGGTACCGTTGAGTTCGCTCAGGCTGTCGATGAAGCTGTTGAAGCAACTTACCAATGGGGTACTAAGTTCGGTTTGAAGGTTGCCAGCGTCGAACCTCGCGGTCTCGACTGGGATCAGGCTTCTATCGATCTTATCAACAAGTTCAATACTGGTATGCTCATGCAGGGTACTGTTGGTCAGGCTTACAGCCAGACTCAGATTGCCGAAGGTCTCAATGCCGCTGGCAACAATGGTGGCGCAGGTAGCATGTTTGGTGTTGGCATGGCCGCTGGTATGACCGGCATGGGCGGTGTCTTTAATGGTCCTGCAGGCGAGAATCCTGTTGCAGGTGCACAGCCACAGCAACCAGCTCAGCCAGAACAGCCAGTTGATCCAAACGCAGGCACAACTCCAGCTGCTGAATAATTAAATGAATAACGGTGGATAAAATGGCTGATACTAAATCAGTTTCCATCGGGATGCATCGCTGCCCCAATTGTGGGGCAAGCGATGTTTCTACGAATACGGGAACTGGTAAACTTCGATGTAAATATTGTAAGCACGAGTTCGAGAACGTCGCGTCTAATTCTGATGATCCAGAAAAGACCTTTAAGACGATCAAGGGAGATATTGTCTCGTCTGGTGCTAGCAATATTGTGCCTGGACAAGATGTTGTCGTAACGCTTCGCTGTCCAAGTTGTAATGCAGAAGTGGTTGTAAATACAGCCGATGATTTGAGCGTTAATTGTCACTGGTGTCGCCATGTTTTGACGGCTTCGCATAAGATTCCGAATGGTGCTGTGCCGGATATTTTGCTTCCGTTCAACATCAAGAAAGATGATGCGATTGCAAAGATGAAGGAATGGCTGGCGCAGTATAAGGAAAAATCTCCTTTAGTTGCGAAGCTAAAGCTTGATGATGCCAAGGGTGTTTATTTCCCATATTGGGTTGTCGATGTTAAAGGTCACATGACGCTCGAGGGCGAAGCAGAAATTAGTAAGGGGGGTGGCATTGCTGATGTTTACAGTGTTTCGCGCGAGTTTGATGTCTATGTTGATGATTTAACGATCGAATCATCCGAAAAGCGTTTGAATCAAGATGTTGCGGTAAACTCGAACAATATTATTAATGCGATTTTGCCGTTTGATACGAAGAATGCGGTAGCTTGGAATCCAAGCTTTTTACGGGGTTTCTCAAGCGAGAAGCGTGATACGAATATCGACGCGATGAAGGAATTTGTTGCGTTGCAGAGTGGAGATATTGCGCGTCGCAAGGCGAAGGAGTCTGCGTCCCAGTATGACCGAGGTATTCATTGGCGTAGAGAACACTTGAGCATTAAGGGCGTGAACTGGAAAGCAGCATATCTACCAGTTTGGCTATATAGCTTCGAAAATACTGAAAATGAAAAAGATAAGCGCCGTTATTATGTCGCTGTAAATGGGCGTACGGGTGAGGTTTCTGGCGACCTTCCGATTAAGGGTATTATCTTTAATTCGCATGTTGGCGAGAAGAGTCGTCATTACCACGAGAAGGAGACTTTGTCTGAAGTCCGCGAGATGAAGGCGACGGATAAATTCATTTCTACTCGTAGAGGTCTAACATCTTCGAAGATCGCTGGCTGTAACGACGAGCGCGCAATTGGTTCGGCTTCGTCTGGCCGTTCGCAAATGA
Organism: Candidatus Nanosyncoccaceae bacterium; assembly: GCA_045603785.1. GTDB lineage: Bacteria > Patescibacteriota > Saccharimonadia > Saccharimonadales > Saccharimonadaceae > UBA2834. The sequence continues at coordinate 57,860 of JAZUMV010000012.1, read as the reverse complement.
ACGCAATGGAACGTAATCGTTTCCGCAATGGTGCGAATTATGTCGCGAATAGGGCGAGTGGCTCAGGTCTTAGCGCGATCGTTTGGTTTATTGTTATTTTCTTTATTATTATGGTGCTCATTGGCGCGATGTCTGGTGGGCATAGCGGAAGCGGCAGCTCGAGTCATTACGATTCGTCGAGTTCCAGTTATGACTACGACTATGGCTCTTCGAGCTCGTATGATTATGACTACGATTACGACTACGATTATGACTACGATTACGGCTTTGATTACGACTACGATTATTAAATAGGAGTGAAATGGCAGAGGAATTACAAAACAGAGACAAGAACGGTTTAAACCGCTGTCCCAAGTGTGGGGCGACTGATGTTAAATTAGTCCCAAAGACTGGCATGTTACAGTGCTTGTTTTGTCGGACTGAATTTAAAGGCAAGGAGGTCAACGCTCAGGGAGGGGTAAAAGAATTATCTGGCCGTTCCGTCGGTGAAGGTGCTGCCGATATTATTCCGAGCGAAAATGAGATCCTAACATTTAAATGTCCAGCTTGTAGCGCAGAGGTCGTAATTAATGCCGAAGAGGCGACAAGCGCTCGTTGTCACTGGTGTCGCCATGTCTTCTCGCTTAATGAGAAGATGCCGAATGGTGCTGTGCCAGATATGGTTTTGCCATTTAAGCTAGAGAAGACAACGGCCGAGGCGAAGATTCGTGAGTTTGTAGAAAAGCGCCAATTCTTTGCGCATCCTCAGTTCAAGAAAGAATTTACGACCGAGAATATTATGGGCGTATATCTGCCATACATGATCGTAGATGTGAATGCGCATTCGACCTTGAGTGGCGAAGCAGAGCATTTGGTTCGTAGATATACGGTTAAGCAGGGCGATCATCGTGTAACCTATTACGATGCGGATGCTTATTCGGTTTCGCGTGATTTTGATATGCTTGTCGATGACTTAACGATTGAAGCTTCGAGTGATAAATTGAACCAAAATATTAAAGAGAATACAAATAATGTTATCAATGCTATTATGCCGTTTGATACGGAGAATTGTGTTGATTGGGATGCGGGTTTCTTGCGTGGCTATGCTAGCGAGAAGCGCGATACGAACGTCAGTGGATTAGATAAACAGATTCAGCTTCAGGTCGAGGACATTGCTCGCTACAAGATGTATTTGGATATGAAAGAGTTCTATGATCGTGGCGAAAAGTGGGCAAGCGAAACAACGACCGTGAAAGGTTCGAAGTGGAAATCTGCATATCTTCCAGTTTGGCTTTATAGCTATAGGCAGGATAACGGTTTACTGCATTATGTAGCAGTAAATGCACGCACGGGCGAGACGATGGGTAGCGTCCCAATTAATAAGACTCGTCTTTTGATTATCTCTGGCATCATCGAGTTTTTCGGCATTGTTCTGGCAATGATGTGGTTTAGAATGTGCCTCGAGATGGACGGCGAGGATAATCCATTCTTGCTTGGCTTGCTTGGTTTTACGCCTGGCTTTATCTTCTATTGGCTCAAGACGAAGCGTTACCGCAACATGGATGAACGTCATACTTACGAAAAAGAAACGAAGACAACGATCGAGAATCTAAAAAAGACTGATAATAAGATAGAATCGCGCAAGCGTTTGCGCAATTCGCGTATTGCTGGCGAAAACGGCACGCGTATGTCTGGCGTAGTTGCAAAGAAGGGTCCAGAGATGATGGGTGAGAAGATGGCGAACTTCCTTGGTATCGGTCGTTCGAACGGATCGCCAGTGAATAGTACTCCAGTTGGCCAGAAAGCAGAGCAAGAGACAAAAGAGAAATACGGCCTATAAAAGTCGACCCTGGATTATGCTTCGCAAAAAGCCAACAGGGGAGATTATGGTATAATGTGGGTATTATGAAACTATACAATACATTGAGTCGCAAGCTCGAAGAATTCACTCCGCAGAATCCTAAAGAAGTGAAGCTTTATACTTGTGGTCCGACTGTGTATAGTTTTGCGCATATTGGCAACCTAACGAGCTACGTTTATTGGGATTTGTTAGTGCGCACTTTGCAGCTGAATGGCTGGAATGTTAAGCGCGTAATGAACCTGACAGATGTCGGCCATCTTGTTTCCGATGCCGATGAAGGCGAAGATAAGATGGAGAAGGGCGCGCGCCGTGAAGGTCTTTCGGTCTGGGATATTGCAAAGAAATATTCCGATGCGTTTTTGAAGGATTTTCGCGCGTTAAATTTGCTAGAGCCGACGAAAATTTGCCCAGCAACTGAATATATTGAGCAGCAGCAGAAGTTGGTAGATATTCTCGATGAGAAAGGCTATCTTTACGATACTGGGGACGGCTTGTATTTTGATACGAGTAAGTTTGCGAAGTATGCAGATTTTGCGCATTTGGATTTGGATCATTTGAAGGCCGGTGCGCGCATTGAGTTCAGTAACGAGAAACGCAATGCTTCAGATTTTGCGGTTTGGAAGTGGATTAAAGAAGGCGAGAAGCATGCGATGCGTTGGCAGTATCGTGGTCGCTGGGGCTATCCTGGCTGGCATCTTGAATGTTCTTCGATTGCGCATGAGGAGCTTGGCGAGCCACTAGATATCCATACGGGCGGTATCGATCATGTGATGGTACACCATACGAATGAGATTGCTCAATCCGAGTCTGCTTTTGGCGAGCAATTTAGTCGCTTTTGGTTGCATTGTAATTTCATTACGAGTGACGGTGAGAAGATTTCGAAGTCTCTCGGTAATGGTTATACTTTTGCAGATTTAGCAGAGAAAGGTTTTACGCCGATAGATTTTAAGATGTGGATTTTGCAGGGGCATTACCAGTCTGAGCGTAACTTTACTTTTACGGATTTGCAGGCTGCGCATCAGCGCTTAATGAATTACCGTAATTTTGCAGCTTTGCGCTGGCAGGGCGAGGGGGAAGATTTGAACGAACTTCGCGAAGAGATTAAGGCGGAATTGAACAATAATTTGAACTCAGCAGGCGCATTGGCAAAGCTGGATGTGCAACTTTCTAAGTGCGTGCCGAACGAGAGCTTTATAAAGTTTTTGGACGAATGCTTTGGTTTGGATTTGCTAGCTTCAACGCCGGATATTTCGAAAGAGAACAAACAGAGAATTGAGGACCGCATTAAAGCTAAGGAAATGAAGGATTATGCCTTGGCGGATCAGTTGCGTGATGAGCTTTCGAGCGAAGGCATTGCGGTGTTGGATGGCGCGAAAACTATTTGGCAGTATAAATAGTGTTGTAAATAATACAATATTGTAAAATATACAACATTTATCCCCGTTGCAAGCGGGGATTTTTGGTTTTTCTTGATGATTTGCTTGCATTATTAAAATTGCTTATGTTAGTATAGTAATTGTAAAAGGTCAAAATAAAAAAGCGAAATAAAACATAAACAACAAAAAATAAAAAGACATTTTTTGAACCTTTATTTCGCTAGAGAGGTGTAAAAAAATATGGCGCATTTTGGTGTCAAAAAAGCTAAAAATGCGCTCGCTATTGCTGGTTTTACGGCGGCAGTGGGTGCTGGTTTATTATTGCCCGTTGGTAGTGCTAGCGCAGCATCGTTCAGTGATTTGACTCGCGGAACGGATTACGATTGTGATAATACTAAAGTAGATTATTTTTATGGGGTCCATCTATTGTCCGCTAATGCTATTGATGTAGCCGTAACAAATCCCGAATCATTCTTTAACAATCCCACAGGAACAAACTGCTATGTAGACTTTGGTAGTGTTCATCGTAGTTCTAATGACGTTGAATTTATTATCGATAGCGGCGATTATGCTTTTGAGGATTCTATAAGCGAGGGCGAGCGTTTTGATTATAGATTTAGGATTGCTGATGGCTCGACAGTCTCGTTTGCTGGCAATGGCGGCATTAGGTCGTATCGTGAAACTGGTAGGTATTACTTTAGACCACTATATGTAGGCGAAGGTGCTACTTTTAATATTAATGGTGGTTCGTATGGTTTAAGCATTACGAATGAGGGTGGTACTATTGACTTCGATTCGACCAATTTGAGCTCATCGTATATTTTGAATCGTACAGGTACGATGGACTTTACGAATGTTACATTCAAGTCTCCTAATACTTCAACAGGTGGCATTATTGCGAATAACGGCGGTACGCTAACGATTCATTCTGGCGAATATAGTGGTTACTCAAGTGAGTACAGCATTAATCTTGATGTAGCTTTAATCCAAAATAGTGGCACGCTTAATATCGAGGGCGGTAATTTTAGACATAATCCTGAGCATTCTTCGATCGGTTTTTATAACGATGATGGGGAATGGCGTCCATATTATGACGAGCCACATGGCATGATTGAGAATAGTGGCACGCTTAATATCTCTGATGGTACTTTTAGGGCTAAGGGTGCAGTTATTGGTAACGGTACCGAGAATGCGGAAACGCATATTTCTGGTGGAACCTTCATTAGTGACTATTTCTATGCAGCATTCAAGGCTTCTGGACAAAGCACTTCTACAACAAGCACGCTTGAGATTACTGGTGGTACAATCGTAACTCGAGATAGCTTTAATCTTACTGACGCGGAAAATGTTGGTACCGATCAAAGTGCTGGTGTTTGGCGTGATGGCGATGGCAATGTTCGCGGTAATTTCTGTACTGGCCCATACTGTTCGTCTCCGTATGTAGTAGTAGGATTTGAAGATGGCGCAGAAGAACTTAAGGGTGGTATTTATTCCGATGGCGAAAATGTCACTCCTGCACCAGGCTATGACAAGATTGAGCTTGATCAAGATTCCGATGGCGACGGTAAGAATGATGTGATTATCTTGCCTGTCGAAGAAGGCGATCCGATTTCCGTCGAGCTTCGTGAGCAGACTACGGTGTCAGTTCCTAGTGGTTCAGAGATTGTGTCGATTGAGAATGATGATTATTGCTCAGCCGAAATTAATGGTAACGAAATGACGGTTACTGGCCTTAAAGTTACGGACGCTTCGACTACCTGCAAGATAAGAATTAGCGATAGCTCGAGCTTTATTCGCGATTACGAAGTCTCAGTAGAAGAACCGGATTACAATATTACCGATGGCAAACCGTTAAGCATTAGCGAAGGCGAAACTAAGACTCCTTCCGACTTGGGTGACGGTCGCACTCCTGAAGACTTTGAAGAATGGGGTATCCTCGAAGGCGATGAGTATTGTACGGTTAATGAAAAGGGCGAAATCACCGCAATCAAGGGTGGCGGAACTTGCGAAGTTTACGCATACGATGAAGATACTGGCGATGTGATTATTTGGCTAGTTAATACAACTTCGCCACTTGAACTCGAAGTCGGTGAATCTAAGCAGCCAGACCTCCCAGATGGTGTCGACCCAGCTGCTGGCACCTGGAGCAGTGATAATGAGGATGTCTGTACGGTTTCCGAAGACGGCACGATTACTGCAAAGAAGGCTGGCACTTGCCATGTAACCTTCGACCTCGGCGAAGATGGTATCTATACCTGGACGGTTACCGTAAAGGAGAACCCGAATACGCTCGATAAGAGTCAGGCAATCTCCTTCTCGATCGCAGGTGCGGTAATTGCGGGCTTCGGCGCAGCAATTGCAACCATCAAGCGCTTCAATCGTCGCTAATAGCGATTCAAAAAGTCTGCCGCTCTCAGTAGTGGGGCGGTAGATTATTAAAGACCTTAATCTTTTATAGCTACACCTTTTACACCTCTCAAAAAACTTCCTCGCTCGGGCGGGGAAGTTTTTCTTTTGCTATTTATAGTATCTAGCGAGGAAAGTCTTCATATATTCCTCGAGCGTATCGTTAAGAATAGCTTCGCGAATGTTGTCTACAATCTTCACGATGAAATGCTCATTGTGGATACTAGCGAGAGTTTTGCCGGTAATCTCGTCAACCTTAAAGAGATGATTGAGATAGCTAGCAGTATAATGTTTGCAACAGTAGCAATCACATTCTGGGTCGATAGGATTGAAGTCTTCTTTGAACTTAGCATTTCTAATATTGACGCGGCCGTCATGAGTATAGAGGGCGCCGTTGCGAGCTTGGCGAGTTGGGCCAACGCAGTCGAAAGTATCGCAACCGTAGAGCGCGCCATAAAAGAGATCGCGTGGTTCGCTACCCATGCCAAGAAGATGGCGTGGCTTGCCTTGAGGAAGGATTTCGTTTGTGAGCTTGATGATATTTGGTGTTTCGTCCTCGGTAGTATACAGGGAACCGATGCCAAAGCCGTCGACCGGTAAGTCTTTCATAAACTCGGCAGATTCGCGGCGCAAATCCTCAAAAACGCCACCCTGGACAACGGCATAGAGGGCTTGGTAGGGCTTGCCGTTTTGCTCGGCTTCTTTGGCGAGCTTTTGATGTTCGGCAATATCCAGAGGAAGCCATTCATGAGTACGCTTCATGGCTTTGAGCATGACGTCATGGTCGCGTGAATCAGCAACGCAGTCGAAGGCCATATGGATATCTGCGCCAATCTTCCATTGGGCCTGCATGGAGATTTCTGGATCCATGCGAAGGGTGTCGCCATTAATATGGGACTTGAAGGTTACGCCATCATGATCAACTTTAGCGCTTGGTAGGCTTAAGATTTGAAAGCCGCCAGAGTCTGTAAAGGTTGGACCGTCGTAGCCGGTAAATTTGGCAAGACCGCCAGCTTTCTCGATTAAATCTACACCAGGGGCGAGCAAAAGATGGTAAGTATTGGCGAGGATAGATTGCGAACCAAGCTCGTGCATTTGGTCGAAAGTAATAGCTTTGACGGCAGCGCGAGTGGCGGCGCCAACGAAGCAAGGTGTTTTAATGTCTCCGTGCGGGGTATGGATAACGCCAGCGCGGGCGAGGCCATTTTGCTTTTCGATTTCAAAAGAGAACATTTGTTTCCTATCTTATTAACATTGAGTCGCCATAGCTGAGAAGCTTATAACCGGATTTAACGGCGTGTTCGTAAGCGGGCTTGAGGTGATCCCAGCCAGCAAAAGCAGCCGTAAGCATTAGGACGGTAGATTTTGGCGCGTGGAAGTTCGTTACGAGTGCATCGATGAGCTGGAATTCAAAGCCAGGGTAGATGAAGATGTCGTCTTCGCCTTCAGTTTTGCCGGTTTTGGCGTAATATTCGAGAGTACGAGTAACGGTAGTGCCGACAGCGATAACTTTATGGCCAGATTTTTTAGTCTTTTCGATAGCCTTGATGGTTTCTTCTGGAATATGGAACCATTCAGAGTGCATGTGATGCTCTTCGACCTTATCACTGCGGATAGGGAGGAAGGTGCCGAGGCCGACATGAAGGGTAAGATATTTAATATCTACGCCTTTTTCAGTGAGCTTATTCATGAGGTGTTTGGTCATATTAAGGCTGGCGGTTGGTGCGGCAGCGGAGCCCATTTCTTTAGCCCAAACCGTTTGGTAGCGTTTTATGTCTTCGTCGTCAGCATCGCGATGAAGGTATGGCGGGAGCGGGACATTACCGAACTTTTCAGCAATTTCTGCGAGGGAAGTGTTGCTATCTACAACGGCGGTACCATTGCCGAGGATTTCTTTGATAGTTACGGTTTTGTTAGTCTTTTCGCCGGTCTTATGATTAATGACAGTCAAGATATCGCCATTATGAAGTTTGCCGCGATATATGACATGGTTAATATCGCCGTTGTGATTTTCGAGTACGACGAGCTCGCGCGGGCGACCGTCAGGAAGTTCAGTAAAAACGCGGCTCCGCATAACGCGAGTATCGTTCAAGATAATAAGGTCGCCTGGCTCAAGAAAATCTGCCAAGTCGGCGTAATGAGAATCGGCGATGTCGCCGGTTTTGCGATCGAGGACGAGGAGTTTGGTGGTGCCGCGAACTTCTGGTGGATGCTTCGCGATATTCTCCTCTGGTAGTTCATAGTTATAATCTGAAACTAACATTGTTATATTATACAATATTTCCACCCATTAGTAAAAAGGTAGCTTGTAGAAATTATGACTTATTGTATAATTATGTTTGCGAAATACAGGATTTTCTGGCATAACTAACAATGCTTTTCGGGTCTTGTAAATAGTGTATCTTATAATAAAGGAGTGAATAAAATGTCAAAGATTGCTTTTGTGAATTATGACGATGCGGCCTTCGTGACGCATTCCGGCAAGTTTCACGCAGACGAAGTAATGGCGACGGCGATTCTTTTGAAGATTCGTGAGCGCGTCCTTGCTGGCGAAATTAGCGAAGAAGCTTTGCCGGAGGTTTTGCGAGGGAAGTTTAGTCAGGAACCGATTCGCCTTTGTCGTATTTCGGTTGCGCCAGAGAATAATGGTGGCAGAATGGTTTACGATGTGGGCGGCGGCGAGTTTGATCATCATCAGAAAGAGCGCAACGGCCAGCGTGAGAATGGGATTTTCTATGCAGCGGTCGGTCTGATTTGGCGAGCTTTCGGTATGTTGCTTTGCGATGGTTCGAAAGAATTATGGCAGGCAATTGATGAGCTTTTGATTCAGGTAATCGATTGTGGCGACAACGGGCAGTTTCCGGTAATCGAGAATGGCTTGCCGATTTTGAACTTTGACGAGTTAATCGGCGACTATAATCCTCGTTGGAATGAGGATCAGGGTGCAGATTTTCAGAACATGCGTTTCGCCGAGGCGGTCGAATTTGCAGAAGGCATCTTTGAACGAATTATGCGAAAAGAACAGGCGGTTTTGGCGGCAGTCCCAGAAGTTAAAGCCGCACTCGAAAAATCCGAGGATGGCATCATTATTTTCGACAGATATGTAACTTGGGAAGACACGCTAATTAAGCTATCTGCGACGGACGAGAAGGCAAAGGGAATTTTGTTGGCAATCGTGCCGTCAAATCGGGACGCGGGTGCGTATATTATTCAGTCACCACGCGAAAATAACAAGAGCCGCATGTATCTTCCTGAAGCTTGGCGAGGGAAGAAGGGTGAGGATCTGAACGATTTAGTCGAGGGTGGTACTTTCTGTCACGCCACTGGCTTTTTGGCAGTAGCCGACAATCTCGAACATGCGATTTCGATGGCTAAGTTAGCGATTATGGATTTTCGCAAGCAATAACTCCAATTAACCGACTATCGAGAGATGGTCGGTTTTTCTTGTTTTTTAAGCTTTTTAAGCTTCGGTTTAGTTTCGGCTTCTAAAATTGGTATCATAAGATAAGGAGAAACGATGAGAATCTTATATGTAGAAGATGAAAAATTCCTCGCTGAGGCCGTAAAACACAATCTTTCTAAGCATGAGATTGATGTAGATTTGGCATTTGATGGTGAAGAGGGTATGAATATGTCTATGTTGGATATTTATGACTGCGTGATTCTCGATGTAATGTTGCCGAAGTTTTCCGGTATTGAGATTCTGAAGCGTATGCGCGAGAAAAAGGTTAATACGCCTGTAATTATGCTCTCGGCATTGTCTGAAGTTGACGATAAGGTGAATGGTTTGAACTCTGGCGCTGACGATTATCTTGCTAAGCCGTTTAAGACTGCGGAGTTGCTTGCGCGTATTAACGCAGTCGTGCGCCGTCCGTCGCAAATTCAGAATCAGTTACTCGAGTATAAGGATTTGAAATACGACATGGACGAGAAGGAGCTGAATGGTATGCCGCTCACGACGAAGGAAGCTGGCATTATTTGCGAGCTTTTGCGTACGCCAGAAAGGATTGTAAAGAAGGAATACTTGCTTAATAAGATTTGGGGCGGCGAGGCTTTTGGCGAGGATAATTACATTGAAGTGTATATGTCACGCGTGCGAAAAGTTTTGAAAAAACTTGGTAGCAAGACGCAGATTATGACGGTGCGTGGTTTGGGCTACAAGATTACGGAGGCATAAATGTTTACTAAATTACGCAATAAGTTCGTCTTTCAAACGATGCTAACTTCATCAATAGTGATCGTAGTGGCATTCGTAGCGATTTTTGCTTCGGCGGCGGTTAAGAATAGGCAGCCGATGCCGCCAACGCCTGACGATTTTGGTAAGGGCGGGTCAGAGATGGCAAGAGTGTTCGAAGATGAAATTCGCAAGGAGCGTGAATCTCATTTATTGAATCTTGGTCTGACGTTACTGATGGTTGGTGTTTGTGTTGAGGTGTTGGTCTTTATTTTGAGCTATATTTACGCAGAGAAGGCGATTGAGCCAGTTAAGCAGGCTTATGAAAGTCAGCGGGAGTTTATCGCAAATGCGTCGCACGAATTAAAAACGCCGATTGCGGCCGTGCGAGCAAACTTTGAGGCGTTAGATATCGTTGACGAGCCATGGACAAGCAACATTGATTCTGAATTGACGCGTGCGAGTAAATTGATTGGCGATTTATTGACGCTCGCAAGGACGGATGGGCGAGAGAAAGCAAAGGCTAGCGTTGTAAATATTACAACAATCTTGAAGAAAAGGACAAAACTTGTCGAAGCGCGTCTTGGCGAGAAGGAACTGAAAACTGATTTGCCAGAAAAGGCGGAGATGGAGATTGTTAGTGCGGACTTTGCGCAAATTGCAGATATTTTGCTAGATAACGCGATTAAGTATTCTGATAAAACGATTGAAGTCTCTTTTGCGAATAAGGTTTTGACTGTTAAGAATGATGGCAAGACGATTCCGGAAGATAAACTTGAGAAGGTTTTTGACAGGTTTTATCAGACGGATAAGACTGCTGACGGATCGGGTCTTGGCTTATCTATAGCAAAGGCTGTAGCTGAAAGAAATGGCTGGGAAATTTGGGCGGAATCAGATAAGAGCTCGACTAGCTTTAAACTTTCTTTAAGCTAATGCTTAGCTTCGAAAAATCCTACATTTAGCGCATAAAAAGTCTTGACTACACTATATATAGCGTTCTATTATATAAGCATAAGCAATTACTAACGCTAATTAAGACAATTTGAAAAGGATGGGGATATGAAGAATATCATTTATTTTGACGCTCAAGACACGAAAGCTTTTGACTTTGATCGCTTCGAGAAGTCGCTCAATTCATATGCAAAGGTTCCGAAGGATGCGATCGAAAAGGCTCTGAAGACAGTCGAGCACTATGCGAATATGCACATTAGTGTTTTGGTTGAGCTTGGCGTGAGTCTACTTGCGAAGTTTGGCGGCGAAGACGTTGCGCGTAAGTATTACGAGGAGCATGAACAGTATTTTGGCGAGAAGTTTGAGCGTCTTCGTCGCATCACTGGCTATCTAGTTGGTACCTTGGATCGTTGGAATGACGGCAAGAGGGCAGAAGAGAAGGCGCGCGTGAAACATTCAATTAATTCAGCGATCGACGACGAAGCGCGTGCGGCGCGTTTGCAAGAGATGGCAGTTGCGCATAATGTTGCTTACGCCGCCTAGTTTGTAGAGTGTGGTTTGAGATTTTTTGCGAATATTAAATAAGCCCCCGGCATTAAAATGCCGAGGGCTCTTATTTTCGATTCTTTTTACTGGTTGGTCCGGATTATCACTTGTTCTGGCGATTAGGCCATTCTCTGTATTCGCAGGTGCCTTCGCTGTAATTATTGAAGCGCACGAGGAATTCTCTCGGCTCACGCTCAGCGAAGCCGTGAGGGAAGATGCTGCTGGTCAGTTCGAGGTCGGGTGCTTCATGGGCAACTCCGATGACGAGAGGGCCGGTGCAGCTGAAAGGGGTAGGCTTGCCGCTTCTGTTACGAGCGTAGAATCCGTCTCTTTCGTAGGTTCTGTACTCGATGTAGACTCGGCGGTTGGGTTTAACCGTGGCGGTAATTCTGTCGATAAAGTCGCTGCGGGTCGTGTTGTCTCGCTCGAGTATGGCTTCGAAGGCGGTAGCACTGAGGCTGTTGCGCTTAGCTTTTGCGAGGAGCTTTGCGGCGATTTCTGTCGGAGAAAGGGTAACCTGATAGGTCTCGAAGTTCTGGCTCAGGCCGCCACCGCCGATGCTGTACTGGCCTCTGAAATTGAGGTCGTTGTTGATGACGGTGAAGAAGTCCGTAAGCCATTCCTCCATAAAGATTGCCGGGGTCGGTGCGAAACACTGCTTGAGTTTCTCGACGGTCGGACAGAAGCGAGGGAAGTAGCGCTTTGCGGGGCTTTCGCCGGTCGGGCCGTACTCCATTTCGATTTCGACGCTGCCGTCAGTGAAGAGTCTCGTATCGACTTCATAGAAGTGGTTGCCTCTCCTGTAGTTCATGGAGGCGGCGATTCTCTCGAGATGGTTGCCGTTAAGGCTCAGCTGGGGCGTGGTATTTGTCGTGAATTCGAAGCGGCTGTAGTCGGGTTTGGCGTTGGTCGTACCGAGCTCGAACATCTTGAATTCGGCATTCACCTTCGTCGTGGGCGGGAGGGAGGCGAGAATCGCTTCCCAGTTTCTGAGGATAGTAGAGTTGGTCATGGTCCTTGACCCTCCTTTGATTATTTGGGCATTGCCCATAGTGCATCGAACTAGGCTCCTTGGAGTAAAAAGAAATCAAAAAATTAAAGAGCTTCGTAAGATTTTTCTACTTTATAATGATTTGCAAAAAATGTCAATGAAAATCCCCCAAGCAGATCGCCTGGGGGATTAGTGGTTCGGCAGAGTTTCATGCAGCATTAGCGTTCACAGCACCGCGAGCGAGCAGCTCGATAGCAGTACTAACTGCTGCTGCGTCTGCCAACTCGGAGACAACTGCGATTGTGCCGTTCTCGCCGTCAAGGCGACTGAAGCGAACGACGGCAAGCTTGCCACCATAGATGCCTACTCCGAAGCGGACATTACCATGCTTCGAGCGAAGCTGGAAGTATGAGTTCATTTCGGGGTGCTGCTCGAACGAGCATTCGTATCCATCAGCGGTAAGCAGTTGCTCGAGTAGAAGAAATCTCTCGGCCATGTGAATTCACCTCCTCTCTGAATTGGGTAGGGAACCATAAGGTTCGCAGATTGCGTCTGATGGGGTATTTATATCATTTTTTATGCAAAAAGTCAATACGGTTACGCTAGGATGATGGCCGAAGTGGTGGATATAGGTTTTCGCTATAACATTACGCAACGATATAATAATAAGATGGGATACATAGGAAGTTATTTGTGGAAAATACGTCAAAAGTTTGAGCACGACACGATTATGTCGGCAACAACTGACGTAGTGCCGATTCGTGACGGTAAGGTTTGTATGGTTTTGAACAGGGAGCATCGTTTCTGGTGCTTTCCGGGCGGCCATGCGGAGCTTGGTTTGACTTGGCAGGAGGCTGCGAGGAAAGAGTTGGTCGAGGAGGCTGGCTTAGTGGCTAAAGACGAAGACATGAAGCCATTCGCAAGCGTTTCTGGTTACACGATTACTTATGGATACAATGACCCAGTTAATCTTTTCTCGATGACCTTTGTTTGCGATAAGTTTGAGGAGCATGATATTGAGGACGAGGATGAGATTGCGGAGAAGCGTTGGTTTGTTTTTGACGAAGTAGATGGGCTTGAGAAATCTCCTTACGCTGAGGCGATTTGGAAGGCCTACAAGAAATACTTAGAGACGGGCGAGTTTCAGCAGGTAGTTTTGAGAAACGCCTAAAAGATGTTATAATAACAGATAAGTTTTAAAGAAAGGTTGGTCTTGAGTTTAAAGATTGGAATCGTTGGCCTGGCCAACGTTGGTAAAAGTACACTTTTTAATGCATTGACGAATGCGGGGGCTTTGGCTGCAAACTATCCGTTTGCGACGATCGAACCAAATACTGGTATCGTTGGTGTTCCAGACGAGCGTTTGAATGTGCTCGCTAAGATGTATGGTGCTGCAAAAACTATTCCTGCGACGGTTGAGTTTGTAGATATTGCCGGTTTGATTGCAGGCGCATCGAAAGGTGAAGGTCTTGGTAATAAGTTCCTCGCAAATATTCGCGAGTGTGCGGTGATTTGTCATGTGGTGCGCGCATTCGTAGACAATAATGTAACGCATGTTGCGGGCGGTCCTGATCCGAAGCGTGATATTGAGACGGTAGAGCTTGAGCTTGCTTTAGCAGATATTGAGACGCTTGAAAAAGTAATTCCAAAACTTCATAAAGAGACCAAGAGCGGGGATAAAGAAGCAATTAAGCGTGAAGCGGTTGCGCAGAAGGCGCTCGACGAGCTAAAGGCGGGGAAGACTCATGTCGAGCCGGTTGAAGGTCTTGAACTTCTTTCCGCAAAGCCAGTTTTCTATATGTTTAATATGGACGAGAATGAGCTTGTTGATGAGGCGAAGAAGAAAGAACTCGCCGATATGGTTGCTCCAAATAAATGCGTATTTGTAAATGCGAAGCTTGAGGCTGAGATGGCAGACATGGCACCAGAAGAGAAGAAGGAATTCTTGGACAGCTATGGTATTGCCGAAGATGGTCTAACTCAGCTCGTTCATGTTGCTTATGATACTTTGGGCCTTCAGAGTTATTTGACCGCCGGTGACAAAGAATGTCGTGCTTGGACGATTCATCAGGGTGATACGGCGCCGAAGGCAGCAGGTGTTATTCATACCGATTTTGAGCGCGGTTTTATCGCGGCTAATATTTGTAAATATGATGATTTGGTCCGTCTTGGTTCCGAGAAAGCCGTCAAAGAAGCTGGTCTCATGCGCACAGAGGGCAAAGACTATGTGATGCAGGACGGCGATGTGGTTGAATTTAAGTTCAATGTTTCGAAATAGTCATTGATTTCGTTTGAAACCTACATTGCGTTTATGCTAATATATTAGTATGAGTCAATTAGTAGGTGTGGGCAACTTCTTTGCACTTGATGTGGGAACTGATGCACTACGAATGGTGGAACTAAGCAAGACCGGTAACGGTTGGGCTTTGGAGCACTTTGCGTATGTTCAGGTTAGCCGACAGATTTTGCAAGATAGTAGCGAGCAGGGTAAGCGTCGTCTCGGCGAGACGATTAAGCAAGCTGCCGAACAAGCCGGTATTAAAACAAAGAAAATCGCCATTGGTTTACCATCAAATAAAACATTCACGACTATTATTGAGATTCCAACTCAAGATAAGAAGTCGATGGAAAAGATCATCAAATACCATGAGGATCAGTACATTCCGATGCCAATCGATGACGCGACGGTAGATTATGTTATCCTTGGGCCAAGCCCGAATGATCCAGCGGTTACAGAGGTATTGCTAAGCTCAACCGCTTCGCAGTATGCTGAGGAGCGCATGGAAGCAGTGGAAGCTGTAGGCTTCGATTTGATTGCGGCCGAGCCGGATTCGATCGCGATGTCTCGCGCTCTGACGCCTCCAGGCATCAATGATGCTCGCTTGATTATTGATTATGGGGAAGACTCAACAGATTTGACGGTCGTTTATAACGGCGCGCCTCGCTTGGTGCGTGCGCTTCCTGGCGGCTTATCACTTCTGACCCGCACCGTTGCTGGCTCCTTGAATGTTAAGGAAAGCCAAGCAAGACAATTTATCTTGAAATTCGGCCTCGCTCAGGACAAACTTGAAGGGCAGGTCTTTAAGGCACTCGATATGCCTCTTGAAAACTTTGCGTCTGAAATCACGAAATCGGTTAACTTCTTCCGTGCAAAGTATCCAAATATCAATGTTGGCGGTACGCTTCTATCTGGCTTCGCTGGTGTTATCCCATTCTTGGGTGAATATATTGAAGCAAAGACGCAGATTCCAACATCTGAAGGTTTGCCATGGCAGAAAGTTCGTGTTACTCAGCAGCAGCAGCAGGCGCTTTCGCAGGTTGCAGCAGAGTTTGCGGTGGCGATTGGTTTAGCGGAAAGGGAGAATAAGAGATAATGTTTGAAATTAGCCTTGTTCCTGAAGTTAAAGCCAAATTGCTTCATCAGGAACGAATTAGAAATTTGGTTATATTTGCCTGTGTAATCGTGGCGATTGCTTGCGGCGTAGTTGTTGCTGGCTTGATTACTTGGAATATTGCTTTGGATACAAAATCCAAATCCTTAAGCAATGATATTAAGTGTCGCATCGATGGCAGCGGTAAGAAGTGTAAGAACAGTACATCGATTATGAGCACGGCTAACTTGAATGAAACGCTTTCTATCCAGAACGAGCTTAATAATATCGGTGTCTTGAATGCGAATAAGACCAAGCCATCGCGCTTGCTTCCGACAAACGATCAGCTTAAGGCTGATACGACAATCCAGGCATTCAGCTTGTTTGAGATCATTTTGCCTAACGATGCCGATTATTATTTCCAGACTTCTGAATTGCAGGCAGATTTTGAAGCGAATACTTTGAATTACGATATTATCGGCCATGCTTTGAAGTCTAATGCTTCTGGTACGGCATACAAGAACTACAAGTATTCGCTTAACGGTTCTTACTTTGATTACGGCGATTATGTCCGTACGGATAAGGACGGTAATGTTGTTGCAATTCCAACCTACTGTATCAAGGAAGAGAAGATTATTGATGGTCAGATTTATGGCCTCTATACTCGCTATGCTAAGGGTTGTGAAACGCCAATGGCTGATGTAAAGAAGAGTAGCGATAGCGAAGAAGAAACGGAAACTGAGCCTCAGGTATACCATGAGCTAGATGAGATTTATATCCGCCGTAGCTATGCTTCAAGTGAAGACTTTGAAAAGTACAAAACTGGTGGCAATCGCTCTAAGAACAGCAACGTTATTTCCGAAGGTGAAGCACCGGAAGGTTTCTACTTCCAGAGTGCTTGTATGGCTTGGGATGCGGAAGGTAAATTTGACGAAGAAACTACTCATAGCAACTGTCCAGTAGCTACTGAAGAAGTCGAAGGTCTAGATCAGGCCGAAGGGAAAGACGAAACGACTGGTGATAAAGTTTACACCTTCTCGATTTCACTTCCATTCTCCAAGGAAATCTTTAGCCAATCTAGCCATAATGTGATGTTCTTCTATCCATCTAGGAAGACGATTTCGACAAGCTATCGTGCTGTTGAGGACTTCTTTACCGATCCGGTCGAAAACTCTAAACCTGTAGAGGAGGATAAATAATGGCAAACGAACCTAGCGCTAGTGAAGGCGCATCCTTGCTCAAGCGCATTAAGATTACGAAAGCACAGCGCACAATGTTTATCTTTGTCTGCTTTGCTTCGCTAATCCTTGGTGTTACTTCTGTCCTTTGTATTTACTTTGGTAAGAAGATTATCTTCTATAACAAGCTAAATAAACAGAAGACTTTAGTCGTTGAATCGCTTGATCGCAGCGCAAAGAATCTTTCTGGCCTGAATGGACAAATCGATGCTTTGAGTACGAATGAGTATCTAGAATCCGTTCGTAGCCAGCGCTCTGATAACGATAAGGCCTGCGAAGCCTATAAATCTTCAGGTAAGGTCTTCGGCACCGGCGAAACGAAAGAAGAAGTCGAATTAGCTCGTCGCTGTACTTCGCTTCGTGTTATTAATGATGCGATGCCGTCAACATCAAGCTCGGTAAAGTTTGATGATGTCCGTATTGATACTCATATTCAGTTCTCGCTTCTCATGCATGAATCTAATGTCGATAAGGGCGAGAACGTATTGGGTATCGAAGAAGGCGGCAGCAGCACTAGCTATGCAAATACTTCTAGTGATTCTTTGATTCAGCCATATAGCAGTATGGCAATGTCTGTGAATGTTACTGATGATATTACGGTTCTAAGTAACTTCTTGACTAATATCGATAAGTCGGTCCGTAACTTTGATTTGCGCAGCTTGACGCTTGTTCGCTCTGAAGAGAGCTCGCAGGTTGAATTTACTGGCGAGTATAACGCTTATTACACGAACCCAGTTGATTTGAAAATCCGCAAGCGCACAATTTGCGCCGATGCTGAAAGCTCGGAGTGCACCACAAATGGCGGTGATCAATCTATCGTAAATAAAACTAAATAATCTACTAAATTAATAAAAGAAAGGAGATAAAATGAAGAATTCAGATATCGCGTTAGTAATCCTTATCGCTATAATGTCGTTTGGTATTTCCTATTTTGTCATGAATGCAGTTCTTGGCAATCCTAATGATTCAGTAGAGAAGATAGATTATATCCAAGAGATTTCCGGTACTATTGAAGAACCTGACCATGAGACTTTCAATGCCTACGCATTGAACCTCAACGAGGAAGTCTGTGGTGGTCGTTCGTACAGTATGGAAGACGGCTCCGTCGTTTGTGATGTTGATAACAACACAAACAATGACGAATCCAATGAAGGCGAAGAAGATAATTCAGAGGATGGTTCTGAAGAAAACAACGAATAATTCGTAAACCAAAAAAGATTAAACCAAAATGCTACTAACGAAAGAACAACAAGACAAAATCGTCGACCTCCTTATCGACAATGGTTTGGTGGATATTAATGCCGCCAAGAAAGTATATGCCGAGGTTATTGAATCTGGTCAGCCGATTTTGGGCGCTTTGAAAGCCAAAGGTGTTGCGACTGATGATTGTATCCAGCACGCCACGGCAGAGGTGATTAATTCGCCTTACTATGATCTTCGTAATTTGCGTTTTGATAAGAAGTCTTTGCAGGTTATTCCGCAAGAAATTGCGCAGCGTTCGCGCGTTGTGCCGCTTAATCAGAAGGATGGTCAGCTCTATGTGGCAGTGCTTGATCCTTCAAACATTCAGCGCGTTGACTATGTTACGACTTTGGTAAAGATGCCAGTTAAGGTCGTAATGACTTCTGACGCTGGTATTGATAATGCTTTGATGCAGTATGTTGCAGACCTTAAGGATGTTGACCGTGCTGCTGAGAATGAGGAGCGTGAGCAGGGCAACAATAAGTCTGATGCCCAGATGATTACGCAGGACTCTCCGATTTCAAAGGCGTTGTCTTCGATTCTTGATTATGCGGCAAAGAGCAAGGCTTCAGATATCCATATTGAGCCGCTCGAGAAGTCTTTGATTATTCGTTGCCGCATTGATGGCGTTTTGCGAAAGGTAATGGAGTTGCCGAAGTCGATTGAGCCAGCGCTCGTAAGCCGTATTAAGATTATGGCTCGCCTTAAGATTGATGAGCATCGTATTCCGCAGGATGGTCAGTTTACGGTTATCGTGAATGACAATGAGATCGACCTTCGTATTGCGATTTCGCCAGTGGTTTGGGGCGAGCAGGTTGTTATCCGCTTGCTTGATAAAACTGGTACGGCGATGGAAGTTGAGGCGATGGGTATGACTGGTCGCGCACTTCGTGATGTCATGAACGGCATTTCTAAGCCGAACGGTATGATTTTGACTTCTGGTCCGACTGGTTCTGGTAAGTCTACGACGCTCTATGCTTTGATTAAAAAGATTAAGAATGAAGCGATTAATATCGTTACGCTTGAGGATCCAGTAGAGTACAAGATGGATGGCGTAAACCAGATTCAGGTTAATGTCGATACTGGTTTAACTTTCGCATCTGGTCTTCGCTCGATTCTTCGCCAGGACCCTGACGTAGTAATGGTTGGTGAGATTCGCGATGGCGAGACTGCAGGTTTGGCGGTTCAGGCAGCTTTGACGGGTCACTTAGTGTTCTCGACTTTGCACACGAACTCGGCGGCAGGTATTTTGCCTCGTCTTTTGGATATGGGCATTGAGCCGTTCTTGATTGCTTCGACTTTGAATACGGTTATTGGTCAGCGCCTTGTCCGTCGTGTTGGTGAGCGCCGTGACGCGATTCGTTCGACTGATTTCGAGACTCAGGAAATTAATGATTGTGTTGGCTCGATTTTGCCAAAGACGGCGGCAGAAGTTGGCCCGCTTGGCGATGATTTAGGCTATTCTGGTTTGCCGGTTGCTAATAGCCAGAGTTATACCTTGGTGAAGGGTATTGAGTCAGAGAATCAGCCAGGTGGTTATAAAGGCCGTGCTGGTATCTATGAAACAATTACGGTCGATGAAGATATTCAGAAGCTGATTATTGCGCATGCAACTTCGGCGGATATTATGAATGTGGCGAAGTTGAAGGGTACAGTAACGATGCGCCAGGATGGCTTCTTGAAGGCTTTGACCGGTATGACGACGCTAGAAGAAGTGAACCGCGTTTCGAGCGATTTGGCATAATTCATTTAGACATGCAAAAGGCCGCCATGTGGATGGCGGCCTTTTTGTAGTGTTAGTCGGTCATCATCGGGCTGTTGCAGACGAAGCTGCTGCATGCCAAGTATTCGTAAGGCGTGCCCTCGTAGGACGATTCGAAGCCGTAATTCGGCCCCTCGCCGCTGCTTGTCCAGCGACCGGCGAGTGATTCGATTGTAACATTGCCGTCTTCGCTGAGCTTCACGATAACATGCATCGTGTTGCCCATTGTATCGCTCATGAGGTCGTAACTTGCGGAGTATTCCGCTTTGCCGATAGTGTCATATCGGCCAACCTTGCCGATCTTAATGATGGCCTTTTTGTTCCAGCCGTTGTCAGCGGTCGTAATCTCGCCGTCTTCGTTCGGGAAAAGGTTTCGGAAGACAACGACACTTGCGCCACTACACATCATCAGCTGGCTCAGCAGCTCAGCCATGCAGTTGGGGATTTTGATCTCCGCGGTGTTATTGCCGTTACGGAGTGTCAATTTTTCCTTTGAAACCACATTTTGGGTTCCGTTTTCAATCAGACAGATAATCATACAAGTTCCTCCTTCATATGGGATGCGGGCGGATGTTCGTTCAGACTAACAAATAAAATTTACACACCAGAAAGGGTACTCGCCTGGCGATATCTATATTATAGCACAAAACGCAAGAAAATGCAAGTGCTTACTCTTTAGATCACGAAAACTAGGGTGTAATATACCGCAAAGAGCATAAGCATGGCAAAACCCTCTTTTCTCGAGAGTTTATGCTGGGTCGATGAGAAGATGAATAGGGTTAATGCGGAGCCAATAACGGCAATAAGGTCGATATAATTGAAGCCTTGAGGAATAACACTTCCGAAGATAGTGGCAGGAATACCTAATACGACACAGATGTTGAAGATGTTGCTACCGAGAATATTACCAATAACGAGCTCGGTTTCGCCTTTTTTGGCCGATACGATGCTCGTGACGAGCTCTGGGAGGGAAGTACCGAATGCAATGATAGTAAGGGCGATGACGCGCTCGGAGACACCCAATGTGGTGGCGATGGCTTGCGCATTATTTACGACCATGTCGCTACCAAGAACGATGCCGCCGAGGCCTAGAAGCGTGAATAATGATGATAGTGGAAGTTTCCACTTCGGTTTTTCGACTGCGCCTTTATCTCGGGATTGAAGTGCGGTAGAGATGAGGTAATAAAGAAAGACGGCAAAGAATAGAAGAATAGTGACGCCGTCGCCACGGCTGATCTGGTTAATGCTTCCAGAACCAAGCTCAATGTCGAGGAAGAGTGTGACGACGAGAGCGGAAACGAGGATACAGATTGGAATTTCCTTTTTGACGGCGTTGGTGTGGACGGCGAGTGGGCGGATGAGGGCAGAAATACCGAGAATTAAGAGAATGTTTAGAATATTGGAACCGAAGACGTTGCCAAGCACCATATCGCCTGCACCATTTGCGAGGGATTTGATCGAGACGGCTAACTCTGGTGCGCTCGTACCGAAGGCAATAATGGTTAGGCCGATAAGAGTTTTTGGAACTCGGAGGTTAGAGGCGATCGAAGAAGCGCCGTCGACGAAATAGTCCGCGCCTTTAATAAGCAAGACGAAGCCCGCAATGAGTAAAAGAATTTGTATAAGCATCATAGGTATATTTTAGCACTTTTAAACTGCGGGTTGAGAGCGAGCGCAATGCTACGCATTGCTTGTATTGTTCGTCGCCTCGGTCATAGAAATGCAAGCATTTCTGCGACTCTCGGTTCCTCCAAAGCGCGAACTCTTCGAGTTCGCCACGCTCTCATACCCGAAACAAAGCAGAAAAACATAAAAATAACGACTCTTGGTCGTTCTTTTATCTTTTTCTGCTTTGGTGCGGGTTGAGAGGGTCGAACTCTCGTGTTAAGTTTGGAAAACTTACATAATAGCCGTTATATGAAACCCGCACGGTTTCACTCTATATATGGGGTGGGTAAAAGGGTTCGAACCTTCGACCTTCGGTGCCACAAACCGACGCTCTAACCAGCTGAGCTATACCCACCATATATATGGGTGTATTATACCAGATAAAACTGCGGTTGGCAAAGGTCAAGAAAAAGCACCCGGTAATGGGTGCTTTAATTGTTAGTTAGCTCCTTGGAGAATCCACCAGAGTAGGTATCCGAGACCGCCGCCTGCTGCTACGATCAAGACAACGAGGATTGGCCAGTACCAGCTAGTATTCTTCTGCTTGTCTTTCTTGACAGTGTGTTTGCTGCGAGTTTTCTTCTTCTTGGTCTTTTCCGGTTGTTCTGGGTATTCGTTTTTCTCGATCTTGTCGTCCTGGACATATTCGCTAGCGTCACCGTTCAATGGGCGCTTGGAAACTTTTGCATCATTACGGATATACGGAGAACGAACACCGATGGAGTAATTGTTTGCGTTTGGAGTTCTTGGGCCGGCTTCGAGTGCCTGTGCGGCTTCTGCGGCAGCGGCTGCAGTCTGTTGCATTTCTGGAGTTGGAGCTGGCTTTTGGACCGGCTTTGGTGCGGCTTGAACTGGCTTAGCTACGGTCTTAGTAATTGCCGGTGCGGATGGAATAACTCTACGAACCGGAGCTTTTGGCAATTCTGGCTGTCTAGAAACAGGCTTTGCTTGAACGCTTGGGGCCGGAGTAGCTTTGCGCATCAACGGTTTGGCAGGGATAGATTGAGCATGAATTGGTTGGCGGGAATTTGCGACACGGTAATTAGGCATATCTGGAGTAGCGGCAGCAAAATGTGCGACCTTTCGTGGCGCTTCATCTTCGGCTGGAGCTTTTAATCTAACAGCATTATTCTGGATGTTGTTGCGAGGCCTGCCAATGAAATCCATATAAACGCGGCGGCGAGGAGGGAAGTTCTTGTTTAGATCCTGCGCAGGCGTAGAAATAACAGGCGTGGCGGGTGCACGATTTATTTTTACAGGGGTAGCTTTTGCTGGAGCCTTCGTGGCGGCAGCTTTTGGTTTGGCGGTGGTTTTGGAAGAAGTTCTGGAAGCGCTTTTAGCGGCAGCGGCTTTGGCTGCGCTATTTTTCTGACTCTCGGCAATTGCTCTATCTAATTCGTCGTAGTCGATATTATCGCTCATTATATTTACCTTTTGCTGCTTCTACGATAGCACAAAATGAATCTGCTATCAAACTAGCACCACCTACGAGCAAGCCGTCGATGCCGGCGATGTTGAGATAGCCGGCAGCAGTATCACTATTGACGGAGCCGCCATACAAAACAGGAATGTCTAGTGCAACTGCCTCGCCGTAAAGTTTGGCGATGTGGCGACGAATGAGAAGCTGAGCTTCCTCGATGTCTGCAGGTTTGGCTGGCTTAGCGCCCTTAAAGCCGGAAATAGCCCAAACTGGTTCGTAAGCAATAATGACCTTACTGAAATCTTCTTCGCTAACTTCGGAAAGACCACCGAGAAGCTGATCATAAATGACGGAATTAGTCTCTTTGTTGCGGCGTTCACCGGCGGTTTCGCCAATGCAGAGAACTGGGGTAAGACCGTTACGGATAGCGGCCGCAACCTTCTGTGCAATATCTTTGTTCGTTTCTTTGAAATAATAGCGGCGCTCAGAATGACCGACGATGCCGTAATCGACAAAGCCACGGATTTGAGTGACGGAAGTTTCGCCAGTGAAGGAACCATAATCGCGCCAGTAGAAATTCTGCGCTGCCAACTTGAATTGACGGCGATTGATTTGAAGAGACAAAGGTTGCAAAGCGATGTCCGAAGGAGCTAGAACGACCTGAACATTGCGCATGGCTGGAATGCGATTTGATAGACGATGCAGATAAAGGCTGGCCTCGCCAGGGGTAAAGTTCATTTTCCAGTTTGCAATAATATAGGTTTTTCTAGCGCTGTTCATAGATCTATTTTAACATAAGCGCGATGCAAAAAAATAAGCCACCCATTTGCGGGTGGCTTAGCTTGGATAAAATTATTTTCCAACGAGTCCGAGGATGCCGCGGAGTGCATAAGCGGTGTCTTCGTGGCTACGAACCGTGATGGTATCGATGCCCATTTGGACGACTGGATAATCGTTGCCGCCAGGCTGGGTCATGTCGCCGAAGTAGAGAATGTCCTCCTTTTCGACTTTGAGCTCTTCCATGAGGTGGGTCATACCGAAGACTTTGTTCATGCCAGGAACGAAGGCATTGATAGAAGTGGTGCCACCAACTTCGTATTCGAAATCTGGAGCAAGTTCCTTGGCGCGCTTAACGATAGCGTCGCGCTTCTTGTGGTCTGGGTCCCATGCGTATTTAACATCGGTACCGGCTTTCTGGCCAAGGGCAGAGAAAGTAACCTGAGAGAGGCGATTTTCAATAATTTCGTCGCCTTCCATGAGCTTATCTTCTTCCCAATAACCGAGTTCGCGAGCAGCGGTCTCAATAGCCTTGGTAATTTCTGCTACCTGTTCGTCGGTAAGAGGGTAGTTGTAGACCTGATCCCAGTCTTTCTTTTCAACATTATAGTGGTAGTACTGAGTACCCTGAGCAACAAAAAGATGAAGATGTGAGAGTTGTTCTGGGGAGGCCTTCTCGAGGCGGTTAACAATCTGAATGAGGAACTGGTCAAACTTTTGACCAGAAATTGGGCAGATTTCAAAATGATCTAGACACTTAGTTAAGAGATCGGCAATCTCGTCAGGGATTGGGGTTTTAGCAATATTTAGAGTTTGATCAATATCGAAAGCTAATACTTTTTTCATATAACTCCTTGATTATGTTGCTATTTTACAAGAATATTGCATGGTTTGCAAAGCATGAAAAAGCCCCCGCGAATGGGCGGAGGCTTTTTGTTGAGGTTGCTGGGGGTGGTGGCGGGGCGGAGAAGCGATTTAGCTGACGTCTGCGACCTTGAGGATCGTTCCGTCTGCGAGTTTGTACTCCTTCGGCAGGAGTACAGCCAGACCGGCTGCACGCTGCTGGCGGATGTAATTCTCGACAGAACGCTTCTGCAGTCCCGGAATCGAGGGCAGTGTCGAGCCGTTCGGGCTCTTGCCTGCTTCGAGAGTGATAAGGTCAGTCGGCTCCGCCTTGGCTCCGGCGTTGTTGGCAACGGCAGCGTTGTGCTTCTTGATAGCCTCTGCCAGTGCCTCTGCGAACTCTCTCTCGGCTTTCTTCACGGAGTTTGTATCCGTGGTGATGCCGAAGGCGATGCTGTCGTCGTCGGGATCGTCGGGAGTGACTTCCTTGATCTTGAGAGCGCCCTTGATGATCTCGTTGAGCTTTTTGCCGTGGGTTGCCAGTGCGACCTTCTTCGCTGTCGGGAACACGACCTGGAGCTGATACTCGCCGTCCTTAACGCGCTCGAGAATAGTCTCGACGCTGTCGGGGCTTGCGGTATCGGAGATGGTGCCGTCGGCGGAAATCCAGCGCTCCACCTCATCGCCGTCATTTGCGGGGATATTCCAGTTGACGACGGGTGCGGGGATTGCGCTGTTATGCGCCTCGATGGCCTGCTCGAGGTCGGCCTTCAGCTGATCAGTGACGGCGGTTGCGGTTGTTGCGAGACTGCCGTCCTCGCTGAGTTCGATCTTGAGCTCGTCCTCGCTCGGTGCGGTCACGACTGCTGCGTCGATCTTGTGCTGGCCGATGCAGGCCATGATTGCCTGAACCTGCTTACCCTTTGCGGGGTCGGCGGCATCAGTCAGCTCGATGACCTTCTTCGGGAGGGTCAGAGCGATGCTTACTTCGTCGGCGTTTGTGCGCTCAACGAGCATGCGGATGTCGGTGTCCTGGACGTTGATGGTCTTGTAGGTCTTGCCGTCCAGACCAAGATTGTACTTGCTGACATCGCCGACATTTACGGGGCTTGCGTATGTTTTCTCAATGCGTGCCATAATATTACCTCCTTGTTATGGCGAAAAATTTTTTTGACCGATTTTCGGTCAGCTTTATATAGCCCGCCGTTGATCATATGCGGACGCTAGGTACGCAAGGTTGCTTGTGTATCTGGCGTCCACATAGAACAAAATTAAGAAGGTAAAAATATAAACCTCAACTTAAGTTGCGATGCTTAGGACAAACTCCCAAACATGCTTATATTTTATCACAAATAGGCAAAAATGTCAAGGATTTATTTGGGTGAAGGCATGAAAAAGCCCCCGCGAATGGGCGGAGGCTTTTTGTTGAGGTTTGCGCGTGCCGAGTAGAGAAGTGAATTAGCTGTTGTTACTGTCGGACTGGTAGACCTCGCCGTTCGGCAAGGTCACCTTTGTCTTCTTTCCGCAGATCCCCTGCAATTTTGTGTAGAAGTCTGCGGAGCTTCTCTGCAGGTTGAGGACCTGCTCGTCATCCCCTGTGAACTGGAATCCAGTGACGCCCTTGCCGGGTTCGAGGGTGATCTCCTCTTCGTCCTCGCCGTCCTCATCTGCGAACGGGTCGGGTTCATCGTCGTCGGAGTTATCGTCGTCGTCATTGGTGTCGTTGTTGTCGGTGTCGTCGTCGTCGTCGGTGTCGTTGTCATCGGTGTTGTTGTCATCGTCGTCATCGTCAGCGTCATCGACGGGGTCGCCGCCGAGGGCGTCATTGTGGTGGTCGAGCAGAGCCTTCAGACCGTTCTTGAACTCAGTCAGTGCCTCGGGCGTGGTCTCCGGTACTGCCTTGTCGACAGTGAAGACCAGCTTCATGGTGTTTTCGTTGAGTTCTTCGATGTCTGTAATATCAACGATGCGGTAGCTGTTGATGGCTCCAACGATCTTGTGGATCATGGCAGCCTTTCCCGAGAAACCACCATCGCCTTTTTTCGGCTTCCAGACCTTGGTGTTGACCGGAAGGGAGACGAGCATGTGCATCTCGCCAGCCTTGGGGTCGTCCCCCGTGATCTGAATGGTAGCGACAGGTTCATCCTTCGGGAGCTTGTCGACGAGCTCGCCCTTCAGAGTGACGTACTTGACGACCTGCTCGCCGGTCTTCTTGGGGTATGCAATCTCACGCTTTTTCATATTGATTTTCCTCCTTTGAAAATAAGACATTGGGTTTAGCCGTCTAGAATTGGTCCTAGCCGACTTGCGTATACAGCATCCGCGTTTCTGTTCAGATGCGGACGCTAGGTACGCAAGATAACTTGTGTATCTGGCGTCCGCATTGAGAGAAAAGCGAAAAACTACAGAGGAGGAAAATATAAACCTCAACTTAAGTTGCGATGTTCAGGACAAACTCCTAAACATGAGCATATTTTAGCATAAATGCGTGAAAATGTCAAGAGTTTTAGAGGAAGAGAAAAGGCCGTGCGGGTTGCACGACCTTTTTCTTTGGTTATCTGCGTCGATAGGGCTCAGGTAAACCAGAGTGCATCCGGTTATCCAGTCCTCTCCATCCCTTGAGGCGGATGTCCATCTGAATCCTTTCAACCAGATCGATGTCGTCCTGCGGGATTTCGGGTCTGCCTTCACGGTTAAGGAATGCCGGGCTGTCCGTACGGACGGGCACTCGCTCTACCGTGATCGGCCACTTGTCGGCAAGCTTGTAGTCGAATGACTCAATTAGGGAGTCGATGATTTCATCCCTTGATTCTCGAGTAATCCCGTATCTGTACGGGCTCTTATCAAAGAACCAAGTGATGATTTTGATCCCATTTCGTTCGTCGACCGAGTGCTCGGTTTGAACAAGCTTTGCTCCATCTCTCTTAAGTTTGAATGTGTCATGAAAGAAGAAGCACGTGCCGAAGGCTTGCGCGGGAGTATTGAGACTGCCGCGACCGGTGTGATACTCGATGCGCTTGAAGCGCTGACCCCAACGGAGACGATTGCCTGTGTTATAGGCATCCGGGTCCGTATATGGAGCCCAGTAGCCAGTGATGCCACCGGTGTAGCTCACCAGGGCCTCAACGAGACCGAACTTCGTGCGCAAGAACTTCTTGATGCGCTTTCGAAATATCACGTAAACGATGCAGATAACGGAAATAACTATAAACTTAAACATAGTCCTTACCCCCTTATGATTTGATGTAAAAGTTTATGTTTTAATTATAGCACAAAAAGAGCGAAAAGTCAATGATATAACAGGGGTAGAGTGGCTTTTATGGGCCAACAAAAATCCCCTCTGGCTTGAGGGGATTTTAACTATTTGACGTAGGCAAACTTGTTTTTACCGCGCTTAATGAGGCTTGGCTTAGTAATCTGTTTATCTTCGGTGATTTTTTCGCCATTAATAGAGATGGCGTTGCCAGACATGAGCTTGCGAGCTTCGCCTTTGCTTGAGGCGAGGCCGGTTTCGACAAGGATATCTACGAGGTTTTGACCCTGATCGGCGGTCGGGAAGCTCTCAGAGAGAAGTTTGCGATCATTATCATCAAGAGTTGTGAAGTCCTGATCTTTAGCAAAGAGGAATTCGCTGAGCTTAGCAGCGCTATTAGCAGCCTCTTCGCCATGAACAACAGCAGTAACGCGACGACCAAGTTCCTTCTGACCGTAGCGAGCGGCTGGATTCTCGTTGTGTTTGGCGAGGATTTGCTCGAGCTCTTCTGGTATGACTAGAGTATAGTTCTTAAAGAAGCGGTCAAGATCATCGTCGGCTTGATTGAGCCAGAACTGATAGAAGTCAAAGACGCTGGTTTTAGTGCTATCTAGCCAGACGGCGTTACCTTCAGACTTGCCGAATTTGCGACCGGTAACCTTATCTATGATAAGAGGGCAGGAATAAGCGTCAGCCTTGGCATTTTCGAGGCGCTTGATTAGATGAATACCAGAGGTACAGTTGCCGTACTGATCGGCGCCGCAGAGCTGCAAGTCGACATTATGCGTACGGAAGAGATGAAGAAAATCATAACCCTGAATGAGGGTATAGCTGAACTCAGCATAAGAGATACCAGAGCCGCCTTCGCCGATGCGATTTTGGACGAATTGGCGGTCGAGGAGCTGGGTCATGCTGAATGCTTTGCCGATTTCGCGAAGGAATGGCAAGAATTTGATCTCGCTGAACCAATCGTAGTTATCAAGAATCTTAGTGTCCTCTGGGGAATGAGTAACTTTGACGATTTGTTTGGCGAGAGCGACTTTATTCTTGGCGATTTCGTCGAGGCCCTTGAGGTCGCGTTCGACGGTATCCTTAGGGTCGCCAATCTGGCCAGTGGCGCCACCAACAAGATAATAAGGAGTATAGCCGTGGCGAACGAAGCAGGCGCACATCATGAGGGCAGCGAGGTGACCGATATGAAGACTATCGGCGCTCGGGTCCGTACCCCAATAGAAATTGCGCGGAGCTTTGTCTAGATCAGTAATGTCGTCCAGGGTGTTTTCGGCATAGAAGCCACGCCACTGGAGTTCTTCGGATAGTTTCATGGATACTCCTTAATTAATAACCTTTTAATTATATCACTTTATAGAGGTATTGGCGAGACGAATAAGATGTGGTTTTACAATGGCGGAGAAGGGCGAAAAATGATATAATATGAGTATGAAAAATAGTCTTGGAAATGGTTTCCTTTGCGGATTCTTTTGGATGATGTTAATAAGTTTAGGCTGTATTGGTATTACGGCTGGCGAATTTATTACTAAACATCCAGTTTATCTTATTATGTTTATTTTCTTCCTTTTAGCGTCTATTTTTGCCGTAGTTTTGAAGAAGTTCATAAGGAAGACTCCAAAGATAGCGTTGATTATTATTGATATTTTGCTTGCTCTCTTTGGCGCGGTCGTGACTGGTTGCTTCTTCGGTTATGGTAGTAAGTTTGGCAATGCTGTTGGGCATTTTTTGGGCGTCATGCAGTGGCCTTTGAGTCATATTTTGCCATTCACTAATAAGATGGGGCAATACACCCCCGGTATCGCTTGGCTCGTGATGTGGGTATTGATCATGCTCGCTCTTTCGTTTAGGGATAAAACGAAGAAGGAAGCATTAGTGTCTGCTGGCGGAGTCTTGATTGGAGCGATTCTATATATTGTCATGAATGGTCTTGTAATGATGAATCTTAAATACGCTTCTGATGATTTTCTTGAAAATGCAAGAACTTTGTTGGGGTGGATAAAAATGAGCTATCCCGTAGTTGGTTTTAGTGGTTTGGCGATTGCGCTTAATTACGGGTTTTTGGCGGTTCGCGACAGTATTCGTTTAGTGAAAGAGAAGAAGAAATAAAAAGGCCTCCCTGCGGAGGCTCTTTTTTATTTGCTTTTAACTATATCCCCAGCACTAATTTGATCTTTAGAGATATTGGCTAGGAGTAAGCCGACATTATCGCCTTCGACGGCAATGGTCACGAGTTTGTGAAATGCTTCGACACCGACGACCGATGATTCGATTTTGCCGCTAGCTGTTTCAATTGTGACTGGTTGATCAATCCTGAAGCTGCCCTTTGAGATACATCCAGTAGCAACAACGCCGCGGCCATAGATGCTGAAAACGTCATCAATTACCATTTCGCCTGGACCCTCTGGGATGTCCTCTTCCGATTGTGGCCTGTTTCTGGCCATGTCGCCGGCGATTTGAGCCGAGTCCTTAATAATCTTATCTGCTTGACCGAAGATTTTGCCGAGTAATCCCATTATTTTGCCTTTCTTTTGATTTTAGTTTTGCTTTCGAATAAGGTGCCGAGGAGCCAGCTGATAGCAATAGCACCGATCCAGTTGCCAGCGATGGCAAGAATAATGGACCAGTGCCAAGTATTGGCGATGCCGAGCGTGATAATGTTAGCGATGCAGTGCTGAAAACCGCAGAGAATGAATAGTGGTACGCCTGCGAAGACGCTGAGCGGAGTCTTTTTGAAACTTTGAACGGTAATGAACATGATAGCGCCACAAAATAGGCCTTTGATAAAGAAAGCGGGGGAGAATTCCCAGCTTGCGACTTTGTCCAGGGCGGCAGTTTTGACGCCGTCGTCGCAGAAGCTCATAAGATAGCCGATGAGGTAGCCAGCAATAAGGTTAACGCTAAGAATAATTAGCATGTCTTGGATTTTGAAGCCATTCTTCTTCATGGCGCCGGCTTTACCAGTGAAGAGGTTGGCGCCAAGCGCGCAAACTCCTAACAAGCCGAAGGCGAATAAAAACGCACCAAGAGGTGCACCGATTTTAAGCAATACATAGTCACCGAGCGCGATCATGAGGGCAGCGGCAGCGGATTTCTTGACGAGTTCTTTCATGATTTGATTGTGCCACAAAAAACAGGGGAGGTATAGAGGAAAACTTAAGCTTTTTAATTTGTTATAATAAAAAGCATAAGCGGAGTTAACATGAACGAAGATAATTCGAATATGCAAGGCACGAACGATGCTCCTGTAGAGAGTGGTTCGCCAGTACAGAATACTCCTGTGCAGGATTCAAACGAATCGCGGATGCAGGAATATAAAGACTTTTACGGCAATGTTGGTAATAAAAAGAATAGCAAAGCCGCAGCAATTGCTTTGGCGATTGTTTGTCCATTAGTATTGGCTGGTGTCGGCGTCGGTATTTTCTTGGCAATGAACAAGAAAGAGCCGAATATTCCTACGCCAAATCCTACTCCAGACAAGCCAGCAAACTATGAAGTTTCTGGTCAGTTTGGCGTGGATTTCTTGAGAAAAGCCTACTCGAACGGAACCAAGGGCGAGAACGTGATTGTAAGCCCATATTCTATGGAAGCAGTCTGGCGTTTGGCAGCTGCTGGCGCAAATGGTGACACAAAGACCGAAATCAATACCGTCTTTGGTGGCGAGCGTGAAATGCCAAGCTTCCCACAAGTTAAGAGTGCAAACGGTATGTTCATTCGTGAAAGCTTTAAGAATGAAATGAGCGCTGACTTTACAAGTAATTTTGTTGGCGACTTGCGCTACGATTCATTTGCATCGGCTGAGCCTATTAATGCATGGGTCAAGGAAAAGACTGATGGTATGATTGAGGGTGTTTTGGATAATCCGCCAAGCGATTCATTGATGGTAATGTTGCTCAATGCAATCGCGATGGATGAGAAGTGGGCTAACGAGTTTAAGTGCGACTATACCGAAGAGAATGACTTCACGAAGACGAGCGGAGAAGTTATGCAGACTTCGATGATGCATGGTAGCGCAAATAAGTACTTCAAGACCGATAATGCTACTGGCGTGATTCGTGAGTATAAGGCGGCAGAAGATGGTAGTGCTCTTGAATTTGTCGCTATCCTACCAAACGGTACTGTCGAAGATTATCTTTCGAATTATTCCGAAAAAGAAATTGCGGCAATGGCCGAGAATGAGATCGTAAACGGTTCGACCGAAGAAGACGGTAGTATTAATGATGTAAAAGTTAGCATGCCTCGTTTTGAGTATAAATATACCGTTCCGAATGCGATGGGTATCATGAATGATTTGGGCATCAAAAAGGCCTTTGATGAG
Organism: Candidatus Nanosyncoccaceae bacterium; assembly: GCA_045603785.1. Lineage (GTDB taxonomy): Bacteria > Patescibacteriota > Saccharimonadia > Saccharimonadales > Saccharimonadaceae > UBA2834. Next base: position 25,675 of record JAZUMV010000012.1, on the reverse strand, counting down.
AATTCGGCAGACTTTAGTCCGATGCTGAGTGAAGATTCAAATGAATCGCTGTTTATTAGTACCGTAATCCAGAAAGCTTACGTTCAGATGACTGAGACCGGTATGAAAGCAGCGGCGGTTTCTGCTCTTGGTTTCAAAAATGAAACCGCGATCGAAGAGCCGAAGCCTTACAATGAATATAGAGTTGATCTCAACAAGCCATTTGTCTTCTTGATCAGAGATAAAGCGACAAAGGAAGTAGTCTTCGAAGGTATTGTTGAAGAACCTGAAACTTGGTCTGGCTCAACTTGTAGTGAAGATTAGAAATAGAGAAGCAGAAAGCCCCCGTTTTACAACGGGGGCTTTTGCGCTTTGAGAATTACTTGAGTGAGCAATCAACGAAGATTGCCTTCTTGCTCACTTTTGTTTTGGCGGTGAACCGGAATGTGCAGTTGCAGTAGACTGCTGCCCCGATTTTTCCGGAGGTAACGACGATATCTTGGTCGAAGTACGCCGGGAGACTCAGACTGCGTGCAATTTCGACTGTTTGGGCGTAGATGTCCTCCAGTTCTGGATTATCTTTCCGGAATTGCTCGAGGTCGAAACATTCGCAAGGCTTTTTCTTGGACTTAGCCTTTGTCTTTTTTGGCTTGGGCTTTTCGGTCATGTCTTTGTGACTATCGTCGATGGCTTTACTGTCGGAATTAGCTTTGGGCTGGTAGATTTTCGTAGCCGCAGTGGTCCTTTTCCTTCTGAAAAGTTCCTTGATGGCATCGATCGATGCGTGGTTCTTCTTGGGCAAAAAGGGCTTTAGCGACTCGAGGATGTCGAGCATCTCGTCGAGGAGGCTTCGGCTGCTAGTAATAAATAGGGTCGATTCCTTCCATTGCGAGAATTGGTCCGGATCGACGAATTCTTTGGTACCTTCTCCGTACTGATATACGAATCGGTAGCCAGGGTCTTCGCCTAGATTAAATTTGTCGAGGGCCTCCTGACCGGTTACATAGCTTGCGCCCTTCTTGTCTGTGAGCCGATTAATGAACAGCTCTTCCAGGGCGTAAAACCCGTTCTTGACGTCCATTTCTGCGGTCTGTACAAGGAGTGCGAGAGTGGACAGTGCCTTCCGAATGGTTGCGGAATCTTTCTTTGTCAGTTTACTCATATATATCACCTCTATAAGTATTCTCGCGTTTATGCGAGTAGTAGGGAAAGAATAGTTTTCCGTCGCCACTACTCGCATAAAGCAAAGCGCGTTAAGGTGCAAAATGTCTGTTAATTATAGCATAAACGGGTTAGCTTGTCAAGATAGCAACGGGGGTGTGTGGAGGTGGATAAATGTGGTAGAATTGGGGTACGGGCCCGTCGTTTAACGGATAGGACATATCCCCTCTAAGGATACAATAGTGGTTCGATTCCACTCGGGCCTACCAATTTGAGTTAGAATGCCGCATCTCGGCATTTTTTCTTGCCGTCGCTCTATTAATGATCGCCTATTTGGGTGATTTTTGTGCTTGATTATTAATTACGCTTATGCTTAAATGAGAGTATATTTAGGCGTTTGAGAGACGTTCGAAATAGAAATAAAAAGGGAGAGATAAAAGATGCTTTTTGGCACGAAACGCATTTTTGCTATAGCTTGCGCTGTGGTAGCGAATATTTTTCTGTTTGGCTATGCTGGCTATGCAATTTCAGGAACGATAGATATTGAAGGACAGAAGGTGTTGAATGGCGCTAACTTGTCCGAAGGGCAGTTTACTTTTGAACTTCGCAAATCTGGTTCTGATACCGTGCTAAAAACTACTACTAATCGTGCCGACGGTAGTATTGTTTTTGAGGATGTTCCTTATTCTGACGAAGACATTATTGGTGATAAGTATATTATCTATGAAGTAACTGAGGTCCAAGGGGATGACGATACGATTGTTTACGATAATAATGTTGGCTATGTTGTACTTGAGATAAATGAAGGCGAAGCAGAGATTGTAACTTATGCGAAGCCGACTTCTGAAGAGATAAGTTATGAGGAATTTGAATACCGTACTTATCATGCGAGTGAAGACGAATTGTGGGGGACGGCGTATTCGGTTTGGGATTCGCGTGATGGGTCGTTGACTTTCTTCCGCGCCGAAGATGGTGCATATGAAGATGGTCAGTATGAGTATATTGATGGCGGGTATAGCGATTATCTGCACTATAAGATTGTTCCGGAATCCGGAGATGAAGTTTGGGACGAGTATTACGACAATATTACTTCGGTTAGGTTTAAGGATCCAGTAAGACCGAATGGGATTGATTTTGGTAGTTTTTACAATTGTCGTAGTTTTGATTTGAGAAAACTTGATACTTCTCGCATGACGGATATGCATGGGATGTTCCGGAGTGCTAAGGAGGCTACTACTTTGAATGTTAGTGGCTTTGATTTAGAAAATGTAACTGATATGGAATACATGTTCTACAATACATTACAACTTAGGACTATTGTGTGGGGCACTTCTGATACTCCTTTGCTTGAAGATATTCAATACATGTTTGATACTTCTAGTGTCGAATATTTTGATTTTTCTCGTCTTAATACTCAGAATCTCGCTAATGCGGACCAGTTTTTCAATAGGCCTTCCTCTTATGTGAATCCTTTGAAGAGGGCGGATTTTTCGAGTTGGCGTAGAAGCGATGTCCCTACTGCGGATGGCAGCAAAAACAGGTATTACACGGGTGGCATTTTGGGGCGGTTTGAAAAAGGCGACTATCTCGATATAACAAATCTGGGCGATCCGTATAGTGCTGAGATTAATTTAAGGTTTGGCGAGACAAACCTAAAGGTATTAAAGCTTTGTGTTACTCCGACTGGTCATAGGACTGATCTCTTTGTCGAGAATGGAACGATGCTTAATATTAATACGGGCGAGACGGTTGTTAATAACCGATATGAAGATAATAAAGAATATTGCGGCACTTATGTAACTTTGGGTGTCGAAAATATGGAATTCGTTAATCGTAAGAAGGCATCGATTGATATCCAGAAGGTCGATGAAAATGGTGAGCCGTTGTCTGGCGCGACGCTTGGTTTGAAGATGGATGGCTCGATTATGTATTCTTGGGATACGACTGACGAAGCAAAACATTTTAGCGATTTACCATATGGCCATGATTACGAGATTATTGAGCTTGATGTGCCTGCTGGCTACAAGAGAGCTGAACCGATTGAATTTAGCGTTTCGGACGAAGGTGTTGTGACGAAGGATGGAGAAGTTATCTCTTCGATTGTAATGGAAGACGAATTAGATATCGTTAATGTTAAGAAAGTTTGGGGCGACGAGGGCAAGGAAAGCTTCCGCCCGAGTGAGGTGAAATTTGAGTTGCGCGAAGCTTATTCTGATGAATTAATCGACGAGATGACTTTAAGTGCCGATGATTCGACTGATGAATATACTTGGGAAGGCGGTTTTAATGTTATGAATCGCTACGATATTAACGACTACGAGCACTCTTATAAGGTTGTCGAGGTTGGCGCGTCTAGTAACTATACTATTAGCTATAAAGCTGAAGAATCTGACGAAGGAAGCGCTAACCCGTTAATCAGTGATAGTGTAATTATTACGAATGATTTTACCGGTGCAACATTCGATTATGAATTTATTAAGAAGTGGGACGATGAAGGCTATGAGTCTGAACGCCCTGAAAGTATAACTTTTGATCTCTTCGAAGAAAGCGACAAAGATACGATTCTTGCGGAAATTGTGCTTACTTCAGATGATGCGGACGAAGAGGATTCGAATGTTTGGCATGGTGCTTTTGTAGATATTCCTAATATTAATAATGACGGCGAGGAAGCAAAATATTTAATCGTCGAAAAAGCTATGTCTGGGTATGAGACGAGCTACGCGTATGACTCGAAATATAGCGAGAATATCGTAAATATTTTGGAGCTTACTTGTGAAGCTCAGGCTCCAGCGCTTGGTGGCTACTTTGGTGTTCTCTATGATAACTCGGACAAGGAATCTGAAACGCTTTCTGGTGTTTCCTTCCAGGGCTATAATGGTACGACATTCCATTTGAAAGCTAGCAATAAGGACGATATTCTAGTGGTTGTGCCTGGTTCAAAATGTTCTGGTCGCGTCATCAATGGAAGAGAAGAATCTATTAGTCAGGATGTTGCGCCATCGAATATCTCACGGGAATCGATGGAGAGTTCTTTTGCACAGTACGGGGTTACGCCTTCTGAGGTGAGTAGAAGCGATGAACTAGAAATGGACTTCGATGGACTAAAAGTCTTTGCGATTAATATGGAGAGGGAAGAAAGCTACGAAGAAAGCAATAATTCGTTCGTCGGCGCGAATGTAATTACGAATCATCGTATTACTGAGGAAGAAGCGAAACCTGCTGATACGGGCGATAAGGTTATGGTGAGTGTAATTATTCTCACGATTTCAATTAGTGGATTGTTCGTAGCGAAGACTACCTATAGTCGACGCTAAATCAAGAAAAGAAGGCCACCAGTCGTTTGTGATTGGTGGCTTTTTATTACTAATTTTGCGTAATCGTTATTGAAGATCGCGCATTTCTGCGGGCTTGAGTTTGGCCATATAGGCATGACCAAGTAGGGAAAGTGGCGCTATGAATGTGCCGACAAATTCCTTGCTTTTTCCATTAAAACCTTGCTTGAATTTAAAGACGCCGTTATTTGAGTCTGGATGAGTGCCCCAGAAGTTGTATTTCTTAAAGCCGTTTTGATAGGCATAGCGAATCATGAGCCATTGGATAAAATGTGGGCCGCCGAGCTTTTTGTACTCGCGTCGTAGGCCGCTTGAGAGATAAATGACTTCGTCGCCGTAGAGAATAAAGAAGCCGGTTGCGATTGGTGTGCCATCTGGTAGGGTTGCGACAATCGCTGTAACTTTATCTCCAAATTCGCGCTTCATTTCTTTGAAGTAGTTGACATTTCTTGGCACAAAACCATGGACCTCACCAGCTTCTTTGACGAGGTCGTAGAGGATATCGTATTCGTCGATGTCTAGTTCGCGGAGTTTTAGATTGAAGCGGCTGGTGGCATATTTAACGGTATAGCGATGGTTTTTGTGAAGTGTGCGGAAGATGGTATTTTCGGCTTCTGGGTCAAGTTTGGTCTCGAGCGGTTTATAGCTACGCTTTTTTGATGGCTTGATGATGGGAAGGTTTTCGATATCTTCAAAATTAATAGTGTAGATCCACTTCACTTGTTCGAATTCACCAAGGTATTTAAAGCCGGCCTTTTTCAAGGTGTTTTTAAAATCCATTGGTGCGTCAGGGACGAGAAGGCTTGGTGAAATCTGGAGGGTTGCGCCGCTTTTTTCTTTAAGGAATTGTTTGGTGCCTTCGAGGAATTTCACGAGTTTTTCTGTGCCTAGGCTAAAGTCCATGATTGGGCCGCGCGACATCGTGAAGAGCTTTTGACCGAGTTTCTGATAGAAAGCATTAACAAGGGCGGCAACAATTAGTTTGTCGTTTTCGAAAAGGCCGAGCAGATAACATTCGCGTTTGTTGTCTTTGTAGCGGTGGTACATTTCTGGAGTCTGCATGAAATTCTTAGTCGGGGATTCTTGAGTGAAGGCCTTAAATTCTGCTTCTGTGATTTCTCGAAAAACGCTACTCATATTTAAAGTTTAGCACAAACGGTGTTGGCTAATCTTTGACAGCGCAGTATTCGCGCTTTTTGCGTGGGCAGTGCTTGAAATGCTCATTGTTTGAGACTTCGAGGGTGGCGACGAAGATAGGAAAGGCGCGACCGAGGATTCCGACTGGGCTGAGGCTTGGTTGTACGGATTGAATGGCGCCGAGAATAATGTTTGGGTCTTTGTAGCTCATACTAGCATTGCGGGTGCGATGCGGAAGCAGGTTGTGGCCAGGGCCGAGAATTCCGCGGTCACTTAGCCAGACATCATTAAGAGCTGGTGGTACGACACCGTTGTGCATATGGCCAGAAACGATTGCGTCAAAATCTGAGATAAACGGCTTCACTTCTTTGTCGTTAATAAAAACGGGGGAATGACTGAGGAAGAGGTTGATCTTCTTTTTATTGAGCTTATGTAGTTCTTTTTCTGGGATTTGCTTGAGGTTATGAATGAAGATGTTTTTGTCTTCTTGCTCAGGATTGATAACGTTATTCTTTGGGCGATGAGCGCTATCGTAGCAATAGTATTCTGAGTCTGTAGAGAAGCCGTAGAGATGGATTTTGCCATCTTCGTAACTGTTATTTTCGAGAACATGGATGTTTTTGATGCTCGTGAGAATGTTGGTTAATTTCTCTGGGCTAACAACGCGCCAGCGGCCGCGATAGTACTGGTCGTAGCGGTAATAGTCATGGTTGCCGTAACTCACGAAGACTGGCGCGACAGCAGCGAGACCTTCAAAGAAACTTTTGAGGCGAGTGATTTGCGCTTCGTTGTCTAGCTCGTCGAGACTATGGACGATATCGCCGAGAAAGAGAATATAGTCTGGCTTTTGTTGCTGCGTGAATTCGACGACACTTTGTAAAACATAGTTCTTAATCTTGCTACTGAAATGTAGGTCGCTTAGAAGAACAAAATTAATGGGATTTTTCTGGGAATCTTTGTAAAAAGAATAGCTGGTTCGGTATAGGGCTTTCATCTTATGTTTATTATATGACATGTTAGTAATCTTATGGATATGTCTAGCGTTTCTTGCAATTATTACAACACTAAATATAGAATGTTCAATGCTTGCGCTTATCCCTATAATCCTCTATTCTAGAAGTGTAGTTTTATATCAGTAAATGGTGGGCGAAGCAAAGGAGGTAGCCCAAGATGAAAACAAACACGAAATATATCTTTGTAACTGGCGGTGTTATTTCCGGCGTCGGTAAAGGCATTATGGCAGCCAGCATGGGTGCAATCTTGAAGGCTAAGGGGCTTAAAGTTTCTATCCAGAAATGCGACCCCTATTTTAATGTTGATGCTGGTCTTTTGAATCCGCGCGAACACGGCGAGTGTTATGTTACCCAAGATGGCGCAGAGACGGATTTGGACCTCGGTCATTACGAGCGTTTCCTAGATGAAGAAATGACTGGTGATTCGATTTGGACTTCGGGCAAGCTTTATAAGAAGTTGATTGATGCTGAGCGCGCTGGTGAATTTGGCGGTAAAACGGTTCAGTTGGTTCCACATGTGACGAGTTTGGTCCAGCGGACTTTCTTGGATAACGCTGAGCATTTTAAGTCAGATGTTCATATTGTAGAAATTGGTGGTACGGTTGGCGATATTGAGGGCTTGCATTTCATTGAAGCGATTCGCGAATTCTCTTCGAAGGTTGGGCGCGAGAATTGCCTTTATGTCCATGTTTGCTATGTGCCATGGCTTTCGACGAGCGAAGAGTTTAAGACGAAGCCTGCTCAGAACTCGCTTCGTGATTTGCGCCAGTTTGGTATTATTCCGGACATGGTCGTTGCACGTATGGATGTAGATAAGGTGGTAAAGGCTCCGCAGATTGCCTCTAAGCTTGCTACGTTCTGCGGTGTGCGCGACGACGCTGTGGTTTTGATGCCTGATGCTCGCAGTGTTTATGAAGTGCCGCTAAATGCTGTTAAAGGTGGTGTTTTGGCGCCGCTCGAACGCTTTGTTGATCACGGCGATCCAGATATGAGTCAGTGGGAAGATTTAGTTGAGCGCATCGAATCTAATCCGGAGGAAGAGGTTAAGATTGGCCTTGTTGCAAAGTATGTAGATAATACCGATACTTATCTTTCTGTTACGGAGGCTTTGAAGGCGGCGGCCTGGAAGGTTGGCGTGAAGCTCAAGACCGTTTGGATCAATGCCGAAGAAGCAACCGAAAAAGATTTTAAAGACGTTGATGGTATTGTTGTGCCTGGCGGTTTCGGTGTTCGAGGTGTTGAGGGCAAGATTTCTGCAGCGACCTATTGTTTGAAGAATAACAAGCCTTATCTCGGTCTTTGTCTTGGTTTGCAGTGTGCCGTGATTGCGGCAGCTCGTATTGGAGGCGTCAAGAATGCAAACTCGGAAGAGTTTGGCGCTGAAGAGGGTGAGAATGTTGTGTATATTATGGAAGGTCAGAAGGGCAAGGAAAGCACCGGTGGTACGATGCGTCTTGGTAATTATGAGGCGAAGCTGGTTGACGGTAGTTTAATTTCTAAGCTCTATGGCGCAACGAGGGTTATTGAGCGTCATCGCCATCGCTATGAGGTTAATCAGGGCTTTACTGAAGAGATCGAGAAGGGTGGCCTCAAGATTAGCGGTACGAGTCCAGACGGCACTTTGGTAGAGTTTGTCGAAGGTAAGGATTGCGATTACTTTGTGGCAACGCAGGGGCATCCGGAATATAGGAGTAGGCCTTACCGAGCACATCCATTGTTTGAAGGTTTGCTCAGAGCAGCAAAGAAGAAATAAGATTAGAAAACTCCCCAGAACGGGGAGTTTTTTGAGGTAAAAAAATGGACGGCATCGCCGTCCGAGGATAAGGTTCTTCCTACAACATCAAATCAAATGATAAATTGTGTAGAACAAAAGAAAGGAGACAACAAAACGTTGTGTTGCTTGATATGAAATCATGGCAACTGCTATATATTAGCAGACTATTTGCGGTTTTGCAAGTATTTTCTTAGAGTTTCTTTATTATGCATTATTTTTGCAAAAATGCAAGAATAGGGGAAAAGTAGTGTAAAATAAAGATATGGAAAACTTAAAGAATCGAATCGCAGAAGTTATCAAAGAGCTTTACGCCATCGATGGCGCGATAGTCGATTTTGCGGATGTTCCTGCGGACATTCCTGGCGACTACTCGACGAATGCGGCGATGCGTATTGCGAAACAGGCCGGCAAGGCCCCTCGTCAGATTGCCGAGGAGATTGTTGAGCGTCTGCGTCAAGATTCTGAGTTTGTTTTTACGATTGCAGGTCCTGGTTTTATCAATGTCGAGATTTCTGCAAAGAAGCTGCAAGAATAGCTAGCGGCAGATTTTAGCGAGGATTATGGCTGTAATAATTCTGGCGAGGGCAAGGTTGCGCTCGTTGAATTTCCTAGTACGAATATGGCTAAGCCTTATTCAGTCGGTCATTTGCGCCCAGGTACTCAGGGTTGGGCAACAAAGAAGTTGCTTGAGGCTAATGGCTGGAAAGTGATTACGGATAATCATCTTGGTGATACGGGTACGCCGTTTGGTGTTTGGGTGGTTGGTTTCTTGCGCAGCGGCAAGTCGATTGATGAGGTTACAATTTACGACCTCGGTCAGATTTATATTGACACGAAGAAAGCCTTGAAAGACGAAGCCGCCGAAGGTAAGCATGAGCTTGCTGACGAGACGCAGGAATGGCTAAAGAAGCTTGAGGCAAAGGACCCTCAAGCGGTCGAGTATTCCGAGAAGTTTAATAAGATTTCTCTCGATCATGTCCATTCTGTTATGAAACGCATGTCGATCAAGACGGATTATGAGCTTGGTGAGAGTTTTTATGCAGAGTCTGGTAAAGAACTTGTTCAGAAGTTTTTGGCCGAAGGCAAGTTCGAGCAGAATGAGGACGGATCGGTAATTTGTCGCCTTGATGAGTATGGGATTGATGTGCCAATGCTTGTTTTAAAGAGTAATGGTACGGCACTTTATGCAACGACGGACCTTTCGTGCATGTTCTACCGCGCAGAAGAGTACAAGCCGGATTTGGTTGTATATTGTGTGGGTGCAGAGCAGAAGTTTTACTTCGAACAACTTTTTGCCATGGCGAAGAAACTTGGCGTGCCGCAGAAAAATGTTCATCTTTGGTTCGGTACGATTGATCAGGTTAATGAGGATGGTAAGCGCGAGAAAATGTCTAGCCGCAAGGGTGTAGTCTTGCTTGAAGAGATGCTTGATGACGCCGAGAAACGCGTGCGCGAGAACTTTGGCGAGAATAGCGAGTTGAGCGATGAAGATATTCGCCGTATTGCAACCGGCGCGATTAAGTTTAGTGATTTTATGGCTGATCGCAAGACTGGTATTTTATATGATCCAAATAAGATTTTTGCTCTAACCGGTTTTTCAGGTCCATTCTGCCAATATGCCGATGTGCGTCTGCGCAGGATTTTGGAAAAGAACAAAGATTTTGCTCGCGTGGATTTTGCGGACTATGATTTCGAAGAAGAGAAGGAAGTGCTTAATATTTTGAATCGCTTCCCAGAGCTTGTTGCTGGAATTGTAGAGAGGCTTGAACTTCATAAGATTGCTGCGTATTGCTTTGAGCTTGCGCAGGCTTTGAATCGCTATTACGAGAAGACTCCAATCTCGCAGGCGGAAGATAAGGAGCGCTCGGCGCGTTTGTGGCTGATCGAAAAAGCAGACTATGTGCTCGCGAAAGCACTAGATTTGCTAGGCGTAGAGATTCCTGAAAAGATGTAGGGTAAAAAAGAAATGTCGCATTCTAGAACTCCACTTCGTTCTTGACGTTCTAGAGTGCGACTTTCTTTTTTTGTGCGTCTTAGGTAGAAATGTGCGGCAAATTCGTATTTTGCTATACTAAATACATGAGTGAAGAATGGGATGCGATTAAGGAACAGTTCGAGAAGAGTGAGCGTAAGATAAAGATTATTGAGGGGGAGAATCCTCGTTCTTCAGTTGTCTTGAATTGGGCGAAGGTGCGTCCAGAAACAGATTTGGCTGCGGTGGTTGAAAACTGCGAGCAGATTGTTGTTGATGACTGGGTTCATGTTTTTGGTCACGGTAAGGGCAATGATGGTCAGACGATCTTTGTGCTTTCTAGCTTGCCTGATGGCGATTTTATGAAAAACGGTCTCGTTGTGGCAAAAGATGTGCTTGGTGGCTTGTTCGCGATTTGCCGCGACGAGATGGATGATGCCTATGGTGATATCTATTACTTCGAGCCCGAGTATTTGAGTTGGGAGTATTCCGGTATGGATTATTCTCAGTTTTTGATTTGGTTGGCGCACGATGATTTAGATGTTTTCTACGAGGATGTTCGTTGGGAAAACTGGCGTGATATTACTGCGCGTATTGATATGGATTCGTGTTTAAAGTTCACGCCTGATGTTTGGATGGAAGACTGCGATTTTAGTGCGTCGCCACGCCAAATCGTGCCGTTCAAAAAACAGCTTGATGAAGAATTGGCGGAATATATCGAGAAGAACAAAGGCGACGGGGCTCTCGCAAAGTAGAGTACTGTTCTCTGTGGTATAATATGAGTAATATTTTTTGAGGAGAAAAAGATGGCCGATAAGGTTGTTGACGTAAAACCAAACGAAGAAGTAATTGTTATGAGCAAGCGCGAAAGAGCAGCAGAGCTCAAGAAGCTTGGTCTTTCTAAGGCTAAGAGTGGCGTTACTGGCTTTATGAAGTTTATTCGCGAACAGAATGTTGTTGGTCTTGCTGTTGGTTTGGTGCTTGGTACTGCAGCTGGTTCGCTTGTTAATTCCTTGATTGATAATATTATTATGCCACCTCTAGGCTTCTTGCTTGGTTCGGCCGATGGTCTTAAGGGCCTTGAGCTCAATATGGGCACAACTCCAGCTGGCGAGCAAGCTATTATGCACTATGGCGTCTTCATTAATGATTTAATCAACTTCCTCGTATTGGCATTCTGTGTCTATTTTGTAATTAAGCTTTTGAAGCTCGATATTAAGAAATAATAATGTCCAAGAAAAAAGCTACGCTTTTGTGGGTGGATCTCGAGATGACTGGTCTTTCGCCGGTCAAGGATAGAATTTTGGAGGTTGCTGCAATTGCGACTGATTGGGATTTTAACGAGATCGAAACTTATACGGGCGTAGTTAAGGTTAGTGAAAAGCTGATTGCTGAGCGTATGGTTGGCGATTTCTGGGAGAAGAATCCAGAATCGTATAAGAGTTTGGTTGAGCAAAATAAGGACGGCAAGCCTTGTAAGGAAATTGAGCAGGAGCTGCTAGCTTTCGTGAAGCGCAATTTTGGCAGGACGATTTATCTTGCAGGTAATTCGATTCATCAGGACAGAAAGTTTATTGAACGCGAATGGCCGGAATTGAACGAGAAGTTGCATTATCGCATGCTCGATGTAAGCGCTTGGAAGATTTATTTTGAGAATGCAAAGAATTTTTATGTAACAAAGGCGGAAAATCATCGCGCACTTGATGATATCCGCGGAAGTATCGAGGAGTTGAAATGCTATCTGAAAAAAGTGTCATAGATTATCTATTGAAGCTCGAAGGTGTAGAGGAGAGGAAGTCTGACGCGAATAAGGATTTAAGAATCTTCACTCGTAATGATAAGATTTGTCTCGTAATCGAAAAAGGTACAAATCCGCTCCGCATCGAGACCCGTTGCGATTTGAAGCTTTCGAAAACTTTGCAGGAGCAGTACGAAAGCGTGATGCAGAGCAGAGCACTTGGTCGTAATGGTATCGAAATTATCTGTAGCGGTCAGCTAACCGACGATGAAGTATTGGATTTAGTCAGGCATTCATACGAAATATCTATATAGAAAGTAGCCCCGATTGCCGGGGTTATTTTTTTATTCTTCTTTGCCGTAGTTTTCGTAAACCGCTTGGAATTTTTCCAGGTTTGTTTTGTTGCTGTAGACGACTTCTTTAAGGGCGTCGTTGGTCGATGTATTAATAATGTCTTCTTCGAGTTCGATTAGAACGGCAAGTTGATAAGCGCACTCCGATGCATAGGAATCGTCGAGATAACCATTCATATATGCAGTATTAAGGTTGTCTCGGAAGCTCGTGAATTCGCTTTCGATTGCGCTACTGCGGTCACCGCTAAGTGTGTAGATATCGATACCGGAGTTGCTGGCTGCGTTTGAATAAATATCCGTGAAGCTTTTTGCGAGCGAAAGGAAACTTGCGGTATTAGCGCGAAGCTGCGAAGAGTGAAGCTTTTCTTTTTCGAGGATCATTGGGCTATCTTCTGCGATAAGTTTTGCATAGCGCTGCTGAAGCTCAGCGTAAGTATCGTAGCTAGCTTTATTTTGGCCGCTAAAAATACCAATAATGACAATTAAGATAATGATAAGAAAAATTGCGCCAATAATAACCTTAATTAGGGCTGGGCTAAAAAGAGAAGTCTGATTCTTTTTCGTTTCCTTGACCGCGATTTGGTCAAGATAAGCTTTGTTATCCATAAACATATTATACCATAAGCAAGAAAGCTTCTGGCGAGGTCTTGTGTAACTTGTCTCGAAAGACGGCGTCGTTATGCAGAAAATGCAATCAATTCGCATATGCTGATATGATGGTGGTATGGAACGAGAGAAGAGTTGCGGCTGCATTATTGTGGATAATGGCAAGGTTTTGCTGATTGGGGCTAAGGATGACAAAGGGGAAATGTTTTGGTCGTTCCCGAAAGGCCATCAAGAGAGTGGCGAGACGGATACGGAAACCGCAATTAGGGAGACTAAGGAAGAGATTGGCTTAGATGTCGAAGTTGCTAATCCTGAACCAATTGTGACTGGGCACTATGTTCATGGCGGCACGGTCTGGAAGGAAATACGATTGTTTATTGCTAAGCCAGTTAGCGAAGATATTGCTCTTCAAGAGGAAGAGGTTGAGTTGACAGAATGGGTTTCGTTCGAGGAATCATCTAAGCGGTTAAAGGATTATTATCTTGAAGCCTGGAATGACTTTTTGAATAAATATTAAAAGTTCTCTTAATAGATTCTTCTGTTACGCTTTTGAAGAAAGCTTGCGGAGGCTACGGCCGAGCATGAGACGTCACTCGCCCGTAACGACGGGCCGAGTGAACGTCGTCTTTCTGAGGAAGCGTAGAAGGAGAACTCTATTATAAGAGGACTTTTAGGGTATAATTATCTTATGGAGGACGCCAAGGAAGAGATTCGAGCTCGTTTACCCGTTGAGGATGTCATCGGGCAATACATGGAGCTGAAGCGTGCAGGGCGTAATCTTAAGGGGCATTCGCCGTGGGGAACGGATCGAACGCCGAGCTTTATGGTGTCGCCTGAGAAGGGCATCTGGCATGATTTTTCGTCGAACAAAGGTGGCGATATCTTTACTTTTGTTATGGAAATGGAAGGTCTGACTTTTCGCGAGGCGCTCGAGAAGTTGGCGCAGCAGGCTGGTGTGGAGTTGAAACGCTATTCTGGTGGCGATAAGAAATTAGCTGAGCACAAAGCTCGCCTATATGAGGTTCTGGAGCTGACCTGTAAATATTATCAGTTTTGTCTGACGAAGAATAAATCGGTTTGCGATTACGTTTTCTATAAGCGCAACATGAATAAGAAAACCGTTGAGACTTTCCGGGTTGGCTATGCGCCAAGTTCTGGCAGGGCGCTCGTCGACTTCTTGACTAAGCGCGGCTTTACGAAGAAAGAAATGGAAGACGCTGGCCTTTTGAATCAGTACGGTGGCGATTTGTTTAGGGGGCGCATGACGATCCCGTTAATGGATGTTGGCGGGCGTATTATTGGTTTCACAGCGCGTATTTTGACGAACGATAAGAATTCTCCGAAGTATCTTAATACGCCGGAAACGATTCTGTATAACAAGGGTCGCCATATTTTTGGCTTGAGTCAGGCGAAGGATGCGATTCGTCGTTCTGAGTTTGTGGTAGTGGTTGAAGGGAATATGGATGTGATTTCATCGCATCAGGCTGGCGTTCAGGAGGCAGTCGCAACGGCAGGCACGGCGATGACTGAGAATCATCTGAAGAGTTTTAGTCGGATGACGAATGATATTCGCCTTGCTTATGATGGTGATGAGGCGGGCGTGCGCGCAGCAGAGCGTGCTGTGCAAATGGCATCGAAGTTCGGTATCTATCTTTCGGTCGTCGATGAGTATCATGGCTGTAAGGATGCAGATGAGTTGATTCAGAAAGATCCGCAGTTGTGGCATGAGGCGGTCAGGCACTGTCGTCCGGCATTGGAATGGTTACTTGAGAAATATCAGTCGAAATATGATCTGAAGACGGAAAAAGGTTTTCAGGAGTATTGTACCGAGGCAAAGAGGCTTATTTCTCAGCTCGACGAAAAGGATACAGTTTTGCGTGAGAAGTATGAGCGGTTGGTTAGTGAGCGTCTAGGGATTTCGTTGGCGGCATTTCGTGCGCAGAAGATTGATGTTCCGCAGAAGAAGCTCAAGAAACCGAGCGTAGACTTGAGCAAGAGCAGTAATGATGGGCCGAGCAGGGCGGAAAAATATTTAGCAGCACTAATTAAGTTTGGCGGCGTGAAGCTTGATGAAGAAATAACATTTTCCGAAATGAATGATGACGAGTTGAGTTTGGTGTTCGATGAAGAATTTGCTAGTCATTCTTCGGAAGAGCGACGCAAAGATGCTGAGAACTTATTGAAGCGCGTGAAGGTTGAGCAGGTTGCGACAAAACGCAAGCAGCTAGCAGCAGCGATCGAAGAGGCCGAGGCGAATGGCGACGAAGATGAGGCGACGCGTCTTTTAATGGAAATGAATAAGTTACTTAAAAAGTAACTTGAAAATATTGATTTTGATGTGATATTCTTAGGGAGAATGTACTGGAAATTGGGCTATTTTTTGTTTATTGCCGGCCAGATTGATACATAACGCCTTTTCGAACAAAAATCTTACAAAAACAAAACAAAGTTAAAGGAAAGATGAGATGGACGAAGACATTAAAGATTTGCGTTATGATGACGACTATTTAGGCGAGCCAAGCCTAGACGATATGGAAGAAGAGGACGATGAAAATCTTGAGATTGATGCCTCTTCTGTAAACTACGATGAAGTTGCTGACGACTCCGTGAAGCTATATCTTCGCGAGATTGGTAAAATTCCGCTACTCAGCCAGGAAGAAGAGTTTGAGCTCGCGCAAAAAGTTATTCATGGTAACGAAAAAGAGAAGAAGCGTGCAAAGGATAAAATGGCCGAATCGAACATGCGTTTGGTTGTTTCGATTGCAAAGCGTTATTCGGGTCGCGGTTTGGATTTCTTGGATTTGATTCAGGAAGGCAATACTGGTCTTCTACGCGCCGTCGAAAAGTTTGATCCAGATAAAGGCTTCAAGTTCTCGACTTATGCAACTTGGTGGATTCGTCAGGCTATTACGCGCGCAATTGCGGACCAGGCTCGTACGATTCGTATTCCGGTTCACATGGTAGAAACCATCAATAAGGTTCTTCGCACTCAGCGTCGTTTGACTCAGGAGCTTAATCGCGAACCAACTACTGAAGAAATTGGTAAGGCGATGGATATGGATGCTGACAAGATTGAATACGTCATGAAGATTAAGCAGGATATCGCTTCGCTTGATGCTTCTGTTGGCCGTGATGGGGAAGATGATGATTCTTCGCTTGGTGACTTTATTGAGGACGAAGATCGTGTTTCGCCAGAAGATGCTGCGGCAAACCAGCTTTTGAAGGAACAAATCGCTTCGATTCTTTCGACCTTAACCGATCGCGAACAGAAGATTATTAAGATGCGCTTTGGTATTGGTGGCGGTAAGAGTCATACTCTTGAGGAGGTAGGTGCAGAATTCTCGGTAACGCGTGAGCGTATTCGTCAGATTGAGGCAAAGGCGCTTGCAAAACTTCGCAAGAATAAAGATACTAAAAAGCTGAAAGAATATTTGAAGTAAAATAAAATATGCTCCGGTCAGGGGGCATATTTTATTTGTATTTTCAGAAAAACATAAGTATAATAAACTTATGGAAAATAGTGGGCAGGCAAATAATCCTGGAGTGCAGACATCGAATAGTACGGAGATAAACGCGGGGCAGATTCGTATTGAGAGTTTGCTTGAAGAGTGCGTTCGTACTAAAGCGAGTGATTTGCATTTGCAGGTTGGACTTCCGCCAATCTTGAGGATTGACGGTGCGCTTCGTCCGATTCCGGGTTACCAGAATCTTGACGAGGTATCAGTTGAGCGTTTGATTTTCTCAACGCTCGAAGAAGAACAGAAACAGATTCTTTTGAAAGATAAAGAGTTCGATTATTCGTTCTCGTTTGGCGATTTGGGCCGCTTCCGTGTGAACTCCTTCCACGAGAAGGGTAATCTTGCGGGTGCATTCCGTTTGATTCCAAATGAGATTCAGTCGATTGAGCAGCTTGGTATGCCAAAGGTAGTTGAAAGCTTTGCAGATTTTCCACGCGGTCTCGTCTTGGTTACTGGCCCTACGGGTTCTGGTAAGTCTACGACGCTTGCTGGTCTCGTTGATAAAATCAACCGTGAGCGCTCGACTCATATTATTACGATTGAGGATCCAATCGAGTTTATTCATCATTCCATTCGTAGCGTTGTTGTTCAGCGCGAAGTCCACTATGATACTTATTCTTTTTCGGCGGCTCTTCGTAGCGCCTTGCGCGAAGACCCTGATGTTGTTTTGATCGGCGAGATGCGCGATCTTGAAACTATCCAGTCTGCTATTACGATTGCAGAAACTGGTCACCTTGTCTTTGCGACCTTGCATACCAACTCCGCTTCGCAGAGTATTGACCGCATGATTGACGTCTTCCCGCCACATCAGCAGCCACAGATTCGCTCACAGCTTGCGAATATCTTGATGGCAATTTGCGCGCAGCGCCTTGTTCCAGCAATCGCTGGCGGTCGTGTTGTTGCTTCCGAGATTATGGTTGCGAACCCAGCAGTTCGCTCGGTGATTCGTGAAGGCAAGACGCATCAGCTTGATACGATTATTCAGACTGGCGCAGATCAGGGCATGCAGACAATGGACCGCACGCTAGTTAAGATGATTCAGCAGGGTATCATTACTTACGATAACGCTCGTGAGTATGCTGTTGATCTACAAGAATTTGAAAGGTTGGCACGCGGATGAGCATGAAGCGTTTCAAGTATCGTGTTAAGGAAATCGATACTGGAAAACAGACTAATGGCTACATTCAGGCTGAAAGTGAACACATGGCCGGCAAGATGCTTGTCGACCGTGGTTATGTCCCGATTAGCCTCACTGAAGAAGGTTCAGGCTTTCTCAGTAAGCTAAACCGTGTCACGTCTCGTGACCGCGTTAACTTTACGCGCCAGTTTGCAACTTTGGTTGGTGCTGGTTTGCCGATTGCACAGTCTTTGCGTTCGGTTGCAGATCAGACCCAGAGCAAGGCAATGAAAACTGTCATTGAGGAAATCCTTGCTGATGTCGAAGCCGGTCGTAGTTTGAGCCAGGCTTTCGGTAAGCATCCAGATGTTTTCGATAACGTCTACCTTTCCTTGATTAGCGCAGGTGAAGTTTCCGGTACGCTTGATGAAAGCTTGAATCGTATTGCTGCGCAGGAAGAGAAGGACGCGAAGATGATGAGTAAGATTCGTGGTGCTTTGACGTACCCGATTATCTGCGTACTCACAATTATTGGCGTCTTTATTTATATGATGGTGGCAGTTGTTCCGGAAGTTGAAAAACTATATATTGACCTTGGTGGTACCTTGCCAACGCTTACGAAGATTTTGGTAGGAATTAAGGACTTCATGTTTAACTTCTGGTGGCTCGTAATCATTATCTGTGTAATACTAGTCATCTTCTTCTCGCTTTGGCGTAAGACAAAATCTGGTATTCGCTTCATGGCGACTTTCAAATTAAATGTTCCGATTTTTAAGCATTTGTTCCAGATTCTTTATATGTCTCGCCTTTGCCGCGTATCACAGATTTTGCTTTCGACTGGTGTTTCCGTGCTTGATACGATGCATATCGCTGGCGAGTCAACGAACAATGTTGTCGTGAATGATTCTGTTGTGAAGGCTTCGAAGCAGGTTCAGGGTGGTGTTGCGATGAGTAAGGCCTATCTTGATAAGCCATATATCTTGCCGCTAGTATCACAGATGGCAGCAATTGGCGAGCAGTCTGGTCAAATGGACTCAATGCTTGGTAAAGCCGCACAGGTCTATGAAGATGAGCTAGATGAAAAAATTACGGCTATTTCGAATGCGATTGAGCCTATCTTGATGCTTGCAATGGCAGGTATGGCTGGCGTGCTTGTTGCTGGTGTTTTGTTCCCGATTTACACACTTGTTAACGATATTTCTAACGGCTAAAAGAGGAGAGTATGAAAAAGCGCGGTTTTACGATTATAGAAGTAGTTTTGGTATTGGCAATTGCTGGCCTGATTTTCTTGATGGTCTTCATTGCGTTACCGGCTTTGCAGCGTAGCCAGCGTAATACTCGCCGCCGTCAAGATTTGGCTAGGATTTCCACGGCTTTTACTCAATATCTTTCTTCGAATGGAAGGTTGCCTATGAGTGATGGTGATGCTAGAAAGTTTGATGTTTCTTTCGTGCCTCACTATATTGATGAGAATATTGCAGATAGTAGCAGTCGTTCTGGTTTTGTTAATTTGACAAATGGCAAAACGGCATATACTTGTCCTAAGGGGAAGACTTGTGACCAGTTTAGTGATCCTGACGGTAGCGTCTATAATTTTCATTTTGTTGGCGATGTTGGATCGTATGGTTCCTCGGTTAGCGATGCGAATACTTTCTTGAACGCAGATAATTTTAGTGAACATTTAATATATGTTGTATTGAGTGCTAGCTGTAATAATAGTGGGTCTAGCGATTATATTGCTAAGTCTGTCGGATCGAATGCTTTTGCTCTTGCTTATATTCTTGAAGGTAGAGCAGTTTACTGTGTAGATAACTCTTAGTTTGTTCACTTCATCTCTTTGTGTTAAGATAAGCTTATGCTAATACTGCTAACGGCTTTATTCTTTGTGCTTGGCGCAGCTTTTGGGTCGTTTGCTTGTTGCCAACTCTGGCGCATTAAGAAAAACGACAAATCGACTTGGTCGCACTGTATGAACTGTAGTTATAAGCTGCAGTGGTACGATAATATTCCGATTATAAGCTGGCTAATGCTTGGCGGAAAATGTCGTAAGTGTCATAAGAAAATTGGCGCTATGGAAGTCCTTTCCGAGCTTGGCATGGCTTTTTGTTTTGCTTTGACATTCTTGTTTTGGCCGTGGCGTGATGCTGTGATTAATGGAGAAGCGATTGAGATAGTACTATTAGGTGTTTTTTATGCGTTGTTGACGGCACTTTGCGTTGCTTTTCTGTATGATGCTAAGTGGAAAGAATTGCCGATGAAAGCGATCGCCTTTGAAGCTATTTTTGCTTTAGTTTTCTTTATCCTTCGTAATTCTTCAAGTGATTTTACTGCGCTTGCTAATACTAAACAGATCTTAGATTTCTTGTTGGCGCTAGTGGTTTTGCCTGGGTTTTATTTCTTACTTTATAAGATAAGTGGAGAAAAGTGGGTTGGTGGCGGCGATTATTTGCTTTGTATTCCGCTAGCCTTGGTTTTGCAAAAGTTTTGGTTGGCACTATTTTGTTTGTTTGTTGCCAATGTTCTAGGTTGTTTGATTATGATTCCGTATTTAGCAATAACGAGGAAGAAGGACAAACAAATACCGCTTGGCCCGTTCCTGATTCTTGGTTTCTTGATTATCTTTTTGGCGCAGGCGATAATATTGGAGTTTGTGACGATCTAGATGCAGTATGTTTCTGAATTAATGTTTGACTTTATTGAGTCGCTAGAGGTTGAGTCTGGGCGAAGTAAATTCACAGCGCGCAACTACGAACTTTATTTGACGCGTTTGATAGATTTTGCGGGCGAAGAATTAAAGCCTGCAGATATCGATCAAGAATGGTTAAGGAAGTATAGGTTGTGGCTAAATCGCTATCAGACGCCGCAGGGAAAAGGTTTGTCTGTAACAACGCAGGCTTATCATTTGATTGCTTTGCGTGGTTTTTTGAAGTATTTAGCTAAGCGCAATATCAAGTCGCTTGAGCCGGCTTTGGTTGAGTTACCTCGTACTCATCGTCCACAGGTGACCTTTTTGCACGTTGATGAAATTGAGAAGATTCTGGAACAGGTCCCAATTGATACTGAATCTGGTTTGCGCGATAGGGCAATTCTAGAACTTTTATTTTCGACCGGACTTCGTATCTCTGAGCTAGTTTCTTTAAATAGAGATAGCGTGAATCTAGAGCGTCGCGAGTTTATGGTGCGCGGTAAAGGTCAGAAGGATAGGCCGGTGTTTGTTTCGGAAGCGGCTGCGATTGCGGTGGCGGATTATCTATCTGAGCGCAAGGATTCCTTATCTCCGTTGTTTTTGAATAACTCGCGCAATTTGCCTGATGCTGGCACGAGCGGCGATTATAGGCGGTTAACGCCGCGCAGTATTGAGCGTATGCTAAATAAATATGTGCGTGCGGCCGGCGTAACGAAACATGTGACGCCGCATACTCTGAGGCACTCGTTTGCGACGGACTTATTGATGAATGGGGCAGATTTGCGTTCGGTGCAGTCGCTATTGGGGCATTCTAATATTGCGACGACGCAGATTTACACGCATGTTACGGACCCACATTTGAAAGAGATTCACGAGCGTTTCCATACAGATCCAGAATCTTAATTCGCTTATTCTTGATGAAGACCAACTTTGTGGTATATTAACAGAAAAGGAGATTTTTCGATGGCTAAAAAAGCTGAAGTAAACGCATATAACGTTGGTTTCACAGAAGAGAATAATCCTGATGGTTTGATCCAGAGAACTCTTATTATCTTTAAGCCTGATGCAGTGCAGCGCGGTATTGTCGGCGAGATTTTGAGCCGTTTTGAGCGCGTTGGCCTTAAGATTGTTGCTACTAAGATGGTTAACCCAGATAAGGATAAGTACTATCACCACTATGAGGGCATTTCAAAGATGATTTCTCGCCGTGGTCAGCAGGCTTTCGACTGGACGGTCGGCTTCATGACTTCTGGTCCAGTAATCGCTATGGTGCTTGAGGGTGTTGAGGCGATTCCGGTAGTTCGCAAGATGGTTGGTTCGACTGAGCCAATGGCAGCAGATATGGGTACAATTCGTGGTGATTATGCGCATGTTAGCTTCGGTTATGCCACAGCACGTAGCGAAGCAACCGCAAACTTGATCCACGCTTCTGGCAATCCAGAAGAAGCAGAGCAGGAAGTCTCATTCTGGTTTAAGCCTGAAGAGATTCAGATTTATAAGATTCTTTCCGAGAAGTTCACTCGTTAAAATTGAACCATATAAAAGTGTTGTATTTATTACAACACTTTTTTGTTGTATCTGGGAATGTGATAGAATAGGGGTATTGGCTCGGTAGCTCAATGGATAGAGCAGCTCCGTCCTAAGGAGAAGGTTGTGCGTTCGACTCGCGCCCGGGCTACCAAATTCGTGCTAGAATCGCCTATCTGGGCGATTTTTCGTTCTCGCTCAGTCAATAACTGCGCTTCGAACGAAGAACTTGCCCATCTAGACGATTCGTAGCTACGAATTATTCCGTGCAAGACAAGAAGAAAATGCCAATCTACAACATTCTGCTTTCAAATTGAGTCTTTTATATCGCTCAGTCGATAACTGCGCTTTCTTTAAAATTTGTTATAATCTAATCATAAATACGCTTCTAGGAAGCGCATTGTTGTGTTAATCGCCCCTTATGGGCGATTTTTGGTTACTTTGCTAACCGGAAGGTAAGCGTATTAAGATAAAGAAAATGTTGTAATTTTGTACAACTAACAGTTTAGCTTATCTTGGCGTGCTACAATCGATTTCAAGGGGAGAGCACTTTTAGAGAAAGGGTGATTATGAATGACAGAACGGAGTTATTCTTCGTCCGAGAAGTGCGTCAAGGTCTGGGAAAAGTACAAGGTTTTGGCGCGTCTGCATCCGATTCGTCGTACTGGCGTGAAGAATCATGGTATCTGCGTTGCGCCGCTTTATCAGGCGGATCAGAATGTGCAAGAGCATTCCTTCATGGTTGCCGCTCTGAGTGGTATCCTTGAGGCGACTTTTGAAGAGCTCGAAGCGTATTTTCCGCAGCACTACATGATGACGATGCTTCTTCACGACATTGGCGAGACTCAGATTGGCGACATTGCTGATGATGGTGCAGCTGACGCGGTGGCATACAAGGACGAGCAGGAATACAAGTTCATGGAAGACTTTGTTGAGGACTTCTCGGCAGATATCGCAGGTAGCATTCTTCTGAATTTCAGCAAATTCCAGAGGAAGAGCGACATTTTTTATTTGATCGATAAGCTGGAATGGATTTTCTTTGTGGGTAATTTGACGCCGAGCGGTGATGCTGGCAGTCTGAACTACAAGAAGACTCATATCGGCTTGACTGAGCAGGATAAACACGCAATCGAGGTGGCTGACGGTTCGATTCGTACGGTCGATGCAATGGTTGTGCACTTCATGGAGCATAGCCACGGCATTGCCGGACGCGATGTGTTCATTGGCCTTATCGAGGCGATGTATATGAGCATTGACGGGTTCATCCCCGCCTTTGTGGGCAAACTTTACTGATAATCTCCCCAAACTATCCCCGGGTTTCGGCTCGGGGATTTTTATTATATAATATGGTTATGAATTTTGAAGGGCAACGCAGTGGCGAAGAAGTCTTGTGTGTTTTTCGTCGCCATATCATTACTGCGTTTAAGGGCGTTTTCTTTTTTGTAGGTATGACCTGCGTGGGTGTCGTTCCGATGTTGATCTGGAAGGGCGACTCGCGAATGTTTATTGTCTGGCTCGCATTCTGTTTGGCCGGTCTTGCTGGCATGATTTATAGCTATATCTTGTGGTATTTTAGTTTTTATCTTTTGACGACGGAGCGTTTACGCCAGGTGCGCCAGAAGGGAATCTTTAGTCGCTCGATGGTTGATCTGGATTTAGAGAATATAGAGAGCGTATCTTTCGGAGTAGCGGGTATTTTTGGTACAATGTTTAATTATGGGACTATTTTGGTGCAAACTGCAGCTGGCGATTTGACGCTGAGCATGGTAAGTCATCCAGAAGAGGTCTACAACAATTTGCAGAACGCTGCACACGAAGCGGGTAGGGAAATCTAATTATGAAAAAGATTGATTTAAAGTCTAAGTTCAAGCTCAAGAAGAGTAGTAAAAAGGACAAGAAGAAAAAGAAGGAGCTCGAGAGCAAGGTTGTTACGCAGAAGAACCTTGAGCAGAGCCGCGAAGAAGTCTTGGCGAAGGGTAAGAAGTTTAAGTATCCTTTCCAGTATTCTAAGCATCGTCTCGTTATTAATACGATCTTAATTAGCGTAGTCGCTTTGATTGCTTTAGTGATTGGTGGCTGGGTTGAGCTTTATAAGGTGCAGAGCACTGGTAGTATTATGTACCGCTTTACGAAAGTCTTGAACTTGCCGGTGGCTGAAATTGATGGCGTAAAGGTTCGTTATAGTGATTACTTGATGATTTATCGTAGTAGTATTAACTCGATTGAGTATCAGCAAGGTGCACTAGATAATTCTGACGACTCGAAGATGCTTCGCCAGCACTATAAGCGCGAGGCGATGAATTCTGCCGAAGAGTATAGTTATGCTTTAGCTAAGCTTAATGAAGGTGGTATTGCCGTTGAATCGAGTGAAGTCGACGATTTGGTGCTTTATCATATGCAGATTAATGGCCAGCAGCGCAGCAATGAGGCATTTGAAGGTATTGTCGAAGATAACTTCGGTTTAAGCATGACGGAGTATCGTCGCTTGCTTACTTTGTCTCTTGCGAAGAAGAAGTATTCCGAAAATTACGATGAGCTTGCTAAGGAAACGCTCGCGAAAGCCGAGAAGCTTTTGAAAGAAAAATCTGGCGATATGAAGGCGGTAGCCGATGCGTTAAGTTCAACTAAGATCGTAAGCTATGAGAAAACTGACGGCTATGTAGATAGCGCAAACCTTGATGGTGGCCGCGCGATCATGGCGAAAACATTGGGTAGTGATGGTGAGATTTCCAAGTCGTTCGTTTCGAGAAAAGGTGATTGCTACTATATCGTGAAGCTAACTGGTAGAAAGGATAATAAGGTTAGTTATGAATCGATTCAGGTTCGCTTTACGGAGTTCAATAAGAAGATTGATGAAATCCGCGAGAATGGTGGCGTAAAAGAATATATAGATTTATCCCTACCAGAAGAGGAAGTGACGGCGCCAGAAGAGAGTGCTGCTCCGGTAGAAAATAAATAAAAAGAGCTCCTGCGGGAGCTACTTTTTTGTGAATTCATACAATGCAAGAGCAGTGGCAATAGAGAGATTTAGGCTATCGACATCGTCGCTTTGAGGAATATATACGGCCTTGCAAAGTTCCACGTATTCTTTTGGCAGACCGGCAGATTCGTTGCCCATCACGAGCGTCCATGGCTCGGATTTGTGCTTTGAGGCCTCTAGAATCGTCTCTGCGGACTTGTTTAACATAAAGGCATAATTGGTATGACTCGAGTTCTGCTGCTTGTATGATTCGAAGTCTGGATAGATTTGGATGTTTAGATGAAAGAGAGCGCCCATGCTCGCGCGGACGGTTTTAGGATCGAAGTGGTCGACAGCTGGCGGGATGATGGCGACATTTCGGACATTGAAGGCGAGGGCAGTTCGCATGATTGTGCCGAGGTTGCCTGCATCAGAAGGATTGACCAGGAGTAGGTGGTTTTTGCTTGGAGTAATTTGCTGCTCAGTCTTTTTAAACTCTGCAATCAGGAGGCAGGCATTCTTTGCGCCGAGCACATTGAATGGCTTGCTTGACTGAATAACGGAAATATTTTTATCTTCGGCATATTTTAAGATTTTGGCAATATCTTCGCCGTATTTTTCGGCAGGGCGGAGGAAAATCTGTGTAATGATCTCTGGCTTGGTTTTGAGGAGCTCAAAAACGAGCGTTGCGCCTTCGGCGTAAGAAAGATTTGAATTGTGTTTGTATCTGGCGAATTTCATTACTTAAAGTATAGCATGGTATAATTTGAAGAGTTGCGGGTGTCGTATAACGGCTATTATGT
>JAZUMV010000011.1:0-63411 GCA_045603785.1 Candidatus Nanosyncoccaceae bacterium | reverse complement strand
AATATCGACGAAAGAATCAAGCAAATTGAAGCCAAAATTAAGAATCCTGAAAAATTACGCATGACCATCGAAAAGTTTTCGAACTCGCTAAATTCGCTAATTAACAGATTAGAAAAAGGAGATCTCGTCGAAAAGGACATTTTGGTACGAAATATGGTTTCGAACCTCGAAATCGATGCACAAAAAAGGGTGATTTACAGATATAAATCACCATTTAATTTCGTATTCGAACCTGAGTTTTCCACAGGTTCCCCTGTTGGTGAGCCGGGTGGGACTTGAACCCACGACACTCTGCTTAAGAGGCAGATGCTCTAACCAGCTGAGCTACCGGCCCATATTGGGCGCATGATTAAAAATCAAGCTCACCTTAATACTTCATTATTATATCAATCTTTTGATAAAAACGCAAGAGGGTGAGCTAGATAAAAATAAAAAACTAAACTAACGCCCCAACATTTTATCCCAGAGGGTATAGTTCGTATAATATCCGCCACCGCAATCATTACACATTGGACAAGATGGTCTACAGACGAGCTGTTTCTCTAATACGATCGACTTTGCCACAATAATAAGTAACGCGATAACAATAAGAGAGCCGACAACGGCAAAGATTATATTTGATGCCTTGCCTTTTGAATTCTTCTTCATTTACAACCCCAATCCGTGAACCCAACTCTCAATTTCCATATCGCTCGGCTCCTGGAAGAATCTGAATCCTTCCTTCCATTCGCCAGAAGTGGTCATGTTCTGCAAAAGCCTATCGCTGTCTCCGAGCGGGGAAGAATGCGAGGTGCAGAATGGTGCTACGGTCTTATTAATAAAGCTATTGATCTTAACGAAGCGGTTAACTGGCCAAGCGGCGATGCCGTACCAAATCGGGTAACCAATCAAGATTGTATCGTACTCGTCCCAATTATCTGGCGTCTCCTGAACTAGATCGATGTTGCGCAAGTTTTCGTCGTCGTGCTCCCTCGAAACGCGCGAATCCGGATTTGTCCAGTCGAAATCTGCTTCAGTGTATGGTTGAACTGGCTGTAATTCGAATAGGTCTGCTCCAAGCAACTTTGCAACTTTCTCGGAGACCGCGCGTGTGTGTCCCTGCGCGGAATAGAATACTACTAACTTTTTGCCCATTATTTACCTAGCCTTTCCTTTACTTCGTCGATCGTTATCCTTGTATACTCAAAATCTGCTAATTCTCGCACCTCGTCGAAACTCATCCAACGCGCTTGCTCGACCTCTTCGGCCTGAATTTTTATCTCCGCATCGCCGACGACTTTCGCCAAAAAATACATCACCCGCTTCAAGACCTTGCCGTCGTGCAAGAAATAGTTATTGTCTATCGGTTTCTCGTCAATTATCTCGACGTCTAATCCGACCTCTTCCTTCGTCTCGCGGATTGCCGTTTGTGTCTCTGTCTCGCCAGCTTCCATATGGCCCTTAGGGAAGGTCCAGAACCTATCGCCGTTCCTCGAGATTTCGCGCTCCATCAAGACTTTGTCGTCATCCGAAATAATAATACAGCCGCAGCTAGACTCGAATTCGATCTTTTCAGCCGCTAATTCTGCCACCCCCGGAAGCTCCGTTAGGCCGACCTTGTGGCCCATATGCCCAATATTTTCAATGAGGATGTCCTCGCCGCCAATCAACTTCGGGAAATCCCGCAGAATCTCGAACGGTACAAGGTGATCATTATTGCTATAAACACAAAAACTTTCGGCTATCGCTTCGCGCGCATGGCTCAGCTCCTGCTCACTCAAGTTAAGCAGCGCGACTTTCTCATTCAAAACATCCTTGCCTTCAACATAAAATTGCTTCGCAAAGCCAGCCAAAGAAACGAAACGGTCCAGACTTTTGCCTTTTGCGGCGAGATATTTTAGAAGCATACCGTTTCCGATCGAATGGCCAATCGCCGCGCAACCTTCACCGAAAAAGTCCGAATATCGATCGAAGACCTCAAAGTATTTCTCGACCGAAATCTCTTCGCGGACAGGGAAGTCTGGCAGCACCACCTCGCAACCGAAGGCCTCAAGCTGCGCCTTAAGAGTTTTAAAAATTTCAGGCGTACCATTAAAGCCCTGTACAAGCAAAACTTTTCTAATCATACCTAAAGTATATAACAAATAGAATTCCCCTAGTGACAAAGCAAAAGAATAAAGCTACTATTTAACCATGAAAATCGAATGGCTCGGACATGCCTGCTTTAGGCTTGATGAATCTCTCGTAATTGACCCATATAAGGACGGAAGTGTTCCGGGGTTGGCACCGCTTAAAACGACCGCAAATAAGGTAATCTGCTCGCACGGTCACGCTGATCATAGCGGTATCGAATGCGTCGAAATCGTTCCTGGCGATTGCGGTTTCGAAATTGAAGAAATCCCATGCTGGCACGACGATCAACAAGGTACTTTGCGTGGTCCAAATACAATTTTTGTAATTACAAAGAATGGCGAGAAACTCGTTCATCTTGGCGACCTCGGCCATTTTCCAACTGACGAACAGCTCGAAGGGATTAAGGATGCGGACTATCTCATGATTCCGGTTGGTGGCTATTATACTTTCGCGCCAGAGATTGCCGTAAAAGTTTGCCAGGCTGCAAATCCGAAGCAGATAATTCCAATGCATTACCGTACGGCCGAGTATGGCTATCCAGAAGTTGGTACGAATGAAGAATTCTTAAGGCTCGCCGAAGAGGCTGGCCTGAAAGACAAAATTAAGGCATAGAAAAATCCCCCGGTCCGAAGATCGGGGGATTTGTGCCGCGGCTTACTCGTCGATATACTGCCAGAGGTCTCTGTGAATAATGAAGCCTCTGTCGTGGTTCTCTTTGAGAACCCCGAGGATATATTTGACGCCGGCAATGGCAGCCTCCTTGTCGGTTTCCTGCGTGCCACCGCTGACGGCGACATACAGGTTCATACAAGTGGTGCCCATGTTGCCGCAAGGGCCGCCGATGCAGTAGCCGACAGGGATGGCAATGCAGCCCTCCCAGTTGATACGGCCGTTGCCAACCAACTCCTCAGGGAGTGCACCGGAGGTAAGAAGGTCGCCACCAACCTCGAAGGTCTCTCTCGCGTACTGCATCGCACGCTTTGCGGCGCAAACTTTCATCATGACGACACCTGCAGCGTCGCCGATTTCGGTACCGTCGGGTTTACGACAGATAGTGTCGCCGTTGATGTCGACCGGGGCCACATAGAGTGCAGTGCTTGCTGTCAGCGGAAGATCGGCCCACTCGCAAGTGAAGCCGGCTTTCGGCTCAATGCAAACGCCGATGGCGCCCTGGGTGATGCCGAGTTCGCCGCACTTGGTACGGACGGCCTCGACTGCCTTATTGATAAGCTCTGTAAAAGTAATGTTCATGAGATCTCCTCCCAAAAAAGACTCTACGCTCGAAGGCGCAGGTAATATATATTATAGCACAAAAATAGACAAAAGTCAATCTTGGCCCCTGTAATCCAACAAAAAACTCCCCAGAACGGGGAGGTTTTCGAAAGCTTATTTCTTGGCTTTTTCTGCCTTCTTTTCGGCTTCTTTCTTCGCTTTGGTGACCTTGTTGCCGAGGGTAGAACGAAGAGCTGCTGCCTTCTTTGCGCGAGCCTTGAAGCGGTCGACGCGACCTTCGGTATCGATGATCTTTTCTTCACCAGTGAAGAATGGGTGAGATGCGCTCGAAATCTGAATCTTTACGAGCGGATATTCTTTGCCATCCGTCCACTTAATCGTCTCTTCCGACTTAGCGGTCGAGCGCGTTAGGAAAGAAAACTTTGCCTGTTCATCGGCAAAGACTACAAAACGATAGTCTTTTGGTTGGATTGCTTCTTTCATAATTGCACCTTATTATATCAGAATTTTCGAACAGAGTAAACCCCTCTTATAAAAGCGTCGACCAAGCCGTGGTACAATATGCTTATGGATAATTCTAATAATATGGGCGAAGAAAAGAATAATGCGCCAAGCACTACATTACTAGATGGTGCAAATTCTGGAAGTGCTAATACGCCTCAAGTGACAAATAATATAAATGTTGCCGGTATGCAGGCCCCGAAGAAGAGTAATACTCTTACGATCGTGTTGGCCTTGATTGTTGTCGTGTTAGGCGTACTCGTTGCGCTCTTGGCAACCGGTGTAATTGGCGGCGAAAAGAAGGATAATGGTACTGGCGGTGATAATACTTCAGAAACGAGCCAGCAAGAAACGCCAAAGGCAAACATCTACTCGGGCGACAAAATTGAGGCCGAAGCTATTACTGATGAGACTCTTAAAAATAGCCTAAAAGACAAGACAAATAAGATCCTTGGTAAGGATGAGTTTGATGCCTTCTTGCTCTTCGGAAAGAATGTGGCCGCATATCAGAATATATCTGCCGAACTTAAGGCTGGCATTGCTACGGCTAGGTTAGATAGAACTGAGCCGACCGATGAACAGTGGAATGCTATTACGGACGAGCATCTTGCGAAGCTAAGCGAAAGCCTTAGCAAAGATACGGAATATGCGAGAAGCATGATTCGCGTTGCTGGTACAAATGGCGAATGGCGTACGGAATACGAGAATCTCTTCGGTGAATTTGAGGTTCCAAAAGACGGCTTTACGACCCCAACTGGCTGTCCTAGGAGTATCTACGTAGAAGAAATTGATGGTTTTATTTCGTCTGTTGGTTGCGGTGGCGTTTATTTCACGAATAACCGCGCGTATATTTACGACTATCAGCAGGATAATGATTATGCCTATGTTTATGTCGCAGGCGCGATAGCTAAGGGTAGTCCAGAGACTGGTACATATACAGTCGAGAAGGGCTTTGATGGCGGCGAAAGAGTCGTATCTGGAGAAGGCGATGCAAATAACTTTACGCTCGATGCTTCAAATTATCAGGACTATACGCATTATCGTTTAGCTTTTGAAAAGACTGAATCCGGCAATTATATCTTTAAGACCATGGTTCAAATTAACGAATAATGGCCAACAAAAATACGCCCCGTAAAGAGGCGTATTTTTTATTTCCAATCGCTTGTCGGGAAGAACTTTTTAGAGATTTCTTCAAGCTTCTGACAGCCGTTTTCGAGCAAATAGTAGTGACGAATATAGAGGACTTCAGTAATCGTTAAAGCGAGTGTAATGAAGCCGAGACAGTAGCTCAAAATAGCGCTTTCTTGAACAAAAATGGCGACATATAGAAAGGCAAAGAAGAACATTATCATATAGAATGCGAAAGCGAGTGTAACATAGAGATGAATTTCGCGCTCATGCTGAAAATGCTGGAGCATAGTCAGATGATACTCGCGTTTGTCTTTACTTGGTTTCTTTGCTAATTCTTCGGCTTCCTTGATGTAAGCCTTCAGCTTTTTATCCATAAGCATATTGTATCACGGACAAGAAAAATGCCCGCCGCGAGGCGAGCAAGTAAAATCAAAGGCGTAGCCCGTGAAGTTCAGCAAAGAAGCCTTCTTTGTGAGCGCGCTCGTAGAGTTCGACGAGTTCAGGGTCATCTGAACAGATTTGTTTGTAGGTTTCTTTGACTGCTTTTCGAATTTGGCCGATGTCGCTTTTGGAGCGAGCAAAGATTATTGCAACGCTGCGACCTTTATGGCTAAATTCCTTATTTGTCATTATTGTTTTGATTTTCAGTTTAACTCCGTAGTAGTCAAACGCAGGCAAGTGCATGACGCCCAAGGTATCGACAACGTCGATATAGGCAAAACACTGGCCGCGTATCCACTTATCAATCGGGTCAACTTCAAAAACCATAATGCTTGGCTCGAACATGATATCGCCTCCCTAAAAAATGCATAAGACCAACTAGCCTTACTATCACTATTTCAACACAAATACCAACCTCTGTCAATCCGCCTGCCTTTCAGGTGAACCTCGGAATTAACATATCTTCTCTGTTGTAGAAATGCAAAGCAACTTTTTGTAGGTATTTTTCTCTACGTCAAGAACGAAGTGGAGTAGAGAAAAATACCTAACAAAAGTTTGTGCTTTGCATTTCTACCTAACAGATAAAACATGCTAAAATAAAAGTATTATGCTAGATATCAATTATATCCGGGCAAATCGTAGCAAGGTGGAGGATGCTATTCGTAACAAAGGTTACGGGGATGAAATTAACCTCGAAGAGATTTTGGCGCTTGATGATGAGCGCAAGAAGCTCGCTGCAGAAGCAGATACCCTTCGTCATGAACGCAACGAAATCGCTGCTAAGATGAAAAATGGTAAGCCCGATGCTGCTCTCATTGAGCAGGGCAAGGAGCTCAAGAAGCAACTCGCCGAAGTAGAACCTAAATTGACCGAAGCTGAATCTAGTTTTATTTCAAAGCTCAAGACTGTTCCAAACGTTCCTGAGGATGATGTTCCTGTTGGCTTGTCTGAAGACGACAACGAGGTTGCCGAGGTTTGTGGTGAGCCTACGGAGTTCGACTTCGAGCCTCGCACGCATTATGATCTCGCTCAGCAACGCGGCTGGCTAGATAAGGAGCGCGCCGCTAAGGTTACGGGCTCTCGCTTCGCCTACATTAAGGGCGACATGGTTAAGCTTCAGATGGCAATCGTTAACTTTGTCATGAATAGTCTAACCGACGAGAATGTCATTAAAGAAATCATCGAGAAGAATCATCTCGAAGGTCTCTCGACTAAGCCGTTTACTTTGGTTTTGCCACCACTTATGCTTCGTACAGACATGTACGATGCAATGGATCGCCTCGAGCCACGCGAAGATCGCTACAAGATTGAAGGCCAGGAACTCTGGCTTCAGGGTAGTGCTGAGCATGTTCTCGGTTCGATGCATCAGGGTGAAATCTTCGATGAGAAAGAGCTTCCTGTCCGCTATCTTGGCTACGCGACGAGCTTCCGCGAAGAGGCTGGTACCTACGGCAAGGACATGGAGGGCATCATTCGCATGCATCAGTTCGATAAGCTCGAAATGGAAAGCTTCTCGACTAAGGAAACGAGTCGCCAAGAGCACGAATTCTTTATTGCAGTTCAGCGCTGGCTAGTTGAACAGCTCAAGCTCCCATATCAGGTTATTCGCAAGTGTACCTATGATATCGGTAAGCCTGATGCTCGTGGTATAGATATCGAAGTCTGGATGCCAGGCCAGAACAAGTATCGTGAAACTCATACTGCAGATTATATGACAGATTATCAATCGCGCCGCTTGGGCACTCGTGTCCGCCGCGAAGATGGCGAAGTTGAGCTCGTTCATACGAACGATGCCACAGCATTTGCTCTCGGCCGTGCGATGATCGCTGTCATCGAGAACTACCAGAATGAGGACCTTACGGTTACTGTTCCGGAAGTTCTTCGCAAATATTTAGATGGAAAGGAGAAAATCTAAATGATCGAAAATATTGAAATTAGCGGCACTAATTACGAAGTCGAGGATGGCCTCAAGGCTTATGTTGAGAAGCGTATTGGCAAACTCGATCGTCATTTACCTCGCGAGAACCGTAAAGATATCGTCGCGAAGATTGTTGTCGCCGAAGTAAATCGCGACCATGGTAACAAGTATGAAATTTCCGCATCGCTAGATATTCCTGGCGGTAAGGTGCTTGCTGCAAAGGAAGAATCCTCCAATGTCTTCGCCGGCGTCGATTTGCTCGAAGCTAAGCTCGATGGCCAGATTCGCCGCTTCAAGACAGAAGTCTCCAACCGTAAAGAGAAAGGACTCTTCGCTCGTTTCCGCAAGAAATAAGCGTGTTATACTAGAACAATGAAAGAGAAGAGGTCAGAGCAACAGAGGGTGGCAAAAACGGCTGTAAAGTCTGAAAAATCCAAAACCAACAAAAAAGTAGTTTCTAAAAAAGCACGCAAAGAAAAGAAACCTACTGACAAACTTGCAGATAAGAGTGGTCTTACTATTTTCTTGCAACATGTTTTTGGCGATGCGCAGAAGAAAACTTTGCGCCGCATGAGCAAGCGCGTCATCAATATTAATAACTTGGCAGACAAATATGCCAAGATGTCTGATGAAGAACTTCAAAAGCAAACCGAAGTTCTCCGCAAGCGTATTAAGAAGCTTTTGCGCGAAGATGAGGCTAAATATGCACTCGAGAAGGTTAAGTCTGAGAAGGCCGAAAAAGACGGCAAGAAGTCTAAGAAGGATAAGAAGTCAAAGAAGGCTAAAAAGGCTTCTAATTACAACGACCGCAACTATGACGCTCATGCGCTCGATGTAGTGCTTGAAGATGCCTTTGCGCTTGTTCGCGAATCTAGCGAACGCGTCCTTAAGATGCGCCCATTTGATGTTCAGCTTATCGGCGGTATCGCGCTTCATGAAGGCAATGTTGCTGAGATGAAGACTGGTGAAGGTAAAACTCTTGTGGCGGTTGCTCCTGCCTATCTCAATGCCTTGACTGGTCGTGGTGTCCATGTTGTTACGGTTAACGATTATCTTGCACAGCGCGATGCTGGCTGGAATGGTGAACTTTATCACTTCTTGGGCCTTTCTACGGGTTGTATTATTAATGAAGCCAGCTTCATGTATGACCCTGAATATACTAACGAAGATCATGACGATGAACGCTTCCGTCATCTTAAGCCATGTACTCGTAAGGAAGCCTACAACTGTGATATTACCTACGGTACCAATAACGAGTTTGGCTTTGATTATCTTCGCGATAACATGGTCAAGGATGCGAATTATTTGCGCCAGCGCGAATTGAACTTCGCTATCGTCGACGAGGTCGACTCGATCTTGATCGATGAAGCTCGTACGCCTCTTATTATTTCCGCTCCAGCTGCAGATAACCCAGAGAGCTACTATCAGTTCGCAAAGGTTTGTGCTCAGCTCTCCGACGAAGATTATATTATTGACGAAAAACGCCGCACGGTTACTTTAACTGACGAAGGTGTCGATAAGGTCCAGAAGATTCTCGGCGTCGATACGCTCTATTCCGTCGATAATACTCGTATTGTCTACCATCTCGAGCAGGCTCTCCGCGCCGAAACCCTCTTCCATCGTGACAAGGATTATGTTGTTACGAAGAGTGGCGAAGTTGTGATTGTTGATGAGCATACTGGCCGCTTAATGAATGGTCGCCGCTACAATGAAGGCCTCCATCAGGCTATTGAGGCTAAGGAAGCCGTTCAGGTTCGCCAGGAGTCTACGACTCTCGCAACGATTTCCTTCCAGAACTTCTTCCGTTTGTATCGCAAGCTCTCTGGTATGACCGGTACGGCATTTACTGAGGCTGAAGAGTTCCAGCAGATTTACGCACTCGATGTTGTCCAGATTCCACCGAACAAGCCAATTATTCGTGTAGATAAGGATGATTTGATTTATCGTACTGAAGCTGCCAAGCTCAAGGCGATCGCTGCTGAAGTTAAGAAATATCACGAGAAGGGCCAGCCAGTGCTTGTTGGTTCCGATTCTATCGAGCACAACGAACAAATTGCTGCCTATCTCCAAAAAGAAGGCATCCCGTTCGAAATCTTGAACGCAAAGAATAACGAACGCGAGGCCGCGATTGTTGCTAAGGCTGGCGAAAAGGGTGCTGTCACTCTCGCAACCAACATGGCCGGTCGTGGTACGGATATTAAACTCGGCAAGGGCGTGAAGGAACTTGGTGGCCTAGTGGTCATCGGTACCGCTCGTCATGATTCGCGCCGTGTTGATAATCAGCTCCGCGGTCGTGGTGGTCGTCAGGGCGATCCTGGTACAACTCAGTTCTTCGTCTCTTGCGAAGATGATTTGATGCGCATCTTCCAGGGCGATCGCATTGCAATGTTGATGCGCCGCCTCGGTGTTGACGATGATATGCCAATCAGTCAGAAAGCTATTAGTAATACGCTCGAACAGGCACAGAAACGTATTGAGGGCTTCAACTTTGATTCCCGCAAGAATGTTGTTCAGTACGATAACGTTATTTCTCGCCACCGCAAGGTCGTCTATACAATGCGCCGCCGCATTCTCGATGGTGATAATATTCGCCCAGAGATCACTCGTCTCTATAAGGATGAAATTGCTGAGCTCTGCCAGTTTAGCTCTCGCGTAAACAAGAAGTTTGTCGAGAACTTCAAGCGTGTGTTTGCTCTTGATGAAGATTTGATTGAGTCAATCGGTCTCATGCGTAAAGAGAAGGAGCGTGTCCGTATCGCAACTATCGCAGTCGAAGAAATGTATCACGACAAAGAGCTCGAATTTGGCGAAGATGTCATGCGCAAGATTGAACGTGAAGTCTACCTCCAGGTTCTTGATACGCTCTGGATGCAGCATCTCGAAAACATGCAGCATCTCCGTGAAGGTATTCATTGGCGCTCTGTTGGTCAGCGTGATCCACTAGTCGAGTATCGTGCCGAATCTCAGCAACTCTTTGATGGTCTCCAGCGCGCATTGCGTGAGGAAGTTATGCATATTCTCCTCAGTATTCGTCGCCAGGAGGTCGGTGGTCTCTCTGATGATAAATATGACACCGAACTTACTAAGATGGCTGAAGGTGCAACCGAGAAGGGCGTTAACGAAATCTCTGCTGGTCCTAAGAATATGGATGACGAGTTTAGCAAGGATGAGCACGGTCTCAGCACTAACGAAAACATTAAACATGTTCATGATGGCGCAAAGCCAACCGGTGCAAATTCTAACCGTAATGCTCAGCGTAACGCAGCTCGCAAGAACAAGAAAAAAGCACGTCAAAACAAAAAGAACGGTCGCCGCTAGATTTTGAGAAATGAAGCATAGTATCGAAGAAATCCGGCTCGCGAACGGCGCGCAGGGGCTCCTTATTGATGCCCCTGGCGCTACCGTGCTTAATACGCACTTCGCTTTTCGTGCAGGTAATCGCTTTACGGCGAAGTCTGAAATCTATGAAGTTGCTCATTTAATGGAGCACATGGCTTTTGGTGCGAATGCGGAGTTTGAGGACGAGCAGGCCTACGAGCAGGAATTCACGAAGAACGGTGCTTATCATAATGCGTGGACTTCGGACTACTTCATTACTTACGAGGCGGAATGTGCTGATTTTGAGTGGGAGCGTATCTTGGCCCTGCAGGAGCTTGCGATTGCTCGCCCGAAATTCAATGAAAAAGAGATGGCTGCCGAGAAGGGAAATGTTCGCTCGGAGCTAACTGGCTATCAGAATGACTATGGTCGCCTTATTTGGCCAAAGCTCCAGCAAGAGCTCGGCGAGAGCGTCTTGACTTATGCTGAGCGCATTAAGACCCTGCGCAATATAGAGCTTTCGGATGTTCAGGAGCATCACGATCGCACACATACTGCCAAAAACATGCAGTTCATTATCTGTGGCGACCTCAAAGACCGCAAAGAAAAAATTATAAAAATGCTCGAGGGCTGGCATCTTGAAAAGGGCGAAAGGCTAAGTCTACCATCGACGAACTATCACGGCGCCAAGCCAGTACTGATTCGTCGCAAGGATGCAAGCAACTTGAGCTTTGGTTTCAGCTTTATTATTAATCGTCCGCTCTTGCCGAAAGAGCAGCATGCGATGTCTGTTTTGAACCATATCTTGAACGGCACGATGAGTAGTAAGATTTTTGGTACTGCACGCAAGCGCGGTATTGTTTATGGTATGGGCTCGGATACAGGCAGTGACTGCTGGTCAAGCAACTGGGATTTTGACGGAGAAGTTAATGCCGAGAACGCCGCTGAGCTCTTCGACTTGATCGCGATCGAACTCTCAAAGGTCATTAATGGCGATATTAGCGAAAAAGACATCGAGCAGGCAAAGACATATGCGCTAGGTCGCTTGCAGATGCTCGCTCAGACTGCTGACCAGATTGCGAATGGCTATTTGCGCGATTATATTATTTTGAACAAATACGAGCCGCTAGATAAAATGCCTGAAATGATTAATTCGATCGACAAGCGCACAATTGTTGCGCTGGTTCGTGAGTATTTCGAATCAGGAATCTCTGGCCTCTCGGTCGTGGGCAATATTAACAAGGCTCTAGTTGACGAGTTCTGGTCTCGCGTCCTGGCGGTAATTTAAAACCACGAAAAACCCCGCTCTAATAGCGGGGCTTTTTGACTACTTCATGCCTAGTCAAAGCGTCCGAGTACGATCGAACCGTCCATCTTGTATTGAACATCAAGAATATACTCGAACCAGAAAGGAAAGTGATATTTTTTGCGGAAGTGACGCAGTACTTCCGACGGGGTGTTCCGGTATAACAATCCTTTCGCATTGATTACTCTAGGTGTTTCGTAAAAATAGTTTCGGGTGCTCAAACCGAGTTTAAGCTGGTTACCAATCTGCATAAAAAGCAGGGCCATGTTTGCGTGTGAGAGCATTGGGTCTTCATAATCGATGCGTAGCGTAATGCCATCATTTTTGTAACAAGAATCCGGGAAATACATTCATAGTCACCTCCTGAAAAAATAAAATGTGCGGGTCTTGTCTTCGGGTTGATTGGAGTCTAGACTCTATTACTAGAATACTCATATTTTGTCTTGAGATGCAAGCATGAGCAAAACAAAAAATGGTTTCTTGCGGACTACTTAAAATAATGGCATAATAAAGAAAAATAATCCGAGCAACTATATAGGAGTTTTATGGCCGAACAAAATAAGAAAAAAGATGTAAAAATTCTCGCATTTGTGGGCATGAGTGGTAGTGGTAAATCTACTGCTATTGATTACCTCATTGAGAAGAAAATTCCAAAAATCTATTTCGGTGGCATTATTTATAAAGCCATGGAAGAAGCTGGCGTTGAGCGTACCGAAGATGGCGAAAGCGAAAAGAAATTCCGTGAAGAAATTCGCGCCAAAGAAGGCAAAGACTTTGTCGTTAATCGCGCCGTTGCCGAGGCAAAGAAATTGATTGAAGCTGGTCAGAAGCGCATCGTTCTTGACGGTCTTTATAGCTGGACCGAATATAAGATTCTTCGTAAAGAATTCCCAACTGAGATGACTGTGATCGCGATTGTCGTTCCGAAGGCTTTGCGTCGCAAGCGTCTAGCTGAGCGCCCAGATCGCCCATTTGATGCTCAGGCTGCCGCCGAACGCGACCGCTCAGAAATCGAAAACCTCGAAAAAGGCGGCCCAATCGCTATCGCGGATTACTACCTAGATAACTCTGGTACCGTCGAAGAGCTACGCGCTAGCCTAGCTAAACTTTTGGACGAAATCGAATTCTTTAATGACTAAAGATTTGCAAATCGCTGAGCGCGAAGTTGAGCGTATTATTGAAAACCTCATCGAGACGGAAGATGTTCCGGGTGACGTGGTTGAGTTCGGCTGCTATATGGGCGACACTTCGGTTAGGCTTGCAGAAGTCATGAAAAACTGGCCGGAGAAGTGGCTCTGGCTCTATGACTCCTTTGAAGGCTTGCCAGAAAAAACCGCAGAAGATAAGTCGAATGACGGCTGGGCTTTTCGTCCTGGAGAATTGAAAACGAGCGCGGAAGGTGTCGCTTCGAAGTTTCGCAAATATAGCTTGCCAGATCCTGTAATTAAGAAAGGCTGGTTTAACAAGCTTGACCCAGAAGCGGATTTGCCAAGCCAGATTTCTTTTGCGCTGCTTGACGGAGACTATTATGATTCAATCAAGACGAGTTTTGAGCTAATCTTGCCAAAGCTCAGTAGGGGCGCGATCATAGTAGTTCATGATTATCGCAACTCGGCTTTGCCGGGCAGCGCTCGCGCCACAAACGAAATTTTAGCAGAGCATGATAATCTCAGGCTTCGTATTTCTGGTAGACTCGCAATTATTGATGTATTAGAGTAGCGAAATGGAAAAGAAGAAGCAAATAATCTTAAAATGTGCACGAGCCTTCCTCTGGATTTTTGCTGGCTTTACACTTTGGCGCTGCTTCTTTGATGCGACATTCAATAAATGGGGTGCCTGTGCGGCTGCCTTTGTCTTGCCGTTCGTGCCGTATGTAGTAAAGACTGCTTTTGAGGTTAAGATTCCGTTCCGCATTGAGATGCTTTACTATATCTTCATTTTTGTGGCGCACTGCCTTGGTATTTGCCTTGATCTGTATATCTATGTTCCGTACTTTGATAAAATTATTCATTGCATCTCTGGAATCGCGACGGCCTTGGTTGGTCACTATATCGTGGACTACTTTAATGTTCAGCGTGATCCGCGCCTTTTCCGTGGTCTCTTTATTATGTTCTTCTCGATGGCAATTGCGACCGCTTGGGAATTTTTTGAGTTTGCAATGGATAAACTACTTGGGTTCAGCATGCAACAGCTCGTTTCGATTGGTCTAGATGACACCATGTTTGATCTTTTGGCGGCAACGCTTGGGGCGATGATCGGCGGTTGGTTAATGTCTCACAAGGGCATGAGTCAATATTTAATAGAAAAATAAACAATACCAATACATAAGAATTTGGAATAAAAGCATGTTCAAAACAATCGTTCGCTCTCGTTTGGAGAGATATGTCAAAAAATATTTCAAGCGCCATCATTCAAAACTAATCGTCGTTGTTGGCTCGGTTGGTAAAACTACAACGAAACACGCTATTGCTTCTGCGCTCCGTGCGGCAAACTATAGGGTGCGCATGGCAGAAGAGAATTATAACGCGGGCATGTCTGTGCCTCTGGCGCTTCTTGGAGTGGATTATCCTGAAGATGGCGTTCATTCCGTTAAATCTTGGCTGAATGTTTTTAAGGCGATGCGCGCCAAAATTAAGAACGATAAAGAGCCAGACTTTATTGTTCAGGAGCTTGGTACGGATCATCCGGGTGAGATTCCGCATTTTGGTGAGTATTTGCATCCAGATTTGGCAATCGTTACGGCAATTACACCAGAACACATGGAATACTTCAAAAATATGGATACTGTCGCGAACGAGGAACTTAGCATCGCGGACTACTCGGAAGAAATCATAGTCAACATGGATGATATAGCACCCTCTTATATGCAGGATAGCTTTATCACCTTTAGTATAAAAACGAAGGCAGATTATTCCTTTGAAATTACTGAGGAAAAGCCGCTCCGGGGATACGCTGGATGTTTTAAATCCCGCGAGCTATCGCCGATCGATGTTAATATTCTGGCCTCGGGCGAACCTCAGCTCAAGGCGATGGTTGCCGCCGCGGTAGTATTGGCCAGATTTGGCATTAGCGAAAAACAGATTTCCGAGAGTATCTCTAAGTATAAGGCTGTGTCGGGCCGCATGCAGATTTTGGATGGCAAAAATGACACGATTTTAATTGATGATACATATAATTCTTCTCCAGCCGCTATGTCGTCTGCGCTAAAAACTCTGTACGACACGGAAGCCCCGCAGCGAATCGCGGTGCTTGGTAGTATGAACGAGCTAGGAGAAACTTCGCGAGAAGAGCATGAAAAACTCGGAAAATTATGCGATTCGAAGAAACTAGATCTTGTCGTGACAATCGGCGAGGAAGCTAAGAAATATCTAGCGCCGGCTGCAAAAGAGCAGGGATGTAAGGTCGAGAGCTTTCTTAATCCGAAGCTGGCGGGCGAATATGTTAAGGCGAATGCGGTTAAATCGGCCGTAATCCTATATAAGGGAAGTCAGAACGGTGTCTTTGTAGAAGAAGCGCTAAAGCGCATGCTTAAAGATGACGCTGACGCAAAGAAGCTTGTGCGCCAGTCGAAACTCTGGATGAGTAAAAAGCAAGAGCTTCTCGAGAAGTCCAAATAAAAAATATCCCGCCAAGTGCGGGATAAATGGTTTTAATAATAAATGCCAAACAAAGTTTATTAGCACTATTGACGGCAGAGTGCCAACGCGTTATAATGAGTACAAATTTAGCACTCGATGCGAATGAGTGCTAATCGTTAAAGAATTCTAAAAGGAGAAAATATGGGTAAAATTATCGGTATTGACCTCGGTACAACCAACTCTGCATTTGCATACATGGTTGCTGGTAAGCCAGAGGTTATTACAAATAGTGAAGGTGATCGCACGACTCCTTCTGTTGTCGCTGTTACAAAGAAGGGTGACCGCCTTGTTGGTAAAGTTGCACAGCGTCAGCGTGTTACTAACCCAGAAAACACCATCTATGGCATCAAACGCCTCATTGGCCGCAAATATAGCGACAAGGAAGTTCAGCGTGATAAAGAAATCGTTCCATTCAAGATTGTCGAGAAGGGTAGCGGTGTTGCCGTCGAACTAGCTGGTAAAGATCAGACTCCAGAAGAAGTTTCTGCAATGATTCTCAGTAAGATTAAGGCTGACGCAGAGGCCTTCCTCGGCGAGCCTGTTACTGAAGCTATTATTACGGTTCCTGCATACTTCGACGATTCTCAGCGCCAGGCGACTAAGGATGCTGGTAAGATTGCTGGCCTCGAAGTCCGCCGCATTATTAACGAGCCTACCGCAGCTGCGCTTGCTTATGGTCTAGAAAAGAAAGACGACCAGAAGATCGTAGTCTTCGACCTTGGTGGTGGTACATTCGATGTTTCCGTCCTTGAGCTTGGTGATGGCGTCTTCGAAGTTAAGTCCACGAATGGTGATACCCATCTCGGTGGCGAAGACTTCGATAACAAGATTGTCGACTATATCCTCGAAAGCTTTGAGAAGGAAAACAACATCGATCTTCGTAAAGATCCTACTGCAATGCAGCGTATTAAGGATGAAGCAGAGAAGGCAAAGAAGGAACTCTCTTCCGCAAATGAAACTGAAATCAACTTGCCATATATTACGGCTGATGCTGATGGCCCTAAGCACCTTGAGCTCACGCTTACTCGCGCTAAGCTCGAAGAGCTTGTTGCTGAATTGCTTGATCGCCTCAATGGCCCTGTCGAGAAGGCTCTAAGCGACGCTAAACTTGACGCTAGGGATATTAACGAGGTTGTCATGGTTGGTGGTATGACCCGCATGCCAGCTGTCGTTGAGCGTGTCAAGAAGTTCTTTGGTAAGGATCCAATGCAGGGCGTTAACCCAGACGAGGTAGTTGCAGTTGGTGCAGCAATCCAGGGCGGTGTTCTTGCAGGCGATGTTAAGGATGTTCTCCTCCTTGACGTTACTCCATTGACTCTCGGTATCGAGACTATGGGCGGTGTCCGTACTCCACTTATTGATCGCAATACGACCATTCCTACCAGCAAGTCTGAGACTTTCTCGACCGCAAGCGACAATCAGAACCAGGTAGAAATTCATGTCCTTCAGGGCGAACGCGAATTTGCTAAGGATAACAAATCTCTTGGCCGCTTCATTCTTGACGGTATCGCTCCAGCTCCACGCGGCGTTCCTCAGATTGAGGTTACCTTCAATCTCGATGCTAACGGTATCTTGAATGTTACTGCAAAGGATAAGGGTACTGGCAAAGAGCAGAGCATTACGATTCAGAACTCTGGCAACATGAGCAAGGCAGATATCGAAAAGGCTCAGCGTGAGGCCGAAGAGCATGCCGCTGACGATAAGAAGCGCAAGGAAGCGGTCGAAGCTAAGAATCAGCTCGAAAACCAGATCTATGCCGCTGAGAAGATGCCTACTGAGTACAAGGATAAAATCTCCGACGAAGATAAGAAGACGATCGAGGAAGCCGTAAAGGAAGCTAAGAAAGTCCTCGCCGAAAACGAAGAAGATAAAGACAAGCTCGAGGCTGCCGCTAAGGAACTTAGCGAAAAGATTATGCCAATCGGCGCAAAGATGTATCAGGAAGCCAGCAAAGATAACAAATCTGAAGGCTCCGAAGATAAGAAAGACGACGACGGCGCAGTCGAAGGCGAAGTTGTAGATAAATAATCTCGACTAGAAAAATACCGCTCTGAAAAGGGCGGTATTTTGATGGCAAAAGAAGGCCCCAGTCTTGCGACTGGGGGGTTCTCGAATTTACTCGGCGTAGAGCAAGCTCATCGCGTGCATCAGGTCACCGCCTTCGGCGCGTTCTGCGCTCGCGAGACAACGATCCTGCCACTCCTCGGTAGTAAGGTTGCTGACATTTCGGTCGAGATCGCCAGCAGTGCTGTACTGCCAGATAATCGTTCTCCAACCAGAGATGTCGTACGGTACCACTTCCTTCGGGATGGCTGCGCTATCCTTATCCAAGTAGCAGGCAACCCACAGGTCGAACTGATTCGAAATACCAGCCCAATCGTAGTTCTGTGCTACAGATGCGGAAGTGTAAAGGATGGGGCGAATACCGGTTAGCTGGTAAACCTCCCACATCCAGGCAGCGACCCAGGCAGTATTACCGATCTCCTCCTCGACTTCCCAGTCAAGGACGAGCATAACCTGTCCGAGGTACGGGCGAACGGTTTCAACGAAGTGCTCCGCTTCTACGCCCGGCATATTAGTGTCGGGTCTTGCGAAGTGATAAACTCCGCAAAGCTGACCGTTGTCGAGCGCATTCTTGATGTTCTGCTCGAACTTCGGGTCAACATAACCTACACCCTCGGTGCTCTTAATGATGACAAAATCACTTTCGGTGATAATGTCTCCA
Source organism: Candidatus Nanosyncoccaceae bacterium (assembly GCA_045603785.1). Taxonomy (GTDB): domain Bacteria; phylum Patescibacteriota; class Saccharimonadia; order Saccharimonadales; family Saccharimonadaceae; genus UBA2834. The sequence continues at coordinate 45,088 of JAZUMV010000011.1, read as the reverse complement.
TTATGCTTGGAGATGTCGGTGCCAGACAGTAGAGCACAGCTGTCTTTCTGTGCTGCTGTGGGCTCGTCTGGCTCGATGGCGTGGCGGAAGTATTCTGCGTCGTCCGAGAAAGAGGACTCGACGGCAACAATCTCCTTCTTGGGGATAATCGCGTGAATCACCAGGATGATGATTCCGATAAGAATCCCGAGGATAACCATTGCGACGATAACTCTGTCCCAGCGGACGCGACGGTTACTTCTTCTGTCCGTTCTGTTGTTTGTTGTTCTACTCATAATAGTGCCCTCCTTAGGCTTTTTATTACTAAGGCGGGTATATTTGTATTCCCGCCTCGTTCTCGAGGAGCTTCCCTAAAAAACTCCCTGAAAACGAGGTAGGAATAACCGAATAACTCTTAAAAGGTGCGCCGCTAAGCATAAGCATTAGCGTAATGTATATTATAGCACAAAATGCCAAAAAGGTCAAGCTTATCCAGGGTACTAACAGAGGAGCTGTCTCTTGACAAAATTAACCAAAAGTAGTATAATACCCACAGGTTTATGCTTTCCCAAGGCATAGGTCTAGAAACTTAAGGAAGGAAGTGATCATATGATCGCACGCTTGGGAATTTGTCAAGGAATCATAAGATGGGCGACCATCAATGATGCTCCTGTAACCGAGTTCTCTCCTGACGAATTCGTCTGGGAGGACAAGTGGCGAGTAACCGCCTCAAGCATGTTTGGCGTGGTGGCGACATCATCGAGATCTGCGAAGAACTCGCGGATTAATCAGGTCACATACTGCATAAAGCCGAACGGCGTGGCCGAGCTGAAACTCAGAGATGAGTATCGCTCAAGAGTACTGAAGACAGAACGTGTTTTCGCAACCCCCGGTCAACTCGACGGCGTATTGACCCTTGTGTACAAACAGGGGACTAGTCACCGATTCGCCAACTTTGAGAGTGAGGAATTCCTCTCTCTCAGAAGGAAGAAAGGCATCGACTGGGTGGTGAAGAAAAGCCCAGAATGTCTCAGTACGATCGAGGACGGCGAGGAGTTCGCCACGAGGATCCTCGGGCGCAACATTTCCGCAAATGTCGAGACGGTCAATGGCCTCTCGAAATTCGAGATGTACAACAAGAAATATGTCACTGACGGCACTATCTCGATAGACGCCAGTGACGACAGAACGATTCTTGCCGTTCATGATGCGACCTTTGTTGGTATTTACAAGCATAAAATAAATGCCAACAAGGATCAGTATGTCCTCGTGACGGCTGATCAAACTATTCTCCTGAGCGAAAATATTCCATCAAAGGAGGAATTGCGAAATGCAAAACCTCACTATACTGCGCCGCCATTTCGAACAACGGCATGATGAGGATGAAAAATGATCACGACTAAACCGCCCCGGTGTTATACTGGGGCGGTTTTTCATTTCTTCAAAAAGATGGTATAGTAATAGAGGATAACCATAAGCGAAACAAAAAACACATGAATCTTGAAGCAATTATTGTTGTAGTCTTAGTAATCTTGGTGCTTGCGCTGGCGTTTTTGGCTTGGAAAAATTCTCAGCTAACGGCACAACTAAACCGTAAATTTGATGAAGATAATCGCCGCACGCAGGATAAGATTGATGCGATGAATGAGCGCATTAATGAGAAGATCGAGCAGAATAATCTCAGAATGCATCAAAGTTTGTCGCAGCAGTTGACTGAATCCGGCAAGCAGATGCGTGATTCGAAGGCGGAAATCGCAAAGATTTCAGAGCGCCTCGCACAGATAAACGAAACTAACCGTCATGTCGAATCGGTCGCAAGCGAGCTAAAGACTTTGCAGGCGGTGTTACAGAATCCAAAGCAGCGCGGAGTTTTTGGTGAATATTATCTTGATTCGGTTTTGGGTAATGTTTTGCCTCCAGGCTCATATTCGCTTCAGTATAAGTTTAAGGATGGCGAAATTGTTGATGCGGTAGTCTATCTGGATAAAGGAAAAATCCTGCCGGTCGACTCGAAGTTTTCCCTCGAAAACTACAATCGTATGGTCTCTGCCAAAGATAAGGCAACGCGTGAAGCTTATGCAAAGAAAGTCCGTGACGACTTAAAGGGGCGTATCGATGAAACAGCGAAATATATCCGACCGGCCGAAAAGACGATGGATTTTGCTTTTATGTTCATTCCATCCGAATCGCTCTATTACGACCTTCTAATAGATAAAGTTGGTACAGCTGGCAGCGAGCGCGATTTGATTGAATATGCCTTTAGGGATAAGAAGGTCATTATTACAAGTCCAACTAGCTTCATGGCTTACCTTCAGACGATTTTGCAGGGCTTGCGCAGTTTGCAGATCGAGAAAGATGCTCAGGAAATCCAAGCGCGCGTCGCCAAGCTCGGTACACATATCGCAACATTTGACAATTATATGGGTCGTCTTGGTGCTTCGCTCGGCACGACTGTGAATCATTACAACTCGGCCTATAAATCTCTCACGATGATAGATCGTGATGTGATTAAGATTACTGGTAAGAATGAAGATACTGCTAAGAAAATCGAAGTGAAAGCCGTCGCTAAGCCCGAGCTAGAAGCTTAGATTGTCTTTTTCTGGACACGTCGCTCGAACCCGTCGTTACGGGTCTCGCGACTAAAGGCTTCGTCGTAACTTCGCACAGTCCAGAAAAAGCAATCTAAGCTTCAGTACGATGATGTGTGCTTGGTGAGATTTTGATTGAAAAAAGTCACAGTGAATTTGTTGCTTTTTGACCGTACGCAGCTACGGCGAGCAAGAGTAGTTCGCCTGTAACGACAGGCCGAACTACGTGTCGGAAAGCAGCTAAATTTACTGTGACTTTTTAGAACAATCTAATCTTATTAAGTGGCAAGATACGGATACTTGCTGGCCCAATAAACCTACAGAATGGAATCGTGCCGAGGCCGCTACGAGAGTCGAGAGAGTTGCTACCTTCACGGTTATCGCCCGCAACGAATAACTCGCCCTCTGGAACGATAATGTCTAGACTTCCTGAAGTGTTTTCTTTTGGGCCGTCTTCTGGGCCTTTGCGAGTGGTGTCGTCAGGATTAAAACCTTCTGGATGTTGGTCGTTATAGACGGTAATCTTGCCATCTTTGACCTGAACGCGCTCGCCAGGGAAGGCGATTACGCGCTTGATGATATATTGGTCGGCAATGCCGGTGATAGCTTCACAGCTTTTTAACTCGCCGTTGCCACCGTTGGCGAATACGACAATTTGGCCGCGTTTAGGAATGTAATCTTCGCCCCAGAAATGCGCCCAAGTTACAGGTAGGCGGTTGACGATGACGCGATCGTGCGAGTGAAGGGTATTTTCCATGCTTCCGCCCACGACATTGTAGCTGCGGAAAACGAAATTATTTAAAACAAAAACGCCAAAAGCGACGGCGGCGGCGAAGCTGAGGAAGCTAAGGATATCTTTTGCTGCTGGATACTTCTGCGCGAAGCTGATTTTCTTTGCCTCAAAATTCATATACTCATTTTACCATAAGTGGCGACATGACGCTTATTGTGCTAAAATATCTAAAGTTATGGCTGAATATTTAGCGCTTCGCAAGGGCAAGAACTTCCTTGGCTCGGCGATGCATATTATCTTAAATCTCGCATTAGTAGTCGCATCGACTGTTTTGACGGTTATCTCTGGTAACTGGATCTTTGGTGTGCTTCTAGTTATTCTTTCGAAATGGCGCGTAATCGCAGTTCGCCCACGCTACTGGTGGCTTAATATTAAGTCCAATCTCGTCGATTTTATTGTTGGTATTAGCTTAGTCTTGCTCGTCTATTATTCTGGCACGGACTCAATCTCGCCATGGCACATCATTCTGACCGCAATTTATGCTATTTGGTTAGTCGTAATCAAGCCGCAGACCTCGATGCTTTTCGTGCAGATTCAAGCCGCCTTTGCTGTCTTCTTTGGCACTTTTGCGGCAACGCTCGCGACTGCGCATGTCGATCCGTTGATGGGCTGCGTTATTAGCTTTATTGTTGGTTTTAGCGCCTGCCGCCACATCTTAATGCAGACCGACGATCGCGATTTTACGCTTACGACCTTTATTTCTGGCTTGCTTTTCTCGGAACTTAGCTGGATTTTTTATCACTGGGCAATTGTTTATCGTTTGCAGATTTTTGACACGATTATTGCGATTCCGCAGCTTCCAATCGCGACCACATTAATCGCCTTTATGTTCTCACGTGGCTACAGCTCGGCTTTGCGTCATGATGGCAAGATTCGCTCGGAAGATATTGTAATGCCGGTCGTATTTTCAACCTTGCTTATGCTTTTGATGATATTCTTTTTCTCAAAGGCAAACTTTGACGTTTAGAATCGTAAACAAAAAGGAGAATTATGGATAGTGGGAATACTCCAGATAATACAAACAATTTGAATCCGGCTCCGCAGCCAGTAGTTCCTGAGCTGTCGCCAAAACCAGCTGCAGCACCAGCCACTCCGGCCACGACGCCAGCAGCACCAAAGACCGACCCGTATGATTGGCGCAACTATAAGAGCCAGGGCGGGAACGCGAACGCTCCGAAAAAATCTAGCGGTAACGCTGGTGCGATTGCTCTATCAATCATTGCAATTCTTATATCTTTCGCAGCTATCGGCGTTTGTGCTTGGCAATCCGCTACTACCGGCAAGCCAAAGAAAGTTTCAACCAGTACGACGACTAGCCAGAGCCAAAACGGCTATTATGATGGCAACTATCAGTTTGAAGAGACGACGGTTGCTGGCGTAGTCGAGCGCGTTGCCCCTGCGGTAGTTTCGATTGTTACTGAGACTCGCGTAAGCAGTGCTTATTCATATTATGGCGAATCCTATGCTCAGGCGGCCGGCACTGGCATGATTGTTACTACTGATGGTTACATTATCACTAATAAGCATGTCGTGAATGGCGCAAGGTCGATTCAGGTTATTACGGATAATGGCGATATCTATGACGATGTAGATGTTGTTGGCACTGATCCGCTAAACGATGTTGCGTATTTAAAGATTAAAGGCGCTTCTGACCTTCCGACAGTTAAGCTCGGCGATTCGAAGACGATTGCGGTTGGCCAGCCAGTGCTCGCAATCGGTAACGCTCTTGGTGCTTTCCAGAATAGTGTCACACAAGGCATTGTTAGTGGTCTCGGTCGTTCAATTACGGCCTCTGATGAAGATGGTAATAATGCCGAAGAACTCAGCGACCTAATTCAGACCGATGCCGCAATTAACCCGGGCAACTCTGGTGGTCCGCTTGTAAATGCTGCAGGCGAAGTGATTGGTATCAACTCTGCTGCCTCGACCGACTATAATAACCTCGGTTTCTCAATTCCGATCTCTGCGGCTAAGGGCATGCTCTATAGCATTATCGATAACGGTAAAGCTGTCCGCGCATATATTGGCGTAGCTTATACGAATATTACATCTTCAGTCGCTAACGAGTATGATCTTCCGGTCAAAGCTGGCGCTTGGATACATGTTGAAGGTTCTAGCTCTCGTAGCGCAATCGCATCTGGTGGCCCAGCGGATCAAGCGGGTCTCAAAGACGGAGATATTATTACGAAGGTTGGCGGTACTGAAATCGGTAAAGCTGGTTCGCTCTCTAGCCTCATCTCTGAGTATAAGGCTGGCGAAACTGTCGAATTTGAGTTTATTCGTGGTGATCAGACTATGGTCACGGATGTCACGCTTGGCGAATATAAGTAAAAGCTAGAAAAATGGCCCCATCCTCAGAGATGGGGCTTTTCTTTTCTTTAAAAATGTTATATAATAGCCAAGTAATAATATTTAACGAAACAGTCTAGGATTGTTGCGAACATCCCCTAGACAAAGGAGAAGGTACAAATGCCTGTAAAAGCTGATATTAAGGAGCTTTTGGCTGCTGGTGCTCATTTTGGTCATAAGACCAGCCGTTGGCACCCAAAGATGGCTCCATACATCCACAGCAAGCGCAATGGCGCACATATTATTAACCTTGAGAAGACTGTCGACGCTCTCGACAACGCTCTTCCAGAAATTACTAAGCTCGCTGCAAAGGGTAAGAAAATCCTCTTTGTCGGTACCAAGAAGCAGCTTAAGGATCTTGTAAAGGCTTCTGCTGAATCAGTAGAGATGCCGTATGTTACGGTTCGCTGGGTTGGCGGTATGCTTACCAACGTTGATACTGTTAACAAGCAGATTCGCAAGCTTAAGAATCTTGAAAAGCGCATGGCAAGTGGCGAACTTGAAAAGCGTTACAACAAGCTTGAAGTCCAGCGCTTCCAGGAAGAAATCGACATGCTTAATGAACGCTACGGCGGCATTAAGGAAATGACTGAACAGCCAGTTGCTGTTATTGTCACCGATATGATTCAGGACAAGAACGCTATCAAGGAAGCTAAGACTCTCAATATTCCTGTCTTCGCTATCGCTGATACTAACGTTGATCCATCGACTGTCGACTTCCCAATTCCTGCCAACGACGACGCTATTAAGTCTGTCCAGACCATTCTTGACTACTTCGTAGCTGCTATCAAAGATGGCAAAGCAAAAATCGCAAAGAACTAATTTGCAAAATTAAAAACTAAGGAGGAAAAATGGCAGACAAAACCGTAAAAGAAGTTGCTGGTGAAGCAAAGGCTATTAGCATTGAGCTTATCAAGAAGCTTAAGGAACTTTCTGGCGTTGGCTTGACTGATGCAAAGAAGGCTCTCGTTGAAGCTAAGGGCGACTTCGATAAGGCTCTTTCTGAGATGCGCAAGAAGGGTATGACCAAAGCTGAAAAGCGTGGCGACCGCGAAACCCGCGAAGGTATCGTCGATTCTTACGTTCACGATGGCCGTATTGCAGCTATCATTGAAGTTAACTGCGAGACTTCTTTCGTCGCAAAGACCGACGAATTCAAGGATTTGGCTCATAAGCTCGCAATGCAGGTTGCTTCTATGAACCCACTTTATGTCACTGAGGAAGAAATCCCAGATGACAAGCGTGCAGAAGCTATCAAGGAAGCTGAAGCTGGCCTTACTGGCAAGGAGCCAGAAGATAAGAAGGCTGAAATCCTTGCTAAGAAGGTTTCTAAGCACTTCTCAGACGCTGTTCTTATGAATCAAGCTTACATCTTCGATGATAAGAAGACTGTCGCCGAATTCATTAAGGAACAGATTGCTAAGGTTGGTGAAAATATTACCGTTAAGCAGTTCAAGCGCATTGAGCTTGGTGTGACCGAGTAATTTGAAGCAAAATAAAAACAGCTCCAATTGGGGCTGTTTTTTGTGAGCAGTTAAAAGGCCCGCACGGGGCGGGCCTTTATTGAGTCTTTTGCGGGAGGCATACTTTACCGGGCCAGTGCGTAAATGAACGCAACCAGCTCAGGTCGGCATGTAATCGCAGTCGCATGCTTGCCATCGGTGATGGTGATAAGCATGACGGCCGTATCCATCCGTGCGGGCGTGTTGAGCTCGAATTCGCAGGCAGAGCCTGTTGAACTCTGGTAGATCCGCACGGTGTTTCCGATGGGATCATCGCAGTAGATGATGTAGTCGCCCCAGATGAGGGACGAAACATCCTCGTATGCGACGAAGTCGCGCGGCACGATGGCGGCCTGCCAGCTGAACTCGGGACAGAAGCCAAGCACGTGCTCGGTGCTGTCGACGGCAATTTCGAATCTGTTACCGTCGATGGTACCGCCCAGATAATGGGTTGCACCAGGGCCTCCGGTCCAGTCTTCGCGACCGGACTCATCCCAGGAAATTGCTCCCCACTTGGGGTCATTGAAGCCGACGAGAGGTGTTGCATTTGCAAGCTTCTCTGCGACTTCGCTGAGTGTGAGCTCTTCCTCGATGTCTTCACGCACGATTTCGGGTGCATTTGCTGTAGCGATCACCCAGGAATCGTTGGCATAGGCCACGAGACCGTAGTCTTCCTTGTCGGCAAAGTTATCGGCGTAGACCTCGCTGTCAGATGCGCTGTATTTCCACTCGCTGTAGCGGGTGTAGTCCAGCACCATAGCGTCCCAGCCTTCGCCGGAGACGTATGTCACGCCTGTGGCCTGGCTGTAGGAAACCATTTCGGTCTCTCCAGCCTCGAAGGTCCAGTCGTTGACAGTAACGGGGCCATATTCGGCTGCCAGCGGCAGACCGAGCGCGCAAACACCACGATCGATCGTGAACGGCAGATTAGGGCCGTCACCGATAATCTTTGCTTCGGTGAAGCGGATCTTCCACTCGCCAATGGCGGGGGTGAATCCACTCAGCTCGGTCCAGTATGCATTACCGTCCCAGACCGTAGCTTCAGTGACCTTCACGAAGTCTGTGAAAGTGAACACGACCTGCTGGTCGGTGAACACCTTCTGGTAGCCGGGTTTCATGTAATACTCGTCCGAATCGATAGTCTGCTCGACTTCGGGCGCGATTGCGCCGATTCCGGTAGCAGCCTCGGTTGCGGTGGTCTCGGTCGGGAACTCCTCATAAGCATCGTCGGTCATGGTGGTCATGCGCGGCGCTTCGGGTGCCTCGATCAGAACCACATCGGTCTGGAGCGGTGCGGAAGCCTCGGAGGGCTCGCATGCCTCAGAGATGGCGGTGGCCGTAGTCGTAGGCTCGGCCTCGGTCGTAGTGGCCTTGACCTCGAGCTCGTCGGTGATGACGGTCTCAGAGGACTTGGCGTTTGCTGCGGGCTGCGGTGCCAGCGCCTCGGCGTCGACCATTTCGGCGGTCTTTGCCGTATAGGCGGGGGCGGCAGTGGTGGTGTCCTTGGCATTGTATGCGGTCAGCGGAGCGGATGCGCCGCTTGCGCACAGGGCTGCGGACAGAATTGCGGACATGATTTTTGCGGTGTACTTCATAGTACAACCTCCTTTAAAGAATGAAAATAACATTGCAGCATCACTCCGAGTAGGAATGATGTACAACGAGAAAAATTATACCACAAAAGCCATAAAAAGTCAATATAAGCATAAGGCAAAAGAAAACTCCCCACGAGGAGGAGTTTATCTTTTAGGCTCTTAGACTAAGCGTTGTCTTTGAGATCTTCGCCCTGAGAGAGGGTTGCAAAGTCGGATGCATAGAAGCCGAGAATGCCACCAATAACAGGGAAGACTACATAAGCAACTAGCATTGGCATCAAAGCCTTCATAAGGGCGTCGAAACCGTCAGCACTGGTTGGGAAAATACCATAGATCATACCAATCGCAGGATTGAGAATGAAGGTATTGTCTTGCTGAGCAAAGAAGTTGCTATTGATAACGACAGCAAGAAGCATTGCAATAAATAGACCAGTTGCGGCGGTAATTGCAAATGCAACGTCGCTAGTCTTCTTGACGCGCTGTGCGCGAGCGAAGAAGAAGGCGATAATGATAGCGCCGACAAATTCGATAGCTACAGTTGCCCAGAAGAAGCTGTATTCGGTATTTGCACCCTTAAGTTCGGTAATGGCGGTTAGGCTTGGAAGGACGGTGGTTGCATCGTTGATATTGCCGGATGCGATACCTGCCTGATAGAACTTGTTAATAACCCAGAGGCCGAGCCATGCGCCAAGAACCTGAGAAATGAGGTAGATAACACCACGGATTGCAGAAACGCGGCGGCTTGCCATCATACCTGCGGTAATGATTGGGTTAAGATGTGCGCCCGAGAGCTTCAAAACGGCTAGCGTGATACCGACATAAGCGAGAATCATGTATAGCGGATTGAAGAGACCGAGGGTCAAAATGATCATGGTAACAACGGCAGTGCCGAGAAGCTCACCAATGATAGCGGCAATAATCTTAGTATCCTTGAAGATAGTAAGAATATTCTCGTTCTCGTCGCCCTTGCGAGCAAAGAAAGTCTTTACTTTGCTTGGCTTGGCGCTAGAAGCAATAACCTTAACGGTTGACTTGCTTGCCTTGGTTGTGACTTTGTGAGATTTCTTTTCGGACTTCTTGGTGATGGCTGGCTCTTCTTCCTCGTCGTCATCGTCCTCATCCTCATCGTCTTCATCGTCTTCGCCGTCTTCGGACTCGTCGTCATCGGATTCCTCATCGTCATCCTCGTCTTCTTCGTCCTCATCTTCGTCATCTTCGGAATCTTCATCGTCGGACTCTTCGTCTTCGGACTCATCATCTTCTTCGTCCTCGTCCTCGTCTTCCTCGGAATCGTCATCATCTTCGTCATCGTCGTCTTCGGAATCGTCTTCCTCTTCGGAATCCTCATCTTCTTCGTCGATATCTTCGTCTTCGACTTCCTCGACTTCTTCTTCAGTATCTTCTACTTCTTCGAGTTCTTCATCCTCGATGATTTCTTCCTCACCCTTTTTGATAGCTTTGGCCTTTTCAGTTTCGACAGAATTATGCTTTGCAGCTTTGTTCTTCGCATGCTTGGCCTTGGATTTTGCCATCTGTACCTCCTCTTAAACTAGTATATAAGCTCAATATATCACAAATTTGATACAATGGTATACAACAGATTACGAAAAGGAGGCAAAAGTGGGGATTTTAGTAGAGAAAGATGAAGATCAGAGCGACTTGCATAGCAAAATTGCCGCAGATTTGCGCCGCCGCTCCGAGGAAAACTCATATGGCGAGAAGCTTGATCTAGTTGAAGATTCGGTTTATTTGGAAGGCACTCGCAAAAGCTCTACCGCGAGCTGGTTCTGGGGAACGCTTGTGACGCTCGCTGCCCTCTCTCTTATTGTGATTTTCGCCTTAAAGTAGTAAAATTTAAGGTATTATGCCAAGTGTTGTGGAGAATAAAATTGCCGAGTTGAAGGCGCAGCTCAAGGCACTAAATCAAGAGTATGCAAAAATCAAAGACATCCCTGCTGAACAGAGGGGTGATTTTGGGCGCAAACTCAATGCTAAGAAAGAAAAACTTAATGCTGAAATCGCCGCTGCAGAAGCAGAAGCGCTAGAAGTTTCAGTCGAGCCGCTCGATATTACCGCGCCTTGTGATATTAACGGCGAAATGCCGAAGTTTTTGACCGCCGATGAAGGCAGTCAGCATCCGCTTATGACGGAAATCGATCGCGTGATCGATATTTACCGCTCGATGGGCTTCGATGTGGTCGAATCTCGCCAGCTCGACGACGAATATCATATGTTCGACAGTTTGAACTTCGCCAAGGAGCATCCAGCTCGTGATAACTTCGACACCTTCCGTACCGAAGAGGGCTATATTCCACCGGCTCACACCAGTACAATGCAGAACCGCGTCTTGAAGGCTTACAAACACAAGCTAGATAATGGCGAGGCGATTGCTGTTGCTATTCCTGGTCGCGTTTATCGCAATGAAGACCTTGATGCTACTCACGAACACACTTTCTATCAGTGTGAGGGCGTTTATGTTTCAGAATCCTGTACGCTTGGCAATATGCTTGGGATTTTGCGCGAATTCTTTGAAAAATACTACAATCAGAAGCTTAATATTCGCACTCAGCCTGGCTTCTTCCCATTCACAGAGCCATCGCTAGAGTTTATGATTGAAAAACCTGCTGCGCTTAGTGGCAAGAAGGGCGACTTCTTGGAGATGCTTGGCTGCGGCATGATTCATCCAAATGTTTTGAAGGCTGCCGGCATTGATCCGACGAAGTATCATGGCTTCGCATGGGGTGGCGGTATGGACCGCTTGGTTATGCTCAAGCGTGAACTTTCTGACGTTCGCTACTTCGAATCTGCAAAACTTGATTTCTTGAAGGAGTTCGCATGCTAATTTCGCTTAATTGGTTAAAGAAGTTTGTCGATATTGATATCGAAAATGAAGAGCTCGTTCGCTTGATTGGCTCTCGTCTTGTTGAGGTTGAAGGTGTAATCGACGAAACTCATAAATACGACAAAATTTACGCCGTAAAAGTCGAGAGCGCGGAAAAGATTCCAGATACACATCTCTCGCTTTGCTATATCGATGATGGCGGCGTTGCTAAAGATGTCGAACGCAATGAGAACGGCTTGATTCAGGTTATGTGTGGTGCGCCAAATGTCCGTGCTGGCATGATTGCGGCTTGGATTGCCCCAGGTGCAATCGTTCCTGCAAGTGTTCACGAGGATCAGCCATTCGTAATCGGTATGCGCAAGATGCTTAAGAAGTACGATTCTTATGGCATGCTTGCTGGCGCCGATGAGTTAGATTTTGGCGGCGATCATCTTGGTATTGCTGAGCTGAAGCCGGAAACCAAGCCGGGTACGCCGTTCGCAGAGCTATTTGAACTTGACGATCTTATCTTGGATATCGAGAATAAATCCCTTACGCATCGCCCAGATACCTTCGGTATTATTGGCTTCGCGCGTGAAATCGCTGGTATTCTCGGTAAAGAATTTAAGACTCCAGAATGGCTACTTGAAACTAATGCAGATTTCGAGACGGAAGACATTAAGTTGGATATCGAAATTGCCGATGAAAAGCTATGCCCACGCTATACGGCAATCGTTTTGACGCCTCATGGCGAATTTAAAGAGAAGTATCTTACGCTTGAGCGTACTCAGCTTTGCAAATCTGGCATGCGCCCAGTTGATCCAATCGTTGATTTGACGAACTATCTAATGTTGCTTTCGGGTCAGCCGCTTCATGCTTTCGACTACGATAAATTCGTTACTGTTGGCGGTGGCAAGAATGCTAAGATTATTGTCCGCGCTGCTAAAGAGGGTGAAAAGCTCAAGTTGCTCGACGGCAGCGAAGTTGAAATGACTCCAAACGACATTGTGATTACGAGCAATAATATCCCAGTCGCACTCGCTGGCGCAATGGGTGGCGAAAATACCGAAATCGACGAAAATACTAAGCGTGTCATTCTTGAATCCGCAACCTTCAGCTTGTTTAATCTCCGCAAGACCCAGATGACTCATGGTATCTTCTCCGAGGCTATCACTCGCTTTACGAAGGGTCAGCCATCTGGCCAAACGCTCCCGGTTGCGCTTGAATTTGCTAAGAATGCTCTAGCACTCAAGCCGGTTGCCGTCTTTGATAGTCAAAAGGCTGCGCCAAAGGCGATTACGGTCAAGATTTCGCTCAAGAAAATGAACGATTTGCTCGGTACGAGCTTCAAGGCTACTGAAGCTGCTAAGATTTTGACAAATGTTAACTTCGAAGTGAAAGTTGATGGTGACGAACTTGGCTGCACGGCCCCATATTGGCGTACGGATATTCATATCGCTGAAGATATTTATGAAGAAGTTGGCCGTTTGTCTGGCTTCGATAATATCGCTCCAGTCTTACCGCTTCATGCAACCGCCGACGCAAGTCCACGCTTTGCCTTAAAGACTCGTATTCGCAACTTCATGAGTGCTCACGGCGCAAACGAGGCTTTGACTTATTCCTTCGTTCATGGCGACTTGCTTCAGAAGGTTAAACAGAATCCAGAGAACTCTTACCGCATTGTTAACTCGATTTCTCCAGATCTACAGTATATTCGCCAGAGTGTTGCGCCAAGCTTGCTCAGCAAGGCCTACGCAAACATGCGTGGCGGCTACAATCACTTCGTGATGTTTGAGATGAATCAGGTCTATCGCCGCAGCGATGGTGTAGACGAGGATAATGTCCCGCTTGGCTGTTATGAACTCGCTACGATTTTGCTAAACAATGAATCAAAGAGTAATTACTATCTTGCTAAGAAGTATCTTGAAGACTTGCTAAGCTACTTTGATATTGAGTTCAAGATTGTAGAATTTGCAGCCGAGAAAGATAATTCGAATGCCTACTATGAACCAAAGCGCTCCGCTAGGATCATGAGCGGCGATGAAGTTTTGGGCTATCTCGGCGAATACAAGGCGGCTGTCTTGCAGAGCTTCAAGCTTCCACTTGGCACTGCTGGTTTCGAACTTGATATCGATAAGATGCTTGGGCTTGCTGGCAAGGCAAAGAAACAGGCAATTCGCTTCAGTCAGTTCCCATCGGTTGGTCGCGATTTGACCCTAACTGTCGACGAGAAGCAGAATTATGCCGAAGTTGAGCAGGCTCTCCGTGCCGTCTTTGAAAAGAAGGGCTATATCTACAAGCTCGCTCCAACTTCAATCTATCAGGCAGAAGGACAGAAGACGAAGAATCTTAGCTTCCATTTTGAATTTGCCGATCCAAACAAAACTCTTACTAAGAATGCGATTCAAGATATAATGGAAGAATTAGAGAAAGTTAAATTTTAAGGGTGCGACAGGAGGTGACTGAAAATGATTAAGAATGACGACAAGAAAACGACTCCAAAGCAGAGAATCTTCTTTGTATTGATTGCGGTATTCTTGCTTGCGACGACTTTTATGCTTTATGCGGGCATGGTTTTGACGAATAAGAGCGATCAGCAGAAGACTTCAACTGAGAATGAATTCTATGAGAAATATTCAGATATTCAGGCAAGATATCAGTCGGAAGTTGACGATGCCGCCAAGGTGCTTTCTTCGGAGTATTTTGATACTTTTAAGGCATACAAAGATAAGGCTAAAGCATTCAATGCTGCCGATGTAACTGAGCTCAAGACTAAGGATTATGTCATTGGCGATGGCGAAGAAATTGTTGATGGCGCCGAGGATTATGATTATTCCGCTTACTACATTGGCTGGCTATCTGATGGCACGATCTTTGATTCATCGTTCAATAATACAGATAATCCTACCTGGCTAAAGTATCCTCTTGAAGGCTCTGGCAACATGATTCAGGGTTGGCTTGAGGGCATCTCCGGCATGCGCATTGGTGGCATTCGTTCCATTACAATTCCTTCGGTTTTGGCTTATGGTGAAACGGATAACGGTACTATTCCGGCAAACAGCCCACTTAAGTTCGTCGTGATGTTGATCCCAAAAACTCCGCAGCCAGAGATGTCTGACGAGCTTCAGGCAGAATACGACGCGCTTCTTGGCTATCCGACAGAGACCGAAACAAGCGAAGGCGACACTCAGGAAACTACTGAGTAAAAAGAAAAACAAGAGGTCAATGCGTAAGCGCATTGACTTTTTTGTCGGTTTGTGGTAAAATAGTTAACACGTTTTGTATTCGAGCTTGGAACGACACGAATGCACTTTAAGAAAGGAGCTGATTTCTCATGACGGGAAATCCTTATTATCACGAAATGGGGGAGATGGTTATCGACCCCAAGTTTATTGTATGGTCCGCAGTTGCTCTGGCGGCTGCAATCGTCCTCACGATGCTCAATACGGGTATCAAGCCTATAACCTGGCGCTGCCGCGGTATTGATGTTACTCGCTCGCACATGCGGGCGGCCCGCAGACTCTGCGGCGTGCCGTTTGCTGACCGGAAGGAAAACGGTTTGGCGCTCGTGCTACCTAGCACTAGCTGGTGCAGAATCCTGGCAATGATCGTTACTGGCATCATACTCTGGCAAGGGATGAGTTGTCATGGCTATGGTCTGATCCAGCTGTGCCGCAATAAGTTTTACCCCTTCAATGGTATTGTCTTTGTACTGGGGTTAACGATTGCGGTGCTGATCGCCTATGCTGTGATCCGCCGTATGCTACGCGCTGCGATGTTGGTTAAGGTTGCTTATCTCTCAAGGATTTGCAAAGATAATCACGTTTCGCTGCCGCCCGTAATTGAAAAATGGGGGCTTGGCGACATACAGCGTCGCGCTGCTATACTTGCCAGAAAGCGCAAAGCCGAAGCAGGCTCCGCGAAAACAGAAAGCAGAAAAGAAATCTGCTAAAACAACGTAGAACAAATCGATTCCAAGCTCGATTCTTCGTTTTTATCTGTGCCCCGTCCGCGGGGCCTTTTTTATGTCGTGCTATCATATAGATATGGAACAGTCATTTTTCTTCTACGACCTCGAAACTTCTGGATTAAATCAACGCGAAGACCGCATTATGCAGTTTGCGGGCCAGCGCACGGATATGGATCTAAACCCGATTGGTGATCCGATTAATCTCCTTGTGAAGCTAAATGACGATACTCTGCCGAGCCCGCAGGCGATTATGGTGACAAAGATCACGCCGCAGTCGACCTTGATGGATGGTTTAACTGAGGCTGAGTTCTGCAAATACGTTTTTGAAGAGATTTTTACTGAAGGTACGATTGCGACCGGATATAATTCTGTACGCTTTGATGATGAGTTTATGCGTGCGACTTTTTGGCGCAACTTTTACGATCCTTATGAATTTGAATGGCGTGACGGTCGCAGTCGTTGGGACCTGCTTGACGTAGTGCGCATTACGCGCGCGCTTCGCCCGGAGGGGATTAATTGGCCAGTGACCGAAGACGGTAAGGCGACAAACCGCCTTGAACTTATTACAAAGTTAAACGGTATCTCGCACGAGGCGGCACACGATGCTTTGTCTGATGTGAATGCCTTGATAGATGTGACTCGTCTAATTAAGGAGAAGCAGCCAAAGCTTTATGAATATCTCCTAAGAATGCGAGATAAGCGTGAAGTGCAGAAGTTGGTTAATCTTGAGCGTCCGCAGCCTTTTGTCTATGCGAGTGGTCGCTATTCGAGCGAGTTCAATAAAACGACAGTTGCCTTTCCGATTGCTCCAACTAAGAATAGCGGCGTGTTGGTTTTTGACCTTAGATATAACCTTGATGAGCTTCTAAAAGAGAAACGCGAAAGTTACTACCCGATTGTAAAAGAAATGAAATACAACCGCTGTCCGGCCGTGTCGCCACTTGGTGTTTTAACGCAGGCTGATGGCTGGAAGAAGATTGGTTTGACGCCCGAACAGGTTGAAGAGAATAAAAAATCGCTTATTGCTCACCCGGAGTTCATTGAGCAGATGCGCACGAAGTATGAGGAGCAGCCAGAATTTCCGCCAGCTAAAGATCCAGAGTCGGCGCTTTATGATGGCTTCCTGAATGATCAAGATTGTCGTCTCTGTATGACGGTTCGCAAAGCTTCAAAGGCAGACCTAGATCACTTTCATCCAGAATTCTCTGATGAGCGTTTGCCGGATTTACTTCTGCATTACAAGGCTCGTAATTACCCTGAGACTTTGAGCGAGGATGAGCATAAAGCTTGGGAAGAGTATCGCATGGGACGCATTAAGGAGCGTCAAAATTCCTACATTAAGGCGATTCAAGATTTGGCAAAAGCCGGGAAAGACGAGTTCTTGCTTCAAGAATTGCAGCTGTGGTACCAGTCTTTGCTTCCGTACTAGCTTATGCTTGGTGCGCCCAGAGTTTGTAAATATAATTGAAGTATGGAGTGGATAGTTGGCCTTGATGCCATACGCGCTTTTGCGATGCTAATCATTGTCGCGTACCACTTTTTGCGTTCGTCTGGTTTCTTGACGGGCGGATTTGTCTTGATTGAACTTTTTTTACTAATCTCCGGATATCTAATGACGGCCAAATTGGTCCGCGAATATGAACGAACCGGTCAAATTGCGATTGGTCGCTTCATTCTGAGACGCATCATTAGGCTTTGGCCGCTAGTTGCCCTGACGGTTCTAATCAGTCTAGCGCTCGCTTTCTTGACGCCGCGCGAGCTGCTTGCTGGTCTGCGCATAGATAGCTTGGCGGCGGTTGGTTTTGCTACAAATATTGTCGAGATTATTGGCGGTCGCGGCTATGAAGATACGATCTCGCCAAACCTATTCGGACACCTCTGGTTCGTGGCGCTAGAATTGCAACTTTGTATTCTGCTGCCGGTCTTTTTGAATCTCACAATCATGAGCGCTGGTAGTCGCAAGGTGGCGCTCAGGCGCAGCTTTATTGTGATGGGTCTGCTAACAATAATTTCTGTTGCGCTATCTGTAGTGTATGGAGTTTATTGGCAAAAGACTGACCGTGCGTATTATGCGCCAGACACTCAGGCTTACGCCTTCTTTGCGGGTTCAGCTTTGGCGCTCTGGCGAGCAAAGCATCCACTCAAAGAGCGTCGTCGCCGCTTCATAGCAGGGGTAAAGATTTGGCTTTGCTTGGTTGGCTTAGTGGCTTTGAGTTGTGTTTTAAGATATAACGACACGCGCAGCTTTTATCTTGGACTTCCACTTGCGGCGCTCCTGAGCCTCGTCTTGATGGCTTCGCTTTTGCGAGTTCAGCGACATCGTACAGTGCTCTGGAAGCCACTCCGTATTTTTGAGGCGCTAGGGAAGTACAGTTTTGGCATTTACCTATTCCATTATCCGCTCATGTTGCTTTTGTCGCGCAGCTTCAATCTAATAATGCCAATCAGGATTATTATTGTACTTCTAGTGAGCTTCCTGCTGACGTTAATCTGCGAGCTGCTTCTAGATGCGCTTAAAAAACGCAAATTGATCGCACTAATTCCAGTTGTGTTACTAATTGCCCCAGCAACTATGACACTACTCGCTGCGCCGAAAGAATCTCCAATTATGCAAGAGATTTCGCAGAATAAACGCGAGCAGACAGCTATTTCAATTCGCTATGTTCAGGATCTCAATAACTCGAAGTTTGAGCAGATTCTCAAAGAGGCGGCCGAGAATGCCGAGGAAGCGAGCGAGGCGGTTGAGGAAAGCGAAGCGGCCGCGGCGCCAAGTCCAAATGATGCAAAAGTGCTCGTTATTGGCGATTCGGTTTGTCTTGGCGCAAAGCTTGATATGGAGAATTTAATTCCTGGAGTTTATGTTGATGCTGAAGAGTCTCGCGGCGTCGAGAAGGCTGTCCCGATTCTGAATCAGGTGGCGGCGAGCGGCAATATTCCGCCAGTTGTCATCATTAGTCTCACGACCAATGAACGTTATTTCTCGGACGAACTGATGCAGGGCATTGTTGATGCGGCGCGCGGTAGCCGCGTAATCTTCGTGACGGGCTATGCTGGACCAGACCAACCGCGCGAAACTCAGAATGAGGCAATTCGTAATTTTGCTAATGTGCACGATAATGTTTATTATGCTGACTGGTGGCAGATTGCCCATGATAACTGGGATATTATGTATGCAGATCATATTCATTTGGATATTGAAGGTCGCAGCATCTATGCGCAGTTGCTATACAACACGGTCATGAATACGGGAGGTTTAGAATGAGGCAGTTCTTCTTGGTTGCGTTCGTGACGCTACTATTGGCGGGCGAAAGCTATATGCTAATTACGACTAAATCCGAGCAAGATTATCAGAAAGCTAAGGATGCGAGTATTTCTTTGCAGGAGGAGATCCTGGAATTGTCTGCGAGCTTACGCAATGGTGAGGTAGATAAATTCAATCAGGCAAAGGCGGATTTTAATGATAGGCTCGAGCAATTCGCGAAGTATTCTAACGGCTCAAACTTATACGAAGATCTTAAAGCGTACCAGAGTTGGCTTGATTCGGCCGAAACGGATAGAATCGTCGAGTTTAACGAAAGCCTAAGCGAATACAATCGTAGTAAAGCTGAAGATATTGACGGACAAATTGCGCTGCTAAAGAATTTGCAATCGAAGGCGAGCTATTCTAAAACAACCAGCGATGATTTAGCTAAGCTTCTGAAAGTAATGGAGCGCACGCGCGAATGTATGAGTTATTGTTTTGTTGATGATTATGAAGACCTAAGCGCGGAATATGAAGAATTAAAGACGAAGCTCGATGCGGATTGGGAGAAGATAAACAGTGAGTATTCGGCGCGTTTGCGAAGCGAGGCGCTCATCGAATCTCTCGAGAACTTCTGATAGAATAAAGATATGAATAAGATTCTTTTTCCTGAGGCAGATAACGAATTTGTTAAAACCGCAAGCGAGCAATTGCAAGACATTGAGCCGGTTCTGCAGAAATGTGAGCCGATTGAAGCCTGCGAAAAGCTTCGTGATGGCGAAGTCGATGCGATTGTCGCGGGTATAGATTATTCCTCTCGGGATATTATCTTGGCAGCAAAGGACACTTTGGGGCTAGCTAAGCCGGAAGTTAAGCTATTCACGAGCCTATTTGTGGCGGTTTTACCAGATGGCCGCAGACTAATCCTTTCTGATGGCGCTACCTGTAAGCACCCAACGCTTGAGCAGATGTGTAGGATTATCGAATTAGTCCATGAAGCTGCCGTAAAACTCCTTGATGACGAGCCTCGTATCGCGATGCTGAGCTTTTCGAGCTTTGGTTCTGGCGGTCATGACGAAACAATGGTTTTGGCGCAGGAAGCAATCAAGATTACGCGAGAGAATCATCCGGAAATTAAGATTGATGGCGAGATGCAGCTCGATGCGGCTGTAAACGAACGCATTGCGGCAAAGAAGGCGCCAGAATCTGAAGTTGCTGGTAGGGCAAATGTTCTGATTGTTCCAGATATTAATGCGGGCAATATTCTTTATAAATCGCTTGAACAGTTTGCAGGCGCAAAGGTTGCCGGCCCAATCTTGCTTGGCTTTAATAAACCAATTTCGGACTTGTCCCGTGGCTCAACGGTTGAAGATGTTATTCTGACTACCGAATGCTTAAATAAGCTAATCTAATAAAAACTGGCCTCGCGGCCAGCTTTTTATTTAACTTCAATTTTCTTTGCTTGTTTCTGTTCCTCCTGAATCTCTTCCAGGCGCTCCTTCATGTCACGTAGTGCGTTCATGAAGTATAGGAATGCGTCATAAGGCGAATCGTAAGGTGAGAAGTAAGCATGGACGTCTCCGTCGTTGAAATACTTCGTGCACATGTAGTATGGGTGATCGCTCGTAGACAAGCGGCGCCAGTCCTCGATGAGTTTCTTGTCCTTGGTCTCGAGAACTTCATTCCTCATTTCGTAGAGTGCTTGTAATGCTTCGTGCTGCATGGAGTTGCCAAGCCAAGCGGACAAATCGCGCTCAGTGTCGGCCCAAGTGACGGTCCATGGCATAGATAGCTCGCCTTTTGGTTCATCGCTATCGCAGGCCTCGCTGACGGTCATGAAGTTATTTTCTTGGTCGCGATCCCAGCGGTAAATTAGATGTTCGAAGAATTCGAAAATACCAGTATCTTCCCAAATGTTTTCGCCGAAAGTTTCGAAATCCATGAAGAGATTGATTAGCGGACCGCGCAAAGTTGCAGCTTCGAGCCACTGAATGTATTTATCGACAGTGAGTGGCCATTCTGCCCAATTCTTGTCCGAGAAACGGAATGCGATATCGTCAGATAGACGGTAGTTCTTCAGGAGCAACTTCGTATTTTTGCAGCCTTCTGGGCGATAAACAAAGTTCGGGCTACGCCATTCAAGTATCTTATCCCAGCCTTCAGCAATCAAACCCTTCATACCAAAGCTGTCAGCCCACTTAGCTAAATCGTCGTTGTAGGCGAGCTCGGTGTTGCGGAAGACTTGCGTCTCGACATTGAAGAGATCACGAACAACTTCCTGATGCTTTAGAACCTGCGCCTCAAATTCCTTCTTATCAAAGAAGAAAGCGAGCGAGTGGTAATAGGTCTCGGCGACAATCTCGACGCGGCCGGTTCTACAAATACGCTGTAAAGTCTCGATAATATCAGGCGCCCATCTCTGTGCCTGCTCAATAAACGTACCGGTAATTGAAAGCGAGAATTTAAAACCCTGATACTCTTTTAAGCATTTTTCGAGCCTTGCGAGCATTGGGCGATAAGATTTGTCTGCGACTTTTTTGAAAATGCGCTCGTTGTTAGTGCCTGCATACCAGTCTTTTTCGTTCCAATAGTCATGGTCGTGACCGACTGAGAAGATGCTGTATTTCTTGAGCCTATAAGGCTGGTGCATATGAAGATATAGCACTATTGAGCGCATTCGTATTACCTCGCAGTTTAGAATCTATTTCTTTTGTGTTTACTTACCTCATCATACACGGTGATGCACTTTTGCGCAACATCGTCCCAAGAGATGCGACCATATTCGCGCTTGATGCCATCGCGTAATGTTTCGATGAGGGCAGGGCTTTCGGCGATATTGACGAGCGCGCCTGCAAGCTTGTCTTCGTCCCAGAAATCGTAACGAACAATCGAGTTCAAGACTTCGCCGACGCCAGATTGCTTGGTGATGATCAGGGCGTTGCCGTGATGTGCGGCTTCGAGTGCGGTTAGGCCAAATGGCTCAGAAACCGAACTCATAACAAAGACATCGGAAATGCTGTAAATATCACGTAGCTGTTTGCCGCGAATGAAGCCAGTGAAGATTACATTTCGAGCAATACCTAAATCGGCAGACATGCGCATGAGAGTTTCGCGCTGTTCGCCATCGCCAGCGAAGAGGAAGACCATCTTTGGATGGAACTTGATTGCACGAGCAGCGGCACGCATGAGATGATAGAGGCCCTTCTGAAGCGTAAAGCGGCCGACGGTAGAAACAATTGTATAACCCTTCTTCTTGAGGGATTCAATATACTTGTAATCGGAATCGTCAAACTTGTAGTTGTCTTTTGGTGCTTCGAAGCCATTGTAAGCAACATCAATCTTGTCGCCAGGAATGCCATATTTTTCCATGATAATGCTCTTGGTAGCATGGCTAACGGCAATAATCTTATCGGCATAAAGCAAGCCTTCGCGCTCAATCTCGCGAATAAGTGGGTTGCCGCCGCTTGCGCCGCCGCGATCAAACTCGGTTGCGTGGACATGAGCAACTAGAGGAATGCCAAAATTCTTCTTGGCAATAATACCAGCTTCATAGGTCAACCAGTCGTGCGCATGCACTACATCTGGCTTAAATTCCATCAAATAACGTTTTACGAATTCGCAATAATTGCGCTGAACATCACGAATCGACATGGTTTGCTTCGTGACCAAATCTGGCACGAATTTTTCCTCGACTCTTTCAGATTCATAGGCTCCGCCACCATAGCGATACAATGGATCGATATGCATAGCAGATAAAACATTAACATCTTTTAGATGATGCTCGGCTTCGTAAGGGACGACAAAATCAATATCGACGCCATACTTCGCGAGCGATTCGGATAGATGTAAGCAAGCTACTCCAAGTCCGCCACTGTTATGCGGAGGGAGTTCCCATCCGAGCATCAATATTTTCATCTATTTCTAAGTATAGCACTTTAAAAAACTTAAGCGCAAGCACAAACGGCCCTTCTAAAAATAAAAAAGTTAAAGATGATACAATAGAAAGCAAAGGAGGAAAATGTCAGAAAGTCAGAACGAAAATCAGTCAAAAAAGAAGACAAAAAGTGCCGTTGAAAAAGTCATCGCCAAACAGGAAGTTTATGAAGAAGGCGACTTTGTTTTCCGCTGGTATCACGGCCTTTCATTACTGATTGTTTTAGGCTTGCTTGTTACTGCGGGCGTGACATTTTTCGGGCGTTACGATCTTTCATTAATCGGTAGCGAAAGACAACTGCGCATTTCTTATGGTTGTACAGTAGACGGCAAAGAACCGGATTATCGCTACTTCGGCGTTTCTGATGGCGACATGTTTAAGCTTGATGGTAAGAAAATTAAGCGCACGGATAACCTAGATGATGCAATTCTTCAACTCGGCGTAATCAACGGCAAACCAACCTTTAAAGTTAAAGAAAATGGTGAATGGGCTGACGAACGCCTAGAATTTGGCGCCGAAGGAACATATGTGATTGATGAATACGCTGATTGCAAGCCTGGCATTACTGTTCACTTGAGTGTTTAGTTTCTTAGTTACAAAAAGGACTAGTAATCCATTTCGCAGAGCGTCCGTATTTAGCTCAAGAAATGGAGTTGCTAGTCCTTTTTTGTGATCAGAAACTAAAGTGCAAATTGTGAATTGTAAAGTTCGGCATAGAATCCGTTAGCTTTCATTAATTCTTTGTGAGTACCGGATTCGACTATGTCACCCTCATTCATGACTAGGATTAAATCAGCATTCTTGATCGTAGACAAACGGTGGGCGATTACAAAGCTTGTACGGCCTTTTGTGAGCTTGTCCATTGCTTGCTGAACAAGCTCTTCAGTACGCGTATCGACATTGCTAGTTGCTTCATCAAGGATTAGGAATGGCGAATCTTCGATCATACCGCGCGCAATCGTAATAAGCTGCTTTTGACCGGACGAAATCGAATCAGTTTCTCCGATTTCTGTATCAAGCCCCTTTGGCAAGGTTTTGATCAGATGATTCAAACCGACTTCCTTGCAAACTTCTTTAACATGCCTGTCGCTAATGTCTTTGCGGTTATAGACAATATTCTCGCGCAAGGTACCCTCGAACATCCAAGTGTCCTGCAAGACCATCGTGAAGAGCGAGTGTAGTTCCTTGCGACTTATTTCCTTGGTTGAGCGGCCATCGATTAAAATCTCACCATCATTAATATCGTAAAACTTCATCAGAAGATTGACGAGCGTAGTCTTGCCGGCGCCGGTTGGACCAACAATTGCAATTTTCTGACCAGGCTTTGCCTTTGCATTAAAGTCTTTAATGATGAGCTTTTCTGGCTTGTAGCCGAACTTAACATGCTTAAATTCAATCTCGCCTTTAATTTCGCTCCTAGAAAGGTTCTCAATAACATTAGTTTCCACCGGCATCTCGTTTGCATCGATAAACTCGAAGACACGCTCGCCCGCGGCGGCGGCGGATTGGAGGCTCGTGAAAGCCTGAGCGATATTTGAAAGCGGAGAAGTGAAGAGGCGAACAAAAGTAATAAATGCTACGATTGTACCCATTGAAACATTGCCGTTCTTGACGAGGATTGCGCCCGTAATACAAACTGCGACATAACCAAGGTTGCCAATAAAGTTCATAATTGGGTGCATGAGGCTACCAAGGAAGCGACTCTTGAGGTTTGCTTCGTAAACACTCGCATTGTATTTATCAAACTTCTTGTCGCTGTCGTTCTTGCCGTTGTAAGCTTTTACTACGATTAAGCCGGAATAAATCTGTTCGATATGCGAGTTGAGCTTGCCAAGCTCGGTCTGGCGCATCGAGAAATACTTCTGGGATTTGGACATAATCATGCCCATGAAGATGAAGCCGACAATACTTGCGCCAACTGCAACTCCTGCCATGATGGAATTTGTAATAAACATCATGATCGCTACGCCGACAAACAACACCGCTTCGCTAATTAAGGTCGCGAGCGACTGGTTCAAGCTTTGCGAAATCGTATCGACATCGTTCGTGACGCGCGAAAGCGTATCGCCGGTCTGGTTTTTATCGAAGTAATCCAGCGGCAAAAGGTTGATCTTGCGCGAAATGCGCTTACGGAGATTCTGCGCGAAGCGGTTTGAGGTTTGCGCCATGAGTAAGCCCTCGAAAAGATTCGAGAGCGCGCCTGCGACATACATCAAAATAAGAATCGTCATGATGCTCTTAACTGCGCTGAAATCGATTGCGCCAGTAAGGCCCTTTGAAATCTCGTCGACGAGATCACTAATAATGTTTGGTGCAATAATCATTAAGATTGCGCCAAAAACCGCAAAAAGTACGGCGAATACGGCGAGCCAAATTAGACCGTTTAGCTCCTTGAATATTCTTAACATGGCAGCGCCGAAGTTTTTGCTCTTTTCGTCTGGTCTGCCGCCGTGTGGTCTACCTGGTCCCATTACGCCTCCAATTCTTCTTTAGTTAGCTGCGAGTATGCAATCTGTTGGTAGACTTCGCAGTGTTTTAATAGGTCTGAATGTTTGCCGAGCCCGACACATTTGCCCTCATCTAGCACAATAATCTGGTCGGCATGCATGACGGTTCCGATGCGCTGAGCTACAATTACATTGGTTGCGCCGCCAGTATATTCGCGTAATTCTTTACGAAGCTTGGCGTCGGTTTGGAAATCTAGTGCAGAGAAGGAATCGTCGAAAATATAGATTTCTGGATCGCGAGCAATTGCGCGCGCGATCGCGAGGCGCTGTCTTTGACCACCGGAAACATTAGTACCGCCCTGCGCAATGTGTGCCTTGGTCTTGCCGGACATTCTATTAACGAAGTTACTGGCCTGAGCCACGCGTAAAGCCTCTGAAATCTTCTTTTCGTCGGCGCGTTTCTTGCCGTTGTCGCCATAGCTTACATTGGCTGCGACACTTGCGTCAAACATTACGGCCTTTTG
The DNA here is from genome assembly GCA_045603785.1 of Candidatus Nanosyncoccaceae bacterium. Classification (GTDB taxonomy): domain Bacteria; phylum Patescibacteriota; class Saccharimonadia; order Saccharimonadales; family Saccharimonadaceae; genus UBA2834. The sequence continues at coordinate 19,345 of JAZUMV010000011.1, read as the reverse complement.
CGGTACGTAGGCGATTTTATTGCGAAGTGCGGACTGCTTGTAATTCTTAACATTCTCGCCATCGACAAAAACTTCGCCGTTGCTTGCATCGTAAAAGCGCTCAATCAGGTTCACAAGCGTGGTCTTGCCTGAACCGGTCGAGCCAACAATCGCAAGCGTTTCGCCCTTATTGACCTTGAAGGAAATATCCTTGAGCATGTATTCTTCTGAGTCTGGATATTTGAAGCTAACATTATGGAATTCGATTGTGCCAGTTTCACCGGCGGTAGATTCCTTAAGAGCTCCATTAATAATGGTCGGCTCGGTATCGAGCACTTCATTAATACGCTTTGCGGAAACCTGCGCGCGTGGCACGATCATGAAAATGCCAGACAAGACGAGGAAGGAAATAATGATCTGCATTGCGTAGCTCGAGAAGACGATCATGTCTGCGAAAAGCTGACCCTTACTGAGCATATCTGCGCCGTCAATCATATGTGCGCCAATGATATAAATCGAAAGCGCAACGCCTTCCATGATGAGATACATCCCAGGAGATAATACAGACATGGCGCGCTGAGTAAAGAGCTGAGTATTAGTCAATTCATCGTTGGCCTTGTCGAATTTGTTTTCCTGATACTTTTCAGCATTGAAGGCGTGAACGACGCGAATACCGGTAAGATTCTCGCGCGTGACCCCGTTTAGCTTATCTGTCATTTTCTGTAAAAGCTTGAAGCGTGGCACGACAATAGACATAACAATCGCGAGACCAGATAGAAGCACAACAACGGCGATTGCAGTAGCAGTACTCCATTGCCAACTCTTGCCGACAATCTTTGAAATCGCAACCGCGACCGTGAGCGGTGCGCGCACGAGCATCATCGAGCCCATGCCGAGTACCATCTGGAGCTGGGTGATGTCATTGGTAGTACGAGTAATGAGGCTGCTCGTCGAGAATTTTGCAGCTTGGTAATAATCTAGTTCCTCAACCTTATCGAAGAGCTTCTTGCGCACGATCAAGGAAAAACGCGCGGCGACCTTTGAGATAATATAGCTAACCACAAAAGCCAAAACGAGACTTCCGGCAGCGCACAAAAGCATCATTGCGCCGTTGTGTAAAATCTCGTTCAGGTCGCTATTTTCGGTCTGAACCAGGGTAGTGATATTTGCCATGTAATCCGGCATCTTTAGCTCGAGCCATATCTGTCCAAAGATGAAGACAAAAGCGAAGAGCATCCAGGCGAAATCCTTCGCCGTAAGATTCTTGAGTAGTCTGAACATTAAAATCCTTTATGTATAACTGAATTATTATAACATGGCTACGGGTGGAAAAATCGGAGAAAAGAAAACCCCCGTTTCCTGCGAAACGGGGGTGTGGTGCGAACATCGGGGTAGATCTATAAGCAATAAATTTGCAAGCTATATTCCCGAAGGAGGCGGGTGTCGCCGAAGCGACGATAGCGTTACTACCCAATGCCGGACCAAATACATCGGGTATTAATAGAAATAATAGATTTTTTCTGCTAACACCCGTGTTCGCTTTATGTGCTCGAACAGTCCGTCCTGCCCTCTCTCTTGGCACAGTGCATGCCAAAGAACAGTCCCGTTCGACTATTCATATAATAACAACTTTATTTAGAACCGTCAAGCGTTTCTTGAGAAACTTAAGAATTAAGCGATTCGTAGAAGTCAATCACCTCTGGTGAACTGCGTAAAGCGCCGGGGTAGGCAGGGCGCATTAGGCTTAATCCATCGATGCTTTCGCAGCGAGAAAGAGCGACATATAACTGGCCAATATCGAAACAGGCCGGATCGACGCAAGTACGGCGGTAGGTTTGTCCTTGGCTCTTATGAATTGTGATTGCATAAGCAAGGCGGAGCGGAATCTGGCTAAAAGTGCCTACAATCTCGTGCTTGATTACTTCGCCGTCCCACTCTGGGCGCATAATATTCCAGTCGTAAGGCTCGACGGTAGATTTGCGGCCGTTATCCCAGCGCACACGTACGGCGTCGTCCTGGATTTCTTGAATTGTGCCAATTTGGCCATTCTTGTAATCAAAATTATTGCAGAGCGCAATCACGCGAGCGCCTTTCTTGAGAACGAGCGCATCTTCGGCGGCCTTATCGCTAGCATTAATTGTACCTTTGGTGCGAGCATGAAAAATCTTCGGCTCGCCAATTAGTTCATTGAGCTTGGTGTTGTTAATTGCATTCGCTTTAGCATTGGTTGGAACTAGGCAGATCGCGTCGTCGTCGAGCTGGTCGGCGACTTGGTCATTGAAATACTCAAGGCAGCTATGGTCGCCACGGCGGGCGCGCTCGAGCATTTGAACATATCTATCCTCTTCCTGACGGACAATTTCGGTTAAAACGAAGGGTTTGAAATGAAACTTATTCCAGTTTTTACCAGAGAAGCAGTAGCCGCCTTGAATTCCAGGGTATTTATAGCTCAAAACCTCGCGCTCTTCGCGGCGGAGCACTGGTGGCAGCTGGAAGAAATCGCCCACGACGATTAGTTGCTTGTGTTTACGGCTTTGTTCCTCGGCTTCAAAGATAATCTCGGCAATGTAATCAAAAAGATCAACGCGGCACATTGAGATTTCGTCAATAATAATCACATCGGCATTGAGGATTTCCTCAGTTGGATGGGTATGCTTTTTGCAATCGTAGGCCTGCAGGAACGGAACGCGAAAAGCGCGGTGGATCGTGCTGCCGTTTTTGAGGCGTAATGCGGCGATTCCGGTTGGCGCACAGGCGATTACTTGCTTTTTGCGGCTCATGCGTTTAAGAAATTCGCAGAGCACATAAGATTTGCCAGTCCCAGCATCGCCAGTCAAAAAGACATTCTCGCCCATCAGCATTGCGCTAATAGCTTCCTCCTGACCTTCAGTTAGGCCGTCATCGCTTAGGCGGGAAATGAGGTTTTTGAGATGAATATTGGGCAACATAGCTTAAGTATAACACCACAAAAGAAACCCCCGGCTCGCGCCAGGGGTTTATATTATAAGGAGTTTCGGATTTCTGATCGTGATGGGGTTAGTTGGTTGCGGCTTCGGTAGCAGACATCTCGAAGTTAGTTGCCTCGGGGCTGAGGCTCCAAACATCGAACTCGACATGCGCAAAGGCCGGTCTCACATGGATGCCAGAGATGATCTTGGATGCACGGTCGCATGCTCTCTTGGCCCATTTTGCACTGTAGGGCGCAAGGTGTGTTCTGAGTGACTCGACACGATCCTTGATGAAGCTGGTAGCCTGCTGGCTAAGAACACGCATGCAGACATCGCAGCTGTTGGCCTCAACGGTTTCAGCGACTGCCTCCCAGAAAGAGATGTTGGCAGAAGCGTGAATGTCGAGCGGCCAGGACTCGGGTTCGAGCTTTTCGAGCTCCCTGGTAACAGCCTCGTGGTAGCAGATGCCGGTTTCGGTGACCGGCTTGAGCGCAATCCAGTAGCCATACAGGGAAGTTGCCGGCACTGCCTTGATCAGCCTGCTGATGAGCAGCTCCTGAGAAACCAGGAAGCGCATTTCGCTCACCGGATCGGGGGCGCCTGCGAGCACGAGCTTGAGCTTGTATGCCTCACGCAGGGGTGCGATGCAGGGGTTCTCGTAGCGAAGCTGAATGGCGTCACCCTGATCCTCGCCGAGTGCAGCGTTCTCGAGTGCCGGGATAATCCAGCCGAGAGACTGCTCGACAACGGGGTTAGCCTCAGAGAACGGCGGCATATCGATGCCCTCGAAGACTCTTTCGGCAATCTGGGCGCTTTCACGGCAAACACGTGCCATATCGCTACGCTTTGCTGCGTCGAGCTCGAGCATGCTGTTCTCGCCGATGAGGGTGCGCAGCTTAACTGCCTTCTTGACCAGCTCGCTCTGCTCGGGGTCAGCACCAAGCTTTGCCACGACCTCAGAGATGAAGCCCTTCATAGCAGCGAATGCGTGCATCACGCCGTAGGGAGCCGTCTGGTAGCCTTCCTGAAGGGTGTCGAGAGTGGTCTCGAGAATCCCCTCTGCCGTCTGAGCGGCAACTTTTTCCATCACGTTTGTTGAATCATTCATATATGATTCCCTCCTTTTGTAAAGATCTCACTCCACTTTGGTCCGGGAGTGAATGTGGATGTTACCCCGCCGCGAGAGAGATCGCAGCAAGATTTTCTTACTTTATCAGAGTTTTAAGGAAAAGTCAAACTGTGTCTAGAATAGAGGGATGAAAAAATCCCCCGCGTTGAGTGCGGGGGATTGGATGATGGAGCGTCGTCACTTCTTGCACAGGGCAAAGAAGGCTGCCTCGACAGCAGGATTGTCGAAGGCGAACTCGTATCTCTGCTCTCTCTGGGAAAGTGCCAACAGCTTGGCGAGAACTCTCAGATCCCTCTTCCGAAGGTCCTCGAGGAACTCGCTGTTGTCCTCCAGGAGCTGTGCATAGATATTATCGCTGCCATCGAAGCTCATTTCGTGGTCGCCCTCGGCCTCGATCTCTCCGCTCTCGTAAACATAAGCCTTGATTGCGGTGAGTTCGGTGATGCGAGTGCGGACCTGCTCGAGTTCGGCATGCTTGACCTTCCAGGCTTCAGATCGTTCGGACATGACGGCTTCGTACTCGCGGGCTTTTGTGAGCTCCACTTCATACTTGTCGACAAGCTGTCCGAGTTCGACCTTGAGCTGCTCGACGCGGTCACTAATGCCGCGGATGGTACCAGCGACCGCATTATGCGCAGTCCAAGCATCCTTGTGCTCGACCTCGATCTGGTAGACCTCGGCGCTTAAAGACTCCTCGCGAGCCTGGAGCACTTCGAGCTCGGTAGGCTCGGGCTGTGCAGGCTCGGAAGTTGCGACTTCGAGTACTTCGGTCTCAGGCTCAGGGGTTGCTTCGACCTTCGGGGTGGACTCGTCGGGCTTTGACTTTGTGGGGACGTGTCCAGCCTTGGCAGCCGCCAGCGCACTGCGCGTGGTCTTTGCCGGGGTTGCAGCCTGGGACTTGTTGCCTTTCTGCTTTGCGTTTCCTCGCAGCTTGCGCGCGATCTCGTCGCGTTTTCTCTGCTGGGAGTAGACACGCTCGATGAATGCGTTGAGCTCATCGTGCGTGCATGAATACATCACGCAGAAGTCATCAACGCTGTAGCCGGACTTGAGCCGACTCTGAAACTCTCTGCTTGTAAGTGAGCTCAGGCAAATGTTCATAACGAAATACCTCCTTTGTTCTGTTCAGAAACGGCCTCAATCTGTTCGAGATCTTCGCGGATGCTTCTTTGAACTTTCTCGATGGCCTCCATGGCCTTTGCCGCGTCTGCGCGGAATTCGCCCTCCGGCAAAACGGGGGTCTTCGCGTGAACGCTGCCAGGCACATAGCGGCTCGGCTGCACTTTCGCGAGCAGAGACTCGCGAGTCACGCCAGCCTTTTCGGCGATTTCGCCAAGGTTAGCGTAGACGGTCGTCGTGCTCAAATGGTACTTGTCTGCAATTTCCTGCGCAGACAGGCCCATTTCGTGGAGCTTGACGTAGTTCCTCATCATCTTCTTGGTGCGTTCGTTTCGTTTCATAAAAAATCACCCTCCTTCTTGGTTTGGAAACAAAACGGAATACGTATATTATAGCACAAAAGCAATAAAATGTCAATAAGTACAGGGGTGGCGGGGCAATAAAAATAGCCCCACGAGAGGCCAAATTTCCTTATGGCAGGGGCGGCAAGACTCGAACTCGCGACACCTGGTTTTGGAGACCAGTGCTCTACCAACTGAGCTACGCCCCTAAGGATGGGTATATTATATCATAACCTTTTGGGCGTACGCGAGAGGTAATACAAAAAGATTGGGACATTAAAGAAACTCCCCTTTCGGAGAGTTCCTGCGCTAACTTGCGTAGCACTTTAGGTTACGCCGTAGCGGTCAACGCGTACGGATCCCAGCTAGTGTCTTATTGATAATTATTATACCAATGGTTAGAAATGATTGCAAATTAAGGAAGCTCCCCCTTTCGGGGAGCTACCACACTAGTCCACTCGGTCATCCTAGGAAGCCGGGCGTAGCGGTCAACGCGTACGGGTCTGAACTAGTGACTAACTGAATAAATTATATCAATGACCAAGTTGGACCGCAAATTAAGGAAGTCTCATCTTTTGAGGAGAGACATTTCTTATTTTTATCAAACCTCTTGCCCTAGGTGTTATAATTAAATTGTCTTAAATCAATTTAATAATTTGCACTTAGGCTACAATTCTGCACTTATTTTGTGGCGGAGTTTTTGAATACAACCCGTAAATCCGGGAGTATATTCATCGCTCCGGTTAGGCTGTATTCAGCTTAAGTGCAGAAATTGATTTAAGACATCATGCGGTGTTTTGCTCCCGGATTCATGATGTAACCGGTCTATGAAGATTTTTAGTTAAGACACCTGCATGGTGTCTTATTTCTTTTTGATAGGTTGTGGCGCTAGGGGTTAGGAGGCGCACGGGTAATACTAATGCGATTCTACATAGAGCAAACCGCGCAAAGGTAGATGAATTTTATACGCAGTTAAGCGTTATTGAAAAAGAAATGCGTTATTATAAGCAGCATTTCGAAGGGAAGACAATTTTCTGCAACTGCGACGATCCTTTTGAAAGTAACTTCTTTAAGTATTTTTCTATGAATTTTAATCATCTTAAACTCAAGAAGTTGATTTGTGTGGGCTATGAGGGGTCCCCGGTTAGTTACACAGAACTAAAAGATCCGATTGTTCTATCTCCTACCGAGCGAAAGCCTTATAAAATAGAGATTACAGAAGTTCCGGACATGAATAACGATGGTTCGATAGATCTCGTCGATGTCGAGATGCTTCTAAAGAGTGGCGGAAATAATCTAACAATTCTTGAAGGAGATGGAGATTTTCGTTCTGAAGAATCGATTGAGTTCCTAAAGGAGGCAGACGTGATAGTTACTAATCCGCCATTCTCGCTATTTAGAGAATATGTAGCTCAGCTAATTGAATATGATAAAAAATTCCTAATCATAGGAAATCTTAATGCTGTTACATATAAAGAGATTTTTCCACTAATAAAAGATAATAAAATGTGGCTTGGCTGTTCACTCCATGCAACAAAGTGCTCTTTTTATGTTCCTGATAGCTATGAGGGGAAGAGTACTTTCTTTCAGGATGGACATAAGATGGCAAAGGTAAATAATGCGGTTTGGTTTACTAATCTAGATATCGCAAAGAGGCATGAAGAAATAATATTATATAAAAAATACAACCCCGACGATTATCCAAAATACGATAATTATGACGCAATTGAAGTGAGTAGAGTCTCTGATATTCCTTGTGATTATTTTGAAGATATGGGTGTTCCAATAACTTATCTCGACAAGCATAATCCTGACCAATTTGAGCTAGTAAAGTTCAGAAAAGGTGACGACGACAAAGACTTGACGTACACTCGCTTAGACAGACAGACAGACAGACAGACAGACAGACAGACAGACAGACAGACAGACAATTACGCCATACTTCAGAATCATCATCAGAAGAAAGAAGGTGTAGTGGTATTATGGGAGTCCCGATTACATTCCTCGATAAATATAACCCAGACCAGTTCATTATCCTCGGAATCGACAGATACATTGAAGATAACCCAAGATATGGACACAGGTTTACAATCAACGGAAAAGAGACCTACGCAAGAATCCTCATTAAGAGAAGGATGTAATGGCGTAATGGGAGTTCCGATTACTTTTTTAGATAGATACAACCCCGAACAATTTGAAATTTTATGGACTACGGACCGTGGTGGTGACGGGAGATTGGACTACTTAAAGACGCCGCATGATAGATATGATGCTCCGGTAGTTAATGGCAAGGGTTTATACAAGAGAATTTTTATCAAAAGGAGAAAACATGAAAATTGAGCTTCAAAAAATCAAAATCAAGGATGTTTTTGACGGCTATAAAGATAGCGACGAGGAGGGCGTCTCGGGCTTCGGCGGAAAGTTAGACATTCGGCCACAATACCAACGAAACTTTGTGTATAAAGACGCTCAGCGCAATGCCGTTATTGATACGATTCGCAAAGATTTTCCGCTAAATGTTATGTACTGGAACAAAAAGGAAGACGGCACTTTTGAAGTTCTTGATGGTCAACAACGCACGATTTCTTTCTGTCAGTATATGCAGGGCGATTTCTCAATTAATAACAAGTATTTCCATAGTCTAACCAATGACGAGCGTGAGCAAATCGAGAACTATGACCTATATATCTATATCTGTGATGGAACAGACAGCGAGCGTCTTGAGTGGTTTCGCACGATTAATATCGCCGGCGAAAAATTAACCGACCAGGAGCTTCGCAATGCCACATATACTGGCACCTGGCTAACCGATGCAAAACGTCATTTTAGTAAAACAAATTGTGCTGCCTATGGTCTTGCCGAAAAATACATGAACGGCTCTCCTATTCGTCAGGATTATCTTGAATCTGCTCTAAAGTGGTTGTCTGATGGAAAGATTGAAGAATATATGTCAAAGCATCAGCACGACAAAGATGCTTCCGAACTATGGCAATACTTCCAAGAAGTCATTGCTTGGGTTCAAAGAATCTTCCCGAACTATCGCAAAGAAATGAAGGGCCTAGAGTGGGGTGAGCTGTATAACAAATATGGCAAGAATAGTTATAACGCTCAAAAGTTTGAAGAAGATATCGTTCGCTTAATGCAGGACGAAGATGTGACCGCGAAGAAAGGTATTTATGAATATCTCCTCTCAGGTGACGAGCGTCATCTAAGCATCCGTGCCTTTACAGATAAAATGAAACGCGAAGCCTACGAGCGACAAAAGGGCATCTGTAGACTATGCGGCGAGCAATTTGAAATCTCGCAGATGGAAGGTGATCATATTACGCCATGGAGTCAGGGTGGCGCTACAACCTCGGAAAACTGCCAGATGCTTTGTAAGGAATGCAACCGTAGGAAGAGTGATAAATAAGGGTTACTATGGGCGAAGGCTATGTATATATTCTTGTTAATCCAGTAATGCCTGGCATTATTAAGATTGGCTTTACTAAAGATATCAAAAGGCGTTTGCGCGACCTGGATACAACTGGCGTGCCGCAACCGTACGAACCGTATTTCTCGGTCAAAACCAAGAAATATCAGCTTCTTGAAAAAGTGATTCATCGTGAGTTGGATAAGCTTACGGATTCTCGCCTGCGCAACAATCGTGAATTCTTTAAGATGGATCCAGATGTGGCACGCGATTTACTGCTCAATGTTTCGCAGCTTCTTGATGATGCCGAAATTGACAATTATGGCAACGAAACCGCCGCGGACGCTATCGGGGCGGATGGCAAGGTTCATCCGATGAGCTCCAGAACCACCTTCGAAATGCTGGGGATTCCTGTTGGAACTGTGCTGGAACCTATAACCGCAGAATGCAATTACCCCGTAGTTGAGACGATAGATAGCGAGAATCAAGTTAGAATTCTTGATACTAACGAAGTAAAAACAATCTCGCGCGTCGCTGTGGATGTTGCGAATAAGCCAAAGAACGGCTTCGCTTGCTATAAGTACAATGGTAAGACTTTGACGAGTATTCGCAAGGAAATTGATAGCAATTATCTACCAAGCCATCACAGATAATAACAAGATCTTGCGTTTTTCAGAAGTAATACTCTAGAATAATAGCTAGAAACGGGGCGACCTGCAGCCGTCGGGTAGCAACGCCGAGCCCTGTGGAATTGAAGAAGGGGCGACCTGCAGCCGTCGGGTAGCAACGCCGAGCCTCTTCTTTTTTGTCTCAAAAGCGGCCAAAATCCTAATCTGATATAATATAAACCAATGTACGACAAGTTTTCTGAATTCATCAAAGACAAACAGCATATCTGTATCATTCAGGCTGAGAATCCTGACGGGGATTCGTTGGGTTCTGCTTTGGCGCTCGATGAAGCGATTGTTGGCAAAGAAGTTTCTCTCTACTGCCCGGTCGAAATCCCAAAATATATGCGCTACTTCAGCGGTTGGGACCGTGTCGAAATCGACTTTGCTTGGCGTGCGGATGCCTTCATCGTCGTCGATACTGCTGCGAACGTCCTGCTTTCTAAGCTCCTCGAAGATCCGGCAATCAAAAACTGCCTGTATAACACCCCAGTTCTCGTAATCGACCATCACGAAACTGAGGCTGACCTGGAATTTCCATATGAAGCCATCATCGAGCCGATGTCTTCTTGCTGCGGTCTTATCTATAAAATCCTCACCGATCAGAAAATTGAGATCAATAAACAGTGTGCTGAAAATCTCCTCTATGGTCTTCAATCGGACACTCTTGGCCTAACTACCGCATCTACGACCGCTGAAGATTTCCGTACTGCTGCCGCTTTGCTAGATTGCGGTCTCGAAATTGCAGATATGGAAGAGCGCCGCCGCGAGCTCTCGAAGAAGTCGCAGCGCATCTTGGAATATAAAGCGGACCTTATTAAGCGTATCGATTATCATCTCGATGGTAAGCTCGCTACAATCCTTATTCCATTCGAAGAAATCCAGGAATACTCCGACGAATACAACCCAAACGTCCTTATCCTTGAAGAGCTACGCATGGTTCAGGGCGTTGAAGTTGCTATTTCTATCAAGACCTACCCAGATGGCAAACTGACGGGTAAAATCCGCTCGACCAAGCCGGTCGCCGACCAAATCGCCGGCTACTTCGGCGGTGGCGGCCACCCTTATGCTGCAGGCTTCCGCATCTATGAGAGCTACGAAGAAACTATTCGTGAGCTTATCGATGCCGTCATGAAAGCTTTGGAAATCCAATAAAAACTTGCTATCATAATAGTATGAACGGAGTGGGCACTTCAGATATTAATCTTCTCAAACTTGATCACCGCATAGATTTTTGTAACTATCTTTCGGTTGCACAGATTTTCTTACAGGATAACTTTCTATTAAACCGACCTCTGTCGGCTTCGGATATTAAACCGCGTCTGCTTGGCCATTGGGGTACCTGCCCAGGTATCAATATTGCCTATGCCAACCTAAAATTCCGCTTTCCAGATATGGAATTTATTCTTGGCCCGGGCCATGGTTTCCCAGCGCTTCAGGCTAACCTCTTTGTTGATGGCGAGCTCGAAAAATACTATCCAGAAGCAAGGCTAAATCTTCATGGTATCGAATATGTCTGCAAAAACTTCTCCTGGCCTTATGGCTTCCCGTCGCATGCTAGCCCAGCAACTCCAGGTGTTATCTCTGAAGGTGGCGAACTTGGCTATTCTTTGGCGACCGCTTACGGTGCGGCGCTCGGTAAGAAGGGCAAACTGATTGCTGTTCTTATTGGTGATGGCGAGCTTGAAACCGGCACGGCTCTAGCAAGCTTAAATCTTAACAAGTTACTCAATTCTGACGAGAACGCCCATGTTCTTCCAATTCTTCATTTGAACGGCTACAAGATTTCTGCGCCAACAGTCTATGGTGCAGCAAGTCAACGCGAGCTTATGCAAATGCTCCGCGGCTTCGGCTACGATCCTGTCATGATAGACGGCACGAACAATGAAGAATTCCAGATGGCGCTCGAGAAAATGAATCGCAATACCTTCATCATTATGAAGACACCAAAAGGTTACACTGGTCCGAAGCAACTCGATGGTCTCAAGCTTGAGGGTAACTGCGCTTCGCATCAAGTCCCACTACCGCACGCCAAGACTGACGAAAACCAGCTGAAGATGCTAGAGAAATGGCTAAAATCATATAACATTAAGGAGCTTTATGGAGAATTTGCCTCAGAGAATAGATAATCCAGGCGAGGGAAAATGCCATATTGCTGGTACTTTTGGTACCTTCATGTATGATTCGCTCGGTAAGTATGACGACTTCTATTTCTTCTCGCCAGACGAGACGAGCTCGAATCGCATGCAGCAGGTCTACGATACGGATAACCGCGCTTGGGTGCGCGAGATTAATGCTTGGGATAAAAACCTTGCCCCAGATGGCCATATTATTGAATTGCTTTCGGAAAATACGCTTTTCGCAACGCTTGCTGGGCACATTCTAAGTGGTGGCCGTGGCGCCATGACGAGTTATGAGGCCTTCTTGCCGATCATTTCGTCGCAGCTCGACCAGCATTTGAAGTTCCTGAAGCAGGCCAAAGAAGTCGAGTGGCGACCAGATTATCAGCCACTCCATATTCTTTCGACCTCTTGCTGGGAGCGTCAGGATCATAACGGCTATACGCATCAAAATCCGGCCCTCATTTCGAGTGCTTTAAGCAAATCTTCGAATCTCGTAAACTGTTTCTTTCCAGTCGACGATGTTGCTGCGACGGCAATTTGGGATAAGATGGAACAGAGCAGAAATGTTGTGAATCTTACAACATTCAATAAGAATCCTCAGCCTCGCTGGATAGATATTAATCACGCGCGCTATCAGCTAGATAACGGCGGCGCTTCAATCTTTGGTTTCGCTTCCGACGAAGCTCCTTGGGTAGTTGTTGCTGGTTGTGGCGATCTTATGACGCAGGAGGCTATCGAAGGCATTAAGCTCGCGAAGGAAGTCTATCCTGAAATTCAGGTACGCCTCGTGAATATCGCTGCTTTGAGCTTTGGTGCGATTGGTACGACGGATAATAAGATGACTCAAGAAAAATTCGATGAGCTCTTTGGTGATTGGCCAGTTGTGATTAATTTCCATGGCTACGCTGATGCGATAAAGAACATTATTGCAAACTATGCCGATGCTCGCCGCTTCCATATTCATGGCTTCGAAGATGAAGGCTCAACTACGACTCCGCTCGATGAACTTGGTCGCAACCGCTGTTCGCGCTGGGATGTTGCGGCAGACATTCTTAATATCTGTGACCGCGCTAGCTTGGCCGACGAGATGATTGGCCGCAAGCTCAAGAACGCTGAATACGCCAAGATGTACGGCGTTGATGAATAATCAGTATAAAATATCGCCCCTCGGTAAGGAGAGAAATGCAAACGGTCATGAATGGGGCGATATGATATAATATTCGCAGTGGGTCGAACTCTAGAAATTCGACCTGTTGGGTTTAAGTTACTCGTCTATTGGCGGGTAACTTTTTTGAGTTTCGGTAACCGGATACTCAACTCCACACTCACGCCTAAGATAATAATCCGTACGCTCATGTAAAACCTTTCCTCGGGACCTCTAGTTTATCTAGAATCGCCGTTCATTGAGGCCCCTGCGAAACGGGACCCAATAATCTCAACAGTAGGACACTCACGGGCTCACCCAGCCCGTACTAGAACCCTAAACTAAGGCCTGAAATTTGTGAAGCATAAGTTCGATTTGACCTCTGTTTAGTGTTGGGTTGCGAAAACTACTAAGGGTCAGAAAGGCCTTTTATTTACAAGTTTTCAATATTCTATGAGTGAAAAGGTTGGTCATTAGGGGTTGTAATATTTCTGTTATCTGTTGTTCTATGCTAAAATACAGCTATGAGCAAATTAATCCTTATTACGAACCCGGGCAGCGCCTCACGCAAATATGCGCTCTATGATGGCGAAACCCTCCTTGCAAACTTGCATTTCGAATACGAAGGCAAAAAAGTTGTCTGCACCCTCAAGGATGCCGATGGCAAAAAGCGCAAGGTTGATGTTAAGTGCAAAGATCTAAACGAAGCTATCTCGGCAGTTCCAAAAGTTCTTGCTGACGAGCAGTTTACTAACGAAAAGAACAAACTTCAGGCTGTCGTTGTTCGCATTGTTGCTCCTGGCGATTACTTCACCGAGGACCACATTGTCGACGCTGAATATATGAAGAAGTTGGCTGAGGCTGAGAAGCGCAATCCTGTCCATGTTCCAACCACCGCAAACGAGATTAAGGGCGTTCGCGAAAACTTCCCAGGCGTCAAGATTATCTCCGTTTCCGACTCTGCTTTCCACTGGGATAAGCCAGATACTGCAAAGTATTACTCTTTCGATCTAGATATTGCTAACGAGAATGAAATCAAGCGCTATGGCTACCATGGTTTGAGCTATGCCTTCATTTCTCGCTATATGAAAGAGCAGGGCATTCTTCCAGAGAAGCTCATTGTTATGCATCTCGGTTCTGGTAGCTCCGTTTCTGCAATCTTGAACGGCCTCGCTATGGATAACTCTATGGGCTATACCCCAGCGGAAGGCCTCGCAATGTCTACTCGTATCGGTACGATTGATGCCGCGGCTGCACTCGCTTTGAAGAAGGCTCTTAAGATTACCTCCGACGAAGAATTCTTGCTTTATCTTAACAAGAAGTGTGGTCTCCTTGGCATTTCTGGTGGTTACGACGACATGCGCGATATTATTCAGCGCCGTGACGAAGGCGATAGCAAGGCTACCCTCGCTCACTCGATCTTCGTTTATCGCATTCAGGCTTACGTTGGTCAGATGGCAGCAATGCTTAATGGTGTCGACGCAATTGTCTTTGCTGGTACGATTGGTGAACGCTCTGAAGAAATCCGCCGCTTTATTTCGAATAAGCTTGGCTATCTTGGCTTCAGGCTTGATGACGAAAAGAACGCAAAGCCAGAGTTTACGAATCATCACGCCGTAATCTCGACGAATGACAGCAAACCGATGTATATTATCGAAACCGACGAGACTGCGCAGATGATCTATCGTGCACAGGCTCTCCTTGGCGACGAAGAATAAAACGCATCAATAAAAGAGCTCGGGAACGGGCTCTTTTTGCGGTTTTATAACAGTTGTGGTTAAATAAAACTAAACGTAAGTCTAATGGAGTTATATGAATAAGTTGAAATCTAAGAAGGCCTTCTCGATTATCGAGGTGGTGCTCGTGCTTGCGGTGGCTGGTCTCATTATGCTGGCAATGTTTATTGCGATCCCGGCGATGCAACGCTCGAGGCGCAATACTGAGCGCAAAGACGACATGGCTCGCATTATGAAAGCGGTCACGAGCTATCAGGGGAATCATAATGGCAAGGCGCCGATTTTCTTTACAAGTACACCTGCTGAATGTAGTACTGTCGAAAATGCAAAAAGCTCTAAATCTTGCTTTCAACTAGATACGAATTTTGTAACCAAATATGTAGACAATCATGCGAGTTATAGTGGAGATGAACCTACTCATGCGGGTGCTGGTGATGGCTTCTCTTATTTCTTCGATTGCGGTAGTAATGGCTGTCCAGATTTTACTGACCCTGACGGCACGGTATATGTCTTGAAGACGGAAGGCCGCGGCTTCAGTGGCGGCAACGAAAATATGAATGCATTTGATCATGTTATTCATATGGCCGCATATAGCAAGTGTTCGGCTACTGCTGGTACTGACGACCAGGGTAGCGGTACGGCAACTCCGACCAATGACCCGACGGATGTCTCTATCATCTATCGCCTTGAAGGCAACAATGCTCCATTCTGTGTAGATAACCAATAATCTTCAAATACTCCCTGCGGGGAGTATTTTTGTGTCTAATTTCTCTCTGTTGGCGTGCTACACTAAATATATGGAGAAACTGTTGGCTTATTTTGTACCGGAACGTTACGATCTGGATTTGAGGATAAATAAAAATAAAACTAAAATTACGGCAACTGTCGAGATAAAAGGCGAGGCAAAGTCTGAAACAATTCGTCTGCATGCTGTAGATATGGAAATCAAATCTGTCAAACTTGACGAAAGTGAGGCTAGATACGAGCAGAAAGATGGCGAACTTATTGTTTCTGGCGCAGAAAAAGGTCAGCATCGGATAAAAATCGAATACTCCTTTGCAATTACCGAAGATTTGCAGGGCGCATATCTTTCTAACTTCAGTACCAACGGCGAGAAGTATCGCATGGTTGCGACTCAATTCGAGAGCCATTATGCGCGAGAGTGTTTCCCATGTATTGACGAGCCTGCTGCAAAAGCTGTCTTCAGGCTTAAAATTCGCAGTGATGCCCCAGAAGACACGATTCTTTCAAACATGCCAAGCGACCTCGTTACTCACGACGATGAATATGTTGCTGTTAGTTTTTCAGACACGCCACGCATGTCCACCTATCTAGTTGCGTTTTGCGTTGGGCGCTTCCATTATGTCGAAACAAAATCTCAGCATGGCGTACGCATTCGCTCTTATGCTGGCATTCACCAGCCGCTCGAAGATTTAAAATACTCTGCAGATTTCGCTGCTGAGGTTCTGGATTTTTATGATGATTGCTTTAAGACTCCGTTCCCACTTCCGAAGATGGATTTGATTGCGATTCCGGATGTTGAAGCTGGCACAGGCGCAATGGAGAACTGGGGTCTTGTGACTTATCGTGAAATTTCGATGCTTGCTAACGAAAAATCCAGCCTCAGCCAAAAGCTTTACGTCTGTACGGTAGTTGCACACGAGCTGTCTCATATGTGGTTTGGTGACCTCGTGACGATGCAGTGGTGGAATGATCTTTGGTTGAATGAATCCTTTGCCTGTATGATGGAAGCTTATTCCGTCGATAAGCTCCGCCCTGAGCTTGGCGCTTGGGACGACTTTAATACAAGCGTAGTTCTAAGCTCGCTTCGCCGCGACTGCTTGCCTGGCGTCCAGCCGGTTCGCGTGGATGTTGCAAATGTCAATGACATTGCTAATCTCTTTGATGGCGCGATTGTCTACTCGAAGGGTTCCCGTCTAATGCGCATGTTGATGCGTACGATGGGTGAAGTAGAATTCTTTAAAGGGCTCGCGGATTACTTCGAGGAGCATAAATACGGCAATACTACCGCCGAGGATCTCTGGCTTGCACTCAGCAAGTATGCTAGCTTTAATGTGAGCGAATTTATGATGCCATGGCTTACGCAACCGGGTTATCCGGTGATCGACGCTGAGACTAAAGAGCAGCATCGCTTCCTTTTGACCAAAGGCGGCAAAAATTATACCTACCCGATTATAGATATTCGCGACGATTTGTCGGGCCATTATCTAATTAAACTCAGCGATGAAGCTCTGCAGGAAAAGCTCAAAAATGTCTCCAAGCTAAGTAAAGAGCAAAAGCTCCGCTTATTGATTGATCAGCGTTATCTTGCGAAGGCTTCGGAGGTTTCTAGTGCAAGTCTTCTTAAATTACTTGAAGCCTTCAAAGATGAAACCGACGATGTGATCTGGGACGTGATCTCTGTTATCGTGAGCGACTTGAAGATCTTCTTTGATCCTCAGACCGAAGAGAAGCGCAAGTTTCAGGAGCGAGTTGGCAAGATTGCTCGTGGTCAGTTCGAACGCCTTGGTATTGTTGCGAAACCTACCGATACGGACGGCGACCGCCGCATGCGCCCAATCGTCATGAGTCTAATGCGTTTTTCGAAAGATGTTACTTACCGCAAGGAAATCGAAGAAAAATATGCTTACGTTGATATTGCAAAGGTCGACGAAGATATTCGCTGGGTTGTAGCCTCAAGTCTGCTACGAGAAAATGATGAGCTCTCAAAGATTTATTACGAAATATATAGCAATACGGTCGATGCCTCGCTTAAGAATGATATGGAAGCTGCCTTAGCGGCGACTCGTTCGAAAGAAACCATCTTGAGCTATTTGCCAAAACTCAAGAATGGCGAAATTCGCCCACAGGATCGTCTCGGATTCTTTTATCGCCTTGCCGCTAACTATGCCGCCCAGGACGAAGTAATTGATTGGATGTATCAAAACTGGGATTGGCTAGAAAAAGAAGAAGGCGACAAGTCGATTGCGGATTATCCACGATATATTGCGACTATTATTCGCAAGCAGGACGCAGCGGACAAGTTTAGAGCCTTCTTTGAGCCACGGATTGAAGAGCCGGCGCTGACTAGGGACATTAAGGTTGGTTTTGCGGATATCGAATCACGTATCGAATTAATCAAGCGCGAGCAGGCTGGCGTCTTTGCAGAAATAGATAGATAAGCTTGCAAAGCCAAACATAAGCATGCTAAACTATAAGCAGTTTGGTAAGTAAATATATATACAGCACTGTCAGCAAGATACGAACCATAATGAAAAGTATATTTTCTACGGTTCAAATCAAATCTGGCGGTGCTTTTTCTAGCCAGCGAGCCAGATTGCCGCGCTATGTATATATACAGCGCCAAGATGACTTAAAGAGGAGAAATCGTCGCCCGGAACGCTAAAATAACAGCTTGAATCGCGGCGAAAGCCCCTAAAACGCAAAAAAGTGCGGAATTTTGCAAGATTTTTGAAAAAAGTGCTTGCATTGGCTGCTGAAATGCGATAATATAGGGACAGTTCAGTTGAAGTTCACAAATATGAACCTCTCAACATAGTGTGATAAATTGCGAGAAAACATTAGTTTTAGATAACACACAGCGACTTAGGAATTTCCTATGACGAGTGAGTTTTCTTGCGCCGAAATTTATCTATTAACAATTTGATGACAACATAGGAAATTAAATTGGCGGCATTAATTCATTAGAATTATTGCGCTAGTAATTGAGAATCAATTACTAGTTAAGTCAATGCATAAAAAGGTACATAAGGGCACTGATAGTGGATGCCTTGACAATTACAACCGATGAAGGACGTAGAACTCTGCGATAAGCTTCGGGGAGCTGAGAACAAGCTTCGATCCGGAGATCTCCGAATGGGGCAACCTAATACAAGTCATGTTGTATTGCATTTATCTGAACACATAGGATAAATAGACGGGAACCAGCCGAACTGAATCATCTTAGTAGGTTGAGGAAAAGAGAATAACCAATGATTCCGAAAGTAGTGGCGAGCGAAATTGGAACAGTCCAAACCTTAAAATAACCATACGGTTTAACGGCCAGAGTTATTAAAGGTGTTGCGTGTTTACACAATTTTTATGCTGAGCAGTTAAATTTATTTGACCGTTCGGCATAAAAACCGACAGCGTTAACTGAGCGGATAATGTTCGTAGTAGATAGCGGAAGCGTTTGAATGGCGCGCCGGAGATGGTGAAAGCCCAGTATGCGAAATCTACTTTTACGAAATTATATGTGTTTTCACAAGTAGGACGGGGCACGAGAAACCCTGTTTGAATCCGGCAGGACCACCTGCCAAGACTAAATATTGTAATTGATCGATAGCGAACTAGTACAGTGATGGAAAGGTGAAAAGAACCCCGGGAGGGGAGTGAAATAGAACCTGAAACTCAGTGCCTACAAGGTGTCGGAGCAGCTTCGGCTGTGACGGCGTGCTTTTTGTAGAACGATCCAGCGAGTTAATTTTTACGGCGAGGCTAAGTCAGATGATGGAGCCACAGTGAAAGCGAGGGTGAATAGCCCGTCAAGTCGTAAGGATTAGACCCGAAACCGGGTGACCTAACCATGAGCAGGTTGAAGCTGCGGTAACACGCAGTGGAGGACCGAACCAGGGTACGCAGTAAAGTGCTTGGATGACTTGTGGTTAGCGGTGAAATGCCAATCGAACTCGGAGATAGCTGGTTCTCCTCGAAATAGCTTTAGGGCTAGCGTTTAGTAGTAGCACA
>JAZUMV010000010.1:0-108903 GCA_045603785.1 Candidatus Nanosyncoccaceae bacterium | reverse complement strand
CGGCTGTTCGCCGGTTAAAGTGGTACGCGAGCTGGGTTCAGAACGTCGTGAGACAGTTCGGTTTATATCCGGCATGATCGTTAGGAATTTTGAGGAGATCTGTCTCTAGTACGAGAGGACCGAGATGGACGAATCTCTAGTGTATCGGTTGTGGCCACCTGCTGCATTGCCGAGTAGCTATGTTCGGGTAAGATAAGCGCTGAAAGCATATTAAGCGCGAAACTGACTCCAAGATTAGAATTCCCTATGACCTCCCAGAAAGATGATCTGGTTGATAGGCGCAAGGTGGAAGTATGGCAACATATGGAGCCGAAGCGTACTAATCGAGGCATTGCCTTTTTATGTACTACTTATTGAAATTATGCTTGCATGATTTCAATAAGTAGGATAGACTTAACTAGTAATTGGTGTTCAATCACCAAAGCCAATTAATTTCAAATTCGATCTGCATCTACATCGAAGTTAGATTCTAAAACAGCCGCATCGGTTTATAGTGGCGCCCTTAGAGTCTAACTTCGGTGTCCATAGCGCCAGGGAAATACCTGTACCCATTCCGAACACAGAAGTCAAGCCTGGTCGCGGCGATTATACTGCTTTGCGGGAAACTAGCAAGATGCCGAATTATACAAACAGGCCACCTGAACGGGTGGCCTTTTGTCTGCCCAAATGAAATTTGGAGCAGACCAAAAGCCACGCGATTCAGGTGGAAGAAACTTCGTTTCTTGATTGCGAAGCAATCGCCTGTTTGTATAACAGCCAGGCTCCTCAGACCTGACTGCATTATACCCCTTCACCGTCAGGTGAGGGGGATAACGACCGGGCGCCTCAGCCCCGGGAGCATTATACATTGATTTGATAAATAAAATTCCACCTCATCGGTGGATTTTTATTTGTTTATCGCTTCTTCCAAAAAGGCCTATCGTAGATTCTTTCAGCGCCAGTCATTTTGCGCCAGATTGTCGTATAACTTGCAGCGCATCCGGCAACGCCGCATTTTACGGAATACGGTGGCTTATCGCACCCTTTTGGTTTGCCACACTCGGTATAATCAATCGGCAGGAAGAGAACTATTCCTATTACGATCAAAGCTGCAATGGAACATAGGGTGATTATTAATGGCTTTTTGCTTTTCTTACTCTTCATACTCTTAGTATTTTATTATTCTTTCTTGGCCTGTGAACTGTCGCCAAATCGTCGTGTAGCTTTTAGCGCACACGGCGGGTACTAACATCAGTTTATCTTTTGTAGCGTATGGGTTATCACATTCATTAACATTGACGGGCATAAAGAAAATTATATAAACCAATGCGATGGCTGTAATTGGTAGAAGTATGGCTAATGCGAGTTTAGTATGATTCTTTTTATTCATTTTTCTATAAGCTATTAGTATTTTAGGCGATTGTAATGCTCCCAAATCGTTTCATGAAGTGTTACGCACTTTACTTTATCGCCAATGTTTTTAACTACATCATCGCAGATTTCTTCTGGTATGATCGGTATTTCGAAAATTAGAAGAAAAATAGCTATTATTCCGGCTATGACTCCAATTAGTATCGCGAGCCCTTTATGGCCTTTCTTGGCTTTCATATTTTAATTATAACAAAATGTTTATGGTGTCCTGAGGTTAGACTAAAGGATAAAGGCGCTTATTTGCTTTCTGCCTAAAGAAGGAATGGGCGACATAGAGTAGCCAGCTGATTAAGAATGCTCCGCCGAGAATTCCAACAGCCCAGGCAAATGAAGCCCAAATTGGCTGCTCGTAGACGAATAAGAACGGATATGGGCCGTGCCAAACCTTTAGGATGTTCATCGCGATTGCGATTGCTGCGTACAGTAGGGTAAAGACGCTAGCTCGAAAGCATACCTTTGCTACCGGAAAGCGACAGCGCGGAATACAGAAGAAAAACGCCACTAGCGCCAAAATCGGGCAAATGGTGTGCAGGTAAAGCATTGCTCCATCGGTTAAAACAAACGAAAGGCTGCCATAGGCTTTGGATAGTACGAAAACTACAACCAATAGGGTAAGCGTGGTAGCACTCGTGGCTGCATGGAATAGCTTAAAGAACCAGCTTGGCATGTCTTTTAATGGACAGAACCAAATAGCATGAATTGCAAGAAGTGACCCTATAATGGCCGAAAATAATAAGAACAGATTACTTAGCTGAGTATAGTAGATGAACATGCTCCATTGCAATTCCTTGAAACAGATGATGTTTCCAATTATTTCGAATACAGTAATCGCAACACATAGTACAAGGAAGATGAGTGAATTACGCTTTCTATTGACGAGGATCTCCTCATTTACTACATGATTCTTAATATGGGCCACCCTCTCTTTTTTGGACATATTTCGTAGTTTTGCTCGTTCTTCTTTTTCGCTTCGCGTCATAAGTCTAGTATACGGTATTGCATGCATCTTGGTCGTGCTTATTTCTGGTAAAATAGACTTATGACAAAGGAATCGTTTTCCAGAGTTTCTGCGCCCGAAGAATTGGCCGAAAATACGACTGAGTGGGAAGACGATACCGAACTTCAGGCCGAGATTAACCAGGAACAAGAAGAATCTGACGAGTATTTAGCTGGCCAAGCTTATCATGAACTCTTGGAAGATGCGTTAGCTAGAACTATTCAGACCGGAGAGCTGCAGTATCAGCGTACTAGTCGTGGTGCTGAATTAAAAAGACAGGCTGGATTATCGGATGAGGAGATGGCGGCATTTCTAGAATCAGACGATCCCTCAGAGCGCCAAAAGGCATTCGATTACCTCTCGCTAAGATGCTTCGACCAAGATGGTAGATTATATGTTATTGAATCGAATAACTATCGGCGCGAAGAGCCGGAGTTTATGCGAGCTGCATCGCAGGTGGCGCTTTTTGAGGGCTGCGGCGTTACGATTGGCGAGGCTATGGATTCTTACCGTTCGGCATATGATGGCGCGCCGGCAGGCGAAGCGAGATTTTTGATATCTAAGGCGATGCATGATTTGGCGCCTCAGGAGTACGAAGTATTGGTGGCAGCTCAAAAAGAAGAGGCTCAAGAAGGTGGCATAAAAGGCGAAACGGCAGCCACGCTCGAGGGTCTGATGATGGCGCGCCTCGATGGTTCGGTTGCTGGCACCGGGGATTTTACAGAGACTGACGCAAGGTTTTTGCTTGCACTCAATGATAGCAATTCGGACGAGCTAAAGTATCCGGACGACGTAATGGCTGCCATTCATGAAAAAGTGTCTCAGGGTGGCTATTACGATATTATGGCGAACCGTTTTGATCAATATAGCCAGGATATGCTTGCGGCTGCCAGCTCAGAACTATCTCAAGAAGATGGCGCACGGCTAATTAATGCTGCCTTCTATGTGTATAAGAGAGGATTGGAAGCTCAACAGGAAGCTCAAAAGAAGGGCGAAAACGCTCCGCTCCCGGAAGACCTAGCGAAGGTCATGGTAATGTCTTGCGCTCATGAGCCGAAGCGGCTTACGGGTAATCTTGCGGTCTTTGATACGCCTGAGTTGCGCGCAGCTTTTGAGGCGAGTGTTGAATCTGGCGAGCTAAAAGATTCCGCAGCAGTAGTATTTGCAAGGGCGTTCCTAAAGAAGGATTTGGGTAGCGAAGGCGGCGATTCGGAATGGGCGCGCAGCGAGATGATGAGGCTTCAAGATTATGGTGGCGTTTTAGCGAATATGGACCAGATGCCTAAGGAGACCGTAGAAGAAGCGATTCGCGGGCTACAATCGGCGATCGAAAGCGATGATATGCCTCCTGAGATCAAGGCTCGTGTTTTGCATGACGCCAGCGAATTCTATAAAAAGCAGTTTTTTGCGAAGAATCAATCGGAGCAAGTTCAGGCTGCTATGGCTTGCGCGAAACAGGCCGTCATCGAGGTTGGCGACTATCGTTTCATGACCACCTATCCGGCCGAATTTGGGGATCAGGCCGTGCGTGGCTTATTGGATCAAGTCAAGAGTCTTGATAAAGATGCAAGCGACGAAGATCGCAAGAGGATAAGCGATATATTAGCGCAGGCTTTGCCGCATCTCGGTAAGTTCTCTGACGAGACGATTGATGAGATCATTTCTACGCAGCTTTCGCTTGGTGATGCGGGGTCGATTGCGAAAACAGCAGCTGCCTACACTCGCCCATCGACTATAGATGCGCTTATGGCTCAGCGTGCTAAGCTTAGCGAGGGGGACTCGCCTCTTTCTCTTGAAGATATTGAAGCGGTTGCCTTGGTGGTCTATAAAAACAAAAAGAAGAGCCCGGAGCTAAGTGCTGCTTGCGATGACAAGATTCGTGCGATGGCTATTTCTGACGGTATGCTCTCGATAATTGGCAGTACTGGAATAATGGAGTTCTCGGTCGAGGAGGCAACGGCTGCTTTTGACGCATTCGAAGCGAGATGGCAGAACCTTAGTGATGAAGAGAAGGCAAAGCAGAAAAGTGCGCTTAGGAGCTTTTTCCACAGAGTCAGCGGCGGTCTAATGACGGACGAACAGAGCAAGCTTCTCGGCAGAACTGCGCAGCTAATATCTGAGCTTCACGATTACGACACGATAGCGGGTAGTCCAGAGCATTTTAGTGAAGCGGATATTGCCGGGCTGGTTGAGGCCACTAAATCCGAAGACGAAAAAGAATCTGCCCATGCGCGAGAGCTCCTGGCAAAATTGTATACGAGACTCAATCCAACTATCGATGTAAGTAATCCCAATTTTAACCCATTTGCAGCTTTTAATACGGGGGCAGCGATAGGTAAATATTCTAGCGAAACCCTCGAACTCGCGCGTCAGGCCGTTATCGAGAGCAATGACTATGCGTATATGCTTAAGCATTACGCGAACTTCCCAGAGGTAATTGCAGAGATTGAGGATAAAACTCTAAGCAAAGAGGCGTTACGAGCGATTGCGGACATAAAGGATGATTCCGAAGTCTTGCAGATGCTTTCCGATACACAACGACTTGCTGCGGATCTGATCCGTGGTGCTGATGGGTCTAGGTCGAACCTACTCTCGATCTTATCTGAAAAAATAAAGACTGCCGACGGTACGGAAAAGTCATACTACGAGATTCTGCTCGAAAATGGCAGCGAGACCAAAGAAATTATCGAGTCCATGTTTAGTTCTGCATCTGGCGATTTGCGACGCTTTACACCCGCAATTGTCGAGCAGGCGATCGTAGCAGAGCGGGGCGACCAGGAAGGTCTAACGACCGCAGAGAAATACCTAAGAGACGAGCGCGACTTCTTTATGAGTCCAATTCCGCACTATCTCAAGCTCGCCAAAAGCGCCATTTATTACGATATATCCAGCAACGGCATCATGCAAAAACAGGGCACATCGGTTTTGCGTGGTATAGAAAATTACGAACAGGCACGCACCATTATCGGGGGAGATATGCTGCGTTCGGCGATGCGCTCAAATAGTATGTCTCTGCGTTCCTTCCTCGAGAGGGCAGTTAAGGGCGAATTGTCTGATGAAGAGCAACCGTATCTGGAGCAGGTGCTCAGCGATGCGAGTAATACGAGTGAATCGCCGGTTTCGACTCCGCTTGAACTATTGCAGCAGATGACTCAATTCGTTCGCGAGCGCGATGCGGCAAATCGTGGCGCGTTGGTCGAAATAGAAGGCAGGCCTGGTCACTATAGGCTTGCTCAGCGTATAACTGGTAGCGATTTGAAGAAATCTATCAAACAGCAGTACTTGGACATGTTGTTTGAGGATGGTCATAATGCTCCAGAAATGCTTGGAGCTAATGCTGGTACGGATGTTACGGCCTATGACTCAGATATGGCTATCTCTCGGAATAATATCTTGGATAGGGAGGCGAGCGGCGAGGCTGTTCCGCTCGATGAGGTTTTGCGCGATTCGCTCTCTGAGGGTTATGGCACGACAAAAGTAATAATGCGCCTCGACTCGCGTTTTTATGGCACGAAGTCCTCTGAGCCTGGAGCGGAATATGTTCCTACTAAATATGAGGTTTACGATCGAGAGGGCATGGACAGCTTCCGTGGCATCAGGACTGGTTTTGGTTCGCTCGATGTTGATGCGTTTGCGGTAAGAAGCTCGGATTCTACGGATATTCCACGCTTAAAATTTGAGATTGCAAAAAGAGGATGTTATATCCCGATTATTGATCGCAAAACTGAAGAAGTTGTTTTTACTCCTTCGGAATTTGACGCGTTGCGCGCGAAGTTTGCCGGCCTCAGCCGTTATGGTATTGCTAGCTATGAAGGTGGTAGTTTTGAGACGGATCTTGATACTTACCAATTTGGATCGCATCTAGAAATTCCAACAAGCATTACGGATAATATCGGCGCTCAGAGCTATACGGAGCTAATGTCTGGCTTTGACGCAAAGAAGCAAGAGACTGTCGCGGCGCAGAATGCGATCGTCGAAAACCTCATGCGCGTAGTCGAAACCGGAGATTTCCCGGAAGAATTTAAGCAACGCTTTGCTATGATGGGGTCGAGTTTGAATGAGCAATATTCGCCAAATGCCTCGCTGTTTAGTACCGGTTCGACGGGTCGTCTTGCTAATGTTCCGCACGACGGTGATTACGACTTTATGCTGCTATTAGATCAACAAGACTATAGTGCTTTGGGCGAGCAGCTTACTGCAACGCTCAATGACTCTTATGGCGGCAGGAAAAATTCGAGAGGTTTCCATACTGGTATTCTTGGCGGTAAGCTTCAGTTTGGTGGCCGGGACCTTGATTTGGACATTACTATTATGCCAAAGACTGATCAGATTGCGACTTCGACCGATTCGACACTGGCAGAGCGCTACCGTGTAATGGAAGCGCAAGACCCTGAGGCGTACAAGCAGGTTATTGCGAACGTTATCATCGCTAAGGCTCTCTTTAAGAATGCTGGTTGTTACAAAAAGAGGGGCTCTACTGGTGCTGTTGAAGGTCAGGGTGGTATTGGTGGTATTGGCGTCGAGAACTGGATTTTGCAAAACGGCGGCTCGCTATATGAAGCAATGCGTAGTTTTGTGGCGGTTTCTGATGAGGCGATTCAGGAGACTGGGAGAGAATCGGATGCCTTTACGATGTTTAAGATAAAATATCCAATTTTTGATATGGGTCAAAACTTTGAAAGTAAGGGGTATCGTAGCAGTGATTATCCTCATGACAACCTTACTGAAGGAGATAAGACTAAGGATCAACGCTTTGAGATCGGTGGCTGGCAGAAGATGCTTGAAGTTTGCCGCGAGACGCTAGCGAAATACGAACAAGAATAAAAAATCCCCCGTGAACGAAGTCACGGGGGGTATTGGGGCAGGAGGTTACACGGAAGAAGAGCTGCGCGTCTTGTGATCGCGCGGGTACTTCAGCTCCCAGAGGAAGTGCAGATAGTGCAGTTCGGGGGCAGTGGAGTAGAACTCGCACTCGTCACTGGAGACTGCGTATCTCACGGTCAGCTTGGTTTCGCTGTAGTCCGCAGATGCCACTTCAACTTCGCTGCTGGGGGCTGCGATGTCGAAAAGGCCGCGCGTCTTGCCGTTGCACCACAGATAGAGTCGGCAGCTCGCCTCGTCAAGGTCAACGACCTCAATTGTGCAGGTTGCAAACTCGTACTGCGCGCCGCCGAACGACTCAGTTGCGGCCTTGCGGTCGAATGTCGCCGTGTATGCGGGTGCTTCCGCGCCGATGGTGTCGAAGAGGTGGACATTGTCGCCCTCGATGGCTCCGTAGTAAACTTCCGGAGCATCAGCGGCGAACTCGTTCGTATTATAGATCACGAACTTGTCCAGGCCGTTGCCGGCCACTTCCTCGGCAATCGCGCCGATGCGGTCTGCGCCGATGCGGTCTGCGCAGTTGTCGCTTGTGGAGAAAGCCGTGAAGGCGAACTCTGTGTGCGCCATCTTGGGCAGATGGTATGCCATTTCTGCGTGGCGCACTTCGCGCTTCAGGTTGTCCTTCGGGGCGTAGATGCTGCTGAGGATGATCTGAGAAGCGCATGCGATGGTCAGGCCGATCAGCAGGGCTGCGGCGATGGCGGTGCAGATCTTATAAGCATTGATCTGCGCGGACGTTGTGGTCTTCTTCATGAGAAAGACCCTCCTTTTGAAGGTGCTAGAGCAGATTATTGCTAATCTCTCCGCGTGGGTTTTGGAAGGTTCCCTTAGGCTAGTTTTCCGCCATTTGGCGTGGCCTCTGGAACATTTTTCCTTAACCGCGATTATTATACCATAAACGCTTTAAAAAGTCAATACTCCTATGCCTAGACACATTTGTTAGCGTGGTTCATTTGTTCTGTTTCTGGACCCGGTTTTTATGAATGTCTTTGATAAAATCCCAAGCAAGCTTGGTTGCGAGAGTTGTAAGTTTAAGTATCCAATAAGCCACAAAGGCGAGTGCGAGATATAGCAACCAAGCTTTCCAGAACATATGAGACATGCTAAATAAGGTCGGAAGGAATGCCGTACAGAGTACTAGGCCAATCATGCAACCAAACAGAGTGAAGGATTTATAGGGATTGAGCGGGCGAATAATTGAATAGATATACATAAAGCCGATGGTTGCAATCAAAAGCGTCGCGATCGTGGAGGTATCCTCGCTTTTTAATCCGAATAGATTGCCTAAGACTACGGCGCTCGCAATCATAAAGACATCGGCGAGGCCGCCAGGAATGGCTTTCTTGAGGATATTTTCGACGAAATTACCCTTAATGATGTCCGTATTTGGCATCTGGGAGAGTAGGAAGCCTGGGATGCCGATTGTGAACATACTAATCAGGGAGACTTGGCTTGGTCTGAGCGGATAACGCACGGAGAGACAAATTGCGAGAATTGAGGTGATAAGCGAGAAGACATTTTTGACCAAGAAAAGGCTGCCCGAGCGCTCAAGGTTATTGACGACGCGGCGACCTTCGCCAACAATCTCTGGCATGCGCGAGAAATCCGAATCGAGCAAAACGAGCTGAGCGGCTTGAGCGGCGGCGTCGCTACCGGAAGCCATCGCGACCGAGCAATCTGCGTCGCGCAGGGCTAAAACATCATTTACGCCATCGCCGGTCATCGCGACGACATGGCCGTTCTTTTGTAGGCTTTTGATAAATGCACGTTTCTGGTCTGGAGTAACGCGACCGAAGACGGTATAGTTTTTGAGTGCGGAATCGATCGCTTGCTTGGTTTTTAGAGTCGAAGCATCGATGTATTTCTCGGCACCCTTAATATTTGCGCTCTTGGCAACCTCTGAAACTGTACGAGGATTATCTCCGGAAATAACCTTAATATCGACGCCTTGTTCGGCGAAGTATTTGAAAGTCTGAATGGCATTCTCGCGGATTGGATTCTCGAGTAGAACTAGGCAAATCGCCTTGAAGTTGCCACAAAGCGCCTTGCCGTCGAGTTCGCCCATGTATTCGCCAAAAACCAGCACGCGCTCGCCTTTGCTACTGTGTTTTTCGATCTGTTTCTGGAATTTCGAGAATTGGTCGCGTAGGACGAATTCTGGTGCGCCGAGAATATAATCGCCAGACTTTAGCCCGACGCCGCTATATTTAAACTCTGGCGAAAAGGCCTGAACTTTAATAATCTTGTCGCCGCTTGGCTTATTGAAATGAGATTTGAAGGCGGACATTGTAATATTGTCTGCATCCTGCGCGAAGGCGAAATCCGAAAGCAGTGGAAAAAGTTGAGTGTTGTCGTATCTACCATCGAGAATCTCAATATCTTTAACCTTCATATCAGTACTTGTAATAGTGCCGGTCTTATCTACGCAAAGCGTATCGACGCGCGCGAGCGTCTCGATGGATTTCATGTCGTGCAAAAGCACCATCTTTTGTCCAAGGCGCATCGCGGAAATCGCTAACGAAACACTAGCGAGCAAGAATAAACCCTCAGGGATTAGGCCAATAATTGAAGCAACCATCGATTGAACACTCGTCTTGGCGTCGAGATGCTTAAAGAAGAAACTTTGGCAGAACAGGATTGCGCCAATCGGAATAATTGTCACGCCCGCAATCTTTACAATCTTATTAAGCGAGCGGATAATCTCGGATTGTTCCTTGGTTTTAATCTTCTTTGCCTCGAGTGTGAGTTGGTTGATGTAGCTCTCTTTGCCGACTTTTGTTAGGCGGGCATAAACGGAGCCGGATACAACAAAGCTACCAGACAGTAATTCGGAGCCTTCGTGCTTTTGGACTTCGTCGGCCTCGCCAGTCAGTAGAGCTTCGTTCGCGGAAGCTTCGCCCTCTAGAACGACCGCATCGGCAACGATTTGATCGCCTGCACGGAAGAAAACTACATCGTCTTTTACAAGTGCCTCGGCGTCAATCTTTTTAAGCTGGCCGTCGCGAATCACGCGCGCGGTTGGCGCATTCAGGATTAATAAATGGTCGAGCACGGCCTTGGCGCGAATCTCCTGAAAAATACCAATAAAGGTATTCGCGATAATGACTGGTAAAAAGGTTAAATCGCGATACGAGCGAACGAGAATCAAAATGACAGCAATCGCAATAAAGATGAAGTTAAAGTAGGTTAGGACATTGCTCGCGACGATTTGGCGAGTAGTTTTCGAAGGTGGCCTGACGGCAACATTATTTAGGCCCGCACGCATGCGAGCTTGCGCTTCTTTCTGGCTGAGGCCCTTGCGCCAATCCTTCGTGTTGCTCATGTATCTATTTTACCTTTTTGCAAAGCTTGGCGCAAAACTGTTAGTGCTTTATAATTTAACCAATTGTTATGAAGAAACCGTTTTATTTATTGAAGAAAGAAGAGCTCTTTGAGGAGCTAAATGTAACCGAGGCTGGCCTTTCGAGCAAAGAGGCTTCCGCGCGTCAGGCGAAATATGGCCTGAATGCGCTTCCGAAAAAGAAAAAAGATAGTATTGTTAAGATTTTCTTGCTAGAGTTTACCGACCCACTAGTACTCCTGCTCTTGGTTGCTATTATCGCATCTGTGATTGCGGGTGAAATCATCGATGCGGCTGTTATCTTTGGTATCATTCTCGTCGATGCGATTATGGGTACCTATCAGGAAGATAAGGCGAATAAGACGGCGGATTCTCTTAGTAATCTTGTGCGCGTAAATACGAAGGTTTTGCGTGATGAGCATGAGTTTCCGATTGACGCAGAGCAGCTCGTCCCTGGTGATATTATCTTTCTTGAATCCGGTAATAAGGTTCCAGCAGATTTGCGTTTGCTTGAAGTGCATAATTTTACGGTCGACGAGTCGATTCTGACCGGCGAAAGCGTTCAGGTTTCGAAGACGACGGCCGCGCTCGAAAAGGAAGTGAGCTCGCTCTCCGATCGTACTAACATTGCTTATTCTGGTACGACGGTCGTGAGTGGCCGCGCGAAGGCGCTCGTGGTCTCAACTGGTCTTGAGACTGAGCTTGGTAAGATTGCGGACAGCATGAACCGTACTGAGGAAGAGAAGTCTCCGCTCGCGATTCGTATTGGTCGCCTCACGAAGCAGATAACCATCATGATTATTATTGTCGCGATTATTACCTCGGCTCTGCTTATCTCGAAAGATACGCCGTTTACGGAGCTTCTTATTACGGTGATCGCCTTTGCGGTTTCGGCAATGCCGGAAGGTTTGCCGCTTGCCTTGACGATGGCCTTGACGATTGCTTCGAATCGCATGGCACGCCGCAATGTAATTGTGCGAAAACTTAAAGCCGCCGAGTCGCTTGGTAGCTGTACGGTAATTGCATCAGACAAGACTGGTACGCTCACGGTCAATCAGCAGACTGCGAAGAAAATTGTACTACCAAACGGCGAGGAATATGAAGTAACTGGTACTGGCTATAACGATGATGGCAAGGTGACTGGCGTCGTAATGAGTTTTGCCGAAGAAATAGGTTTACTCGGCGCGATTAATAACGAAGCGAGCGTCGAGAAGGGTGAATATTTTGGCGACTCGATCGACATCGCGTTCTTGGTCTTGGCGCAGAAGCTTAAAGTTTCAACGGATAAAATCAAGAAGCTTGAAGAGATTCCATATGAGTCTGAAAACAAGTATTCTGCAGTCTTTTACGAACAGGATGGTAAAACATTCTGTACGGTTAAGGGTTCTCCGGAAACGGTTGCAGCTTTCTGTGACAAGGTAAACTTTCAGAACAAGAAAGAGCTTTCGAAGATTAAGGCTCAAAACGAAGCACTTGCGCGTGATGGCTATCGCGTGATTGCTCTTGCTCGCGGCACGGTCAAGAAGCAGGATAAGTATTCTGCTAAAGATATTAAAGGCCTAACCTTTATGGGGATGGTTGCCTTCATTGATCCAATGCGCGAGACTGCCAAAACTTCGATTAAGCAATGTCGCCAGGCTGGCATTAAGGTCTTGATGATAACGGGCGATCATCCGCTAACGGCCTATTCGATTGCGCGCGACCTCGAGCTGACGGACAGCGAGGATCAAGTTACGACCGGCGATGAAGTAGAGAAGTTTTATGGTGTGGGTGAAATTGACTTCGATAACTTCGTCAAAGAAAAGCGCGTCTTTGCGCGCGTAACGCCGCTTCAAAAGCTATATATTGTTGAATCCTTGAAACGCCAAGGCGAATTCGTGGCTGTGACCGGCGATGGCGTAAATGATGCGCCGGCGCTCAAGAGTGCAAATATCGGCGTGGCGATGGGTAGCGGCACGGATATCGCGCGTGAAACTTCCGACATGATTATTATCGATGATAATTTCGAATCGATCGTCTCCGGCGTCGAAGAAGGCCGTATTGCATACTCGAATATTCGTAAGATTCTTTGCTTCTTGTTGTCCTGCGGTATGTCTGAAGCGCTATTCTTCTGTCTGTCCATCTTCCTTGGTATGCCAATGCCGCTCACGGCGATTCAGTTCCTCTGGCTCAATATCGTGACGGACGGTTTGCAGGATATTGCGCTTTCGTTCGAGCGTGGCGAAAAAGATGTTTTGCGCGAAAAGCCGCGCAATCCGAAGGAATCTATCTTTGACATGAGTCTCTTGCGTAGGATTCTTAGTAATGGCCTCCTGATGACCGCGATTGTATTTATTGTCTGGAATTTCTTACTCAATAAGATGAGCTTCGATGTTGCCCAGGCGCGTGGCTATGTAATGTGCCTGATCGTATTTGTTCAGAACCTCTTCGTCTTGAACTGTCGCAGCGAGAAGCATTCACTCTTTAGTGTTCCACTCCTTCGCAACCCGATTGTTATTCTTACGATTATTGGCAATATTATCTTGCAGATTATTGTGATGGAGTTTGCGCCGCTTTCGAGTCTGCTTGATGCGGTTTCGGTGCCTTATCAGCATCTCGCTATTCTCTTCGCAATCAGTCTTGCAATTCTACCGGCCGTTGAGCTCGTGAAATATGTTTGGGTCTTAATTGAAGCAAGAAAAAAGACCTCCGAAGAGGTCTAGGTAAGGTGCTTACCAGTCTTCGTCCATGCTAGATTTTTTGGCGATGACTGCGTTTTTAGGGGTGCGGGTCTTTATAGCTTTCTGCTTCTTTGGTCTTCTGTAGTCATAGAAGCCATTGTATTCTGGTTGGCGCTGATAGCTGTTCTTGTTGGCGACTATCACATCGTCCTCGTGGATTGCGGTATAAACCGCAACGAAGATTCCGTAGATGACGACCATGCCATAAACGCAGGCCAAGAAAATAGTGGTAAATGCGCAGGCATCTTCAATTCCATACCAAAAGCGTGAAATCAGAGGATACTCGTTCATTGAGTCGACCTGCAGCGCAAAGTGTAGGAAAATCCAGCCAGCCAGCGTAATACCGATTACAACAGAAAGTCCGATAATCCATATACGGATTGTTTTGAGACTCA
Organism: Candidatus Nanosyncoccaceae bacterium; assembly: GCA_045603785.1. Classification (GTDB taxonomy): domain Bacteria; phylum Patescibacteriota; class Saccharimonadia; order Saccharimonadales; family Saccharimonadaceae; genus UBA2834. Next base: position 95,160 of record JAZUMV010000010.1, on the reverse strand, counting down.
TCATGCCAAACCCTCCTCCTTCGGATGATGATAACGGATATTTTACCATAAATAAGCAAAATCGTCAAAGCAGGGAAAAGGACCCCATTTCTGGGGCCCTTGCTGATGGAAATGTGCGGGACCTTACGGGTCACCAGTCTTCGTCGATTGGCGACTCGTTTCTTACTTCTGCGCCGTCTTCGGTGAAGAAGTGGGTACGGTGTGGCTTGCGGTTCTTTTCCTTCCACTCCTCCTCGGAGGGGACTTCCTCCTCAACCACCAATGCATGGTAGATGTGGGAGAAGAAGGACTGAATCGCCGGCAGGAATGCCAGCACTAGAACGATGCAGGCGATAATAGCGGTTACCCACAGGAAGAACACCCAGAAGTGGTGCCAGAAGCCGGCTTTGTTCAGAGACGTGAACATGCAGCCGAGCAGGCAAACCGCTACTGGCGCCAACAGGTAGCAAAAGAGGACAAACCTATTAGCGGACTTGTTGCCCAGCTTTTCAGCGTGCTCCTTGACCTCTGCGAAGGTCCAGTGCCGAAGATGGCGCTTTACCTTCTTCTTCTTTCTTCTCTGAGGGTTGCGGTTGGTCCAATTATAACGTTCGTTCACTGTAAATCCCTCCTTCATAAAGTATAGTGAACATCTTTATTATATCATACTTATGCTATTTAGTCAAGATGACAGGGGTAGATGAAATGCGTTAGAATATAGAGAAAAATGGAGGTGTGATGGCGGAGATAAAGTGCCCAAAATGCGGGACTACTTTCAAAGTTGATGATTCTAGCTATGCAGATATTTTGAATCAGGTGCGTGGGAGTGAATTTGAACACGAGCTCGAGACTCGCTTGGAGAGTGGTTTGGCGCAGGCTAAAAGTGATAATGAGAAAGATTTGCTCGAACAGCAGGCAAAATTCGCTAAGGAAATAGCCGAATTGAAGGCGAAAAGCATTCAGGAAGTGACGGAATTGAAGGCGAAGCTGGCTCAGAGTAAGACTGAGCAAGATTTGGCCGTCGCAAAGGCTACTGCTCCAATCGAGCAAGAGCTGGACAAGCTGCGCAATCGCCTTGAAACTCAGGAAGACAAGGCGAAGCAGAGCGAGGAGACAATCAAAATGCAGGCTAAGCTACGTGAGGCTTCGCTCGTCTCTAAGTACGATAACGAAATTAAGTTCAAGGATGAAGAGATTGAGCGCCTTAAAGATATGAAAGTGCGCCTCAGTACAAAGATGGTCGGCGAAACGCTTGAGCAGCACTGTCAGAATGAGTTCAATCGCCTCCGTGCGACCGCTTTTCGTAATGCTTATTTCGATAAAGACAATGACGCTCGTTCGGGTAGTAAAGGAGACTTTATTTATCGCGAGAATGACGAGGCGGGCAACGAGATTATCTCGATCATGTTCGAGATGAAGAATGAGAACGAGACGACTGCGACCAAGCATAAAAACGAGGACTTCTTTAAGGAGCTAGATAAAGACCGCCGTGAGAAAAAGTGTGAGTACGCTGTTTTGGTTACGATGCTGGAAGCGGATAGCGAGCTATATAATACCGGTATTGTGGATGTTTCGTACAAATACGAAAAAATGTATGTAATTCGCCCGCAATTCTTCATTCCGATGATCACTCTTCTGCGCAACGCTGCAATGAACGCGATGGAATACAAAGCAGAATTGGCGCTCGTAAAGAGCCAGAACATCGACATCTCGCACTTCGAGGAAAACATGGAGGCCTTCAAGGCGGGCTTTGCGAGAAACTATGAGCTGGCAAGTAAGAAGTTTAAAGATGCGATTGATGGCATAGATAAAACTATCGCGCAGCTGCAAAAGACAAAGGACGCCTTGCTTTCGAGCGAAAATAATTTGCGTCTCGCGAATAATAAGGCGAGCGATCTAACAATTAAGAAACTTACGCGCGGTAACCCAACCATGGCGGCGAAGTTTGCTGAACTGAAAAACGAAGATTAAAAAATATCCCCAGAGCGGGGATATTTTTTGTGAAATTACTCTTCCTCTTCGGTGTCTTCGAGAGCAGAAAGAAGCGAATCTTCGACATTGGTGCGCTTCTTCTTTTCTGGAGCCTTGGCGAGTTCGATGGTTAGATCGTAGCCAGTAAGCTCAGAAGCGAGGCGGACATTCTGACCAGAGCGACCGATTGCAATCGACTGCTGTTCTTTATCTACATAAACCGTAGCCTTCTTGCCGTCGAGTTCGATCTTCTGGATTTCGGCTGGGCTGAGAGCTTCGCGGATATATTCGGAGGCGTTGTCGCTCCAGTTAATAATATCGATCTTTTCGCGATCGCCAATTTCGTTCATGACTGCCTGGACGCGGACGCCACGGCCACCAACGAAGGTGCCTACTGGATCAATACCAGGAACGGTTGCGGAAACGGCAATCTTAGTGCGGCGGCCAGCTTCGCGGGCGATGCCGCGGATCTCGACGGTGCCATTCTCGACCTCAGGGACTTCCTGGCGGAAGAGATGCTCGACGAATTCTGGGCAGGCGCGGCTAAGAATAAGGGAAGCACCGCGTTCGCCGCGTTCGATAACCTTGATGAAGACCTTGATGCGGCTACCAACGGTGTAACGTTCGCCGAAAATCTGTTCGGAACGTGGCATAATACCGGTGGCTTTGCCGAGGTCGATGCGAACGATCTTTGGCTCGACGCGTGCGACGGTACCGGTAACGATGGTGCCAACCTTGGTTTCGTAAGCTTCAAGAACAGCATCGCGTTCAGCATCGCGGAGGCGCTGAATAATAACCTGCTTTGCAGTCTGGGAAGCGACACGGCCAAAGGTGTCGACATCATGAGCTTCTTCGACAGTCTCACCGATTTCTTTGCTCTTAGCTTCTGCCTGTGGAATTTCGGTAGCTGGGTTGTAGCCAACGCCATCCTCGATAACTTCGCGGATAACGAAGACCTTTGCCTTGCCGGTGTTAAGGTCGAGCTCGCAGCGAACATTCATGTCGCGGTCGCCGTTATCGCGGCGCCATGCGGCTGCAATTGCTTGTTCGATAATATCAATGATAGCTTCGCGTGGAAGGTTCTTTTCTTCTGCGATGATATCAACCATGGTAATCATTTGCTGAATATCTAGTTCCATAATTTCCTTTCTCTGAATTAATTGCTATGGCTTAAAAATACCGCCTCTTTTCGAGCCGGTCTGTATCTGTATAACTAGTATTATAGATGACCGCGCAAAAAATGTCAAATAAACTCCCGATTGGACAAAATTCGAAAAATTTGCTAAAATAGACACAACAAAGAAATTCTTTACGCAACACTTCCGCGCTCTTCGTTCTGAAGAGATATACTTTTGAGCGCCGAAGTAGTAATGATTAAAGGAGAATATGGAGAATAAAAAACAAGCAGAGGAGGCTAGGCGCGCAAAGCTACTAAAAATGCGTGCGGAGCGCCTTCCAGATATAAAGAAACAATTTGAAGAAGCTCAGAAGCGTAATTTTAACGCAAACTTCGGCCCTGGCGGCAAAGACGAGAAGCTAGTCAAGAAGACGACGGCTCGTAAGAAGGCTGAACCGGCCAAGAAAGCTACGAAGACAACGGCCAAGGGAAAAACTGCTGCTAAACAAGAGAAGAAGCAGCTTACGCCAGCACAGGCGCGTAATGTTGCGCTCGGTGTTTCGACCCGCAAGGGCGAGATGGTTCATCACCAGCGCATGCTTAGCCAGGATGTTAATGCTCAGGCTACGCAGCATATTATTGGTATCCCAGTAAACAAGTCGCGCTATAACGGATACAAGGGACAGCAGGTCACGATGAGCCAGATTAAGTCCGCTCGCCCGCACAAAGACGCTGTTCGTATTATTCCGATCGGTGGTCTTGGTGAGTTTGGTATCGGTAAAAACATGACCGCCTTTGAGTATCAGGGCGAAATTATCCTGATTGATATGGGTACGCTTTTTGCGGATAGCGATTATCCTGGCGTTAACTACATGGTGCCGGATTGTAAGTGGCTCGACGAGAACCGCGATAAAGTTAAGGCGATTCTCTTTACGCACGCTCACTTGGATCATATTGGTGCCTGTAAACACCTTTTGCCATATTTTGGTCCGCTCGTTCCGATTTATGGCACTGCCTTCACGATCGGCATGATCAAGAAGCAGATGAGCGAGGTTCCTGAAGTTCCGGATATGAACTACCAGATCGTTGATCCGTTCGAGCATAAAGATATTAAGCTTTCGCAGCATTTTAGCGCTGAGTTTGTGCATATTTTGCACTCGATTCCAGGCAATACTTCGATCGTTTTGCGCACGCCAAACGGCAATATTCTTGTCTCGGGTGACTGGCGCTTCGAGACGAATCCAATGGATAGGCCTGCAGATTATGATCGCTTGCTTGAGATTCAGGAGAAGGAAGGCTACGCTTTGCTCTTGAATGAATCGACGAACATTGATACGCCAGGCACGCATCCTCATTCTGAGTATGATGTTGGCGAAAACCTTGGCCGTGTCATGGATCACTATGCGAATGGCCGCGTGATTATTTCCTGCTTCTCGAGCCAGGTCCAGCGCATCGAGTCAGTTTTGCGCGAGGCTGCTGAGCGTGGTCGCAAGGTCGCGTTCGCTGGTTTCTCGATGATTAATAACGTCGAGGTTGCACTCCGCGCCAAGGCTATCAAGGTGCCGAAAGATACCGTTATGAAGATGGAAGATATTGTAAAACTTCCAGATGAGAAAGTTACAATTGTCTGTACTGGTTCTCAGGGCGAAATGAACGCGGTTTTGAACCGTATGGTAACTGGTCAGCATCGCTACATTAAGATTAAGGCGAGCGACACGATTGTCTTCGCTTCGAACCCGATTCCAGGTAACGAGCCGAAGGTTGTTTCGACAGTTGGCGGCTTGCTCCGTGAAGGTGCCCAGGTCATCCAGAATGGTAAGACTCACTTGACTAATATTGGCCCAATCCACCTTTCCGGTCACGCCTATTATGAGGATCATGTTAAGTATGTAACGGACATGAAGCCGAAGAACTACATGCCATATCACGGCGAGTTCCACATGCTCGAGCATAACGCCGAGATGGCCGAGAACGTCGTTGGCATTCCTCGCGACAATATTATTGTGGCTGACGATGGTGATATTGTTGAGCTTATGCCGGACCAGACGATTCATAAGAACGGCCGCATTGCGATTGGTAACAAACTTTATGATGATGCTGATCAGCAGGTTAACGAAGCGGTGGTTAAGGATAGGATTCATATTTCTCGCGAAGGCATCTTTGTGGTGGTCTTGACGATTAATAAGAAGACTGGTCGCCTAGTAAAGACTCCGGATATTGTTTCGCGCGCGTTTATTTATCTTGATGATTCCGAGGAGCTGATCGGCAAGATTCGTCATTATCTCCGCACGAAGGCGGAGCATAGTAAGGGGACTGATGCTGACCTTAAGGCGCTTAAGGACGAAATTAAGGAAGATGTCACGCATATCTTGTTTGATGCCACTGGCCACACGCCAATTGTAATTCCGGTAATTAACCGCGTTTAAAGAATAGCCCTCCGGGGCTATTCTTGTTTTGTCTTGATTTCTCAAAATGTTTATGCTTAAATAAGGGCAAACATAAGCTTTAAAAAGGAGTTATATAAAAGCTATGACTAAAAATAAAAAAGGTTTCACCATCATCGAGGTTGTCCTTGTTTTGGCAATCGCAGGTCTTATCTTCTTGATGGTTTTCATCGCATTGCCAGCACTTCAGAGGAGCCAGCGCAATACTCGCCGCCGCTCAGATATGGCACGCATTCTCGCTCAGTTCACTGAGTATCAGAGTAACAATAACGGCACTGTTCCAACCAACGACAATCTTAATACTTTCGTAAACAGCTACGTTGGCGCAGCGAATGGTTCAACTAAGCAGAATCGTAACGGCAGCACGTGTGTCGGCGATCAGTTCTGCGATCCAGATGGTGCTCCATATCAAATTGCCAAATATGATGTTCCTACAGCGAGCGATGATGGTTTAAAGAAGTCAGAAGCCTTTGGTAAATCGTTCTCTGATTCTGGACATAATATCTATTACTACTCTGGTGCTAGCTGTGGTACTACTGAAGGTACTATCGGTGATGCTGGCGGTAGCCAGGATATCGCAATCTTCTACGTTCTTGAAGGTGGCGCAATCTACTGTGGTGACAACCACTAATATCTAGCCAATCAAAAAGAGCCTCAACCGAGGCTCTTTTTTGGCGCTTTTTGACTGAGTATATGGCTTTTCGAAACGATGTGCGTGTCGAATCGTTGAGAAAACTGCCATATACTCAGTTCAAAAAGCTTATGCTAAAATATAATTATGGTAAAGACAACTTCTAAGAAAACAAGTGCGAATAAAAAGACTGCGGTCGCAAGCAAGACAAGTAAGCCTGCAAGCAGGGCAAAGACCGTCAATGATATTCGTGCTTCAAAATATATTAATCATGGCAATATTGTCTCGATTTGCGTACTCGTGAGCTGTTTGACAGCAGTTCTCGTTACGCTTATCTTCAACTTCGGCATGAAGTTCATGCTCGCGAAGGATGTTGATGATGCAACTAATGCAAAGAACGAAGTTGTAAGTAGCTATATCGAGGCATATAAATCTGAAATCAACGTAGTGGAGTTTGATGCAAACAACTTCAGGGCTATTAGCTCTAAAGCAGCGCTTGGTTTGATTGAATCTGATGCTTCTGGCTTCATTTATATCGAGCCAGTCGATTGCAATGATACTTGCCGCGAATTCCGCGATCTATTGAGCTACACGCAGGCCCAGAAGAGTGATCCGATTTACGCAGTTTATCTCGGTGCAGATTTGAGTGAAACGGATAAGTATCTCCTAGATATTTACAAAATCGGCGTCAATGATTTGCCAACCTTGTCCTATATTAAAGAAGGTAGCATCTATGACCGCTTGGATAGTATCAATAGTCTAGATAATCTCCGCAACTTCATTCAGAAGTATCGCGCAGAATAGATAATTAAAAGCCGCCGGTGAGAACTGGCGGCTTTTTGTTGTAAAATATAAGGTAGTGGAAGAGATTATTTTTGTAGATAAACCAGCAGGAATTACGAGTTTTGGTGCCGTCGCGCGCGTGCGCCGTATTTTGAGTGAGCGCGAAGGTAAGAAAGTTAAGGTTGGCCATACGGGTACGCTCGATCCGTTCGCGACTGGTCTTCTTATTTTGATGGCTGGCAAAGCTACGAAGAAAGCAATGGAATATACGAAGCTAGATAAAGTTTATGAGGCCACGATTTGCTTCGGTAAAACTTCTACGACCGGCGACCCAGAAGGCGAAATAACCGAAACTGGTGCTAAAATTCCGACGCTTGAAGAAATCCAGAGAATTATTCCTCAGTTTACAGGAAAGATTAAGCAACGCCCGCCGATGTTCTCTGCGATCAAAATTAATGGTCAGCGAGCATATAACCTCGCCCGCAAAGGTAAAGAAGTCGAAATGCCAGAGCGTGAGGTCGAGATCTTCTCGCTGGATATTCTGAGCTATGAAGCTCCAATTCTTAAAATCCGCACGCATGTTAGTAGCGGTACATATATTCGTAGTCTTGCCGAAGATATGGGCAAAGCGCTCGGCTGCGGCGCATATTTGACTGCGCTTCGCCGTACGCAGATTTCCAAGTACAAGATTGATGAACTGTCTTTGTTTAGGCTTCCAGATTAGGCTTATGCTAGAATCTAAGTATGAGTAATGGTGAAACTACTGGTGGATTCCGAGATGAGGGCCGGACTGGCTGGGAAATTTTAGGGCCAGATTACGAGACGCAAATCGAAGAAGTCGAGGATGAGGAAAATGGCAGCGAAAAGCGCGATATTCGCGAATTTTTGAACGAGGAGCAGCTCGCGAAGCTCGAGAAGGCGCGAGCTCTTTTGCGTGAATGGTGTGATAAGAAGGATTTTCTCAAAGGGCGACGATATTTTGTAGAAGGTGCTGACGAACAGGCGGCGGCCGTCATGTTCCCAGAAGTAGCTGCGGACGATGCTAGCGAGGCAGTACCTGCCGCAATGCGCCTTGCCGATTCGCTAACTGAAGATATTAACCCGGTTGTTGCCGCACTAGATTATGTCACAATTCGTGACCGCGCCAAGACGCGTCTAGCTGAGTTTTCTGAAGCTCATGCCGAAGAGTTCGACGATATAGATCGGGCTGGCATACAAGAATATGAGCGTACCCTGAATCCTGAGCAGGGCGATGACATCACACGCCTTCAGTATGGTGCCTCAATTCTCGCTGATGGTACTCCGAAATCTGACGGATCGGCAATGATATTTTGGAAAAATGATCCTAACAAAGATCTTTCGGGGATATACGCGGAGAACGAGCCATTGCTTCGTGCGCGCATTCGCGATTTTGGCAATTATGCAATGCTTCGTCAATCCTTAGCTGAGCAGCTCGGTCGCTCGGACCTTCTTGAGTATAATGTGGCAAATATCCTTAATGCGGATACACAAAACGATGCAGTCCTGAATTATTTAAGATATATCAATCCGGCTCGCCTTGATAGGAGTCATGGCGAACGCGGCGACCCGGATCGCGATAGTCTTCCTGAGGATTTTGATGTGCTTGAGGGAGCGGATATTTCAAATCTCGTAACTATTCTTGGTCGATATGATGGTTCTCCGCTTAATTCTACTATTCTGGCTCGCAATCTAACTCTTTCTGAGATTCTAGAGTTACCAAAGGGAGAAGCTGAAAGTCTTGGTGATTTTATTGGGTATATCGGAGAGCAGAGGAGTTCTGAGGACTTTCCTGAGGGGCGCATTGGCGAAGAGTTAACCACGATGGCGAACGCTCTGCTTTACAGTGGAGTTAAGACTAGAGAGGGTGTAAAGAAAGGCGCCCTTGTTCGTGAAAAAGGTGGCGAGCAGGCACGAAAGTTTTTCGAGCAGGCTCTTGCGGTGGCTCGTAACGAATCGGATCCTTTGCGCTTAAAGAAAATTCAAGCAATGTATTTTATGCTCTGTAGCGGCTCGGCAAGAGCAGATCAGGTTGAAGGCTTCGAAAACCTCTTTCGCGCAATGGATGCGGGCGACGAGGTCGCGCTCGGTACGGTTGAGGATGAGAATTTCCCTGACGGCGCGCCGAATCCGGATGCGAATAAGAACTGGTCAAGGGGCTTCGGTCTTGGTATTGCGGACTATAGTGTTGCCTGCTATGTCTCGCCAGCAACGCCGATGAATATTCAGCGCCTCGTTCTTGAGCATGATAGTCTTCCAAGCCTTAGTAAAACGACCTATTTCCAGAATCGCGAAGATTCGCGCGTACTTAGTGGCGACGAAAAGAATTATGATGAACCGCGTATTTTTGAATCGCGCGATTTTATCCATAACGAGATGCCACATGCGCATGAGGTGCTTGTGTATACTTGGGCATATCAGAAGATCGGCCGCGGAGAAGCGATTAGTGACGAAGAATATGATGTTTTGCGTAGCATTGGTGTTAATCCTCCACGCGGAGAAATGAACGACGAAGAGCGCGCGGGTATTCTTAGTTCGATCCGTGAGAGCTATCTAGATTTTCTAGAACAAAATGATGAGCTATCTGAGGTTGTTTTAGGGAATGCAATTCTGGGTGTACCGGTCGAGGAGCGCAATCTTGATGATTTGTCTGCCGAAGAAGTGGCGCAGCGACTTCGTAGAGGTCGGAGTGCTTTGCTGGATAAGATGCCTTTCGACTTGAGCAGATATGACGCTAAGCTCTCGGTTCTGGATACTGAGACGGGTGCAACGAAGAGTGAAAATATGTCTGAAATCCTTTGGCGCCTAGTTAAGAATACCGATCATCGCAAGATTGAGGCGCCACGAACGGGCGATGCGGAGCTTGATGAAATCTTGTCGAAGATAGATTTAACTATCGGAAGTAACGGCTCGGCGCCAGTTGAGCTTCGGGATCTGCGCGAGGCTTTGTCAGCAATTAATCAGAGACTTCTAGCGATTCAGGGCAAATACGAGCTCTCGCCGCAGTTGATTGACGCGATTAGCTTTGTATCGCGCGCGTCGAATTATGCCGCCAAAGATCTTCCGCCAAAAGAATTGCGAGAGTTGTTCTATGACCCGACTTTTAAGGAGATGATTCGTTTTCATGCTTTGACTGCTTCTGGAGACGCATACCGCTCGACGGATTTTGATGCGCTTTGGAATCGTTTTGCTTCGGGTGCGCATATGGAAGATAGTGACGAGGAATTGTTGGCGAGGTATAGGGAGCTCAATAAGACAATATTGAACCAAGTCGAGCCAATGGTTTCCGAATATCGAACCTTGGCCGATCAGCAGGTAGGTATATCTGAAGATTTGCGAAGGCAGATACACGCTCCGCGCTTCCCGAGTGAGTATTTTGGAACCTATCATTACCGAACAATTATCGCTTATGATCAGGAAGCGTCCGTACATGACCGTCAGGCTTCGGTTGAGCGTAATTTTGCCAATTCGGTCTGGTCATTGAATCTCAGCAGCACGCTTGCGAAAATCGGGCAAGGGCTCGCCTAATCTATCGTGATATAATCTAACCATATGTACGAAATCCAGAAGCGACTGAGTGGGCTGAAACAAGAATTTCTTGCCAGTTGGGAGCAACTCGATCTGGATTTACGCCTTTTTGATATGGAAACCCTCGAAGAAGAGGTGGCCATTCCAGAAATTTGGAATAATCCAGATGTTGCACGCGAGAAAACGACCAAGCTTGCGAATCTCCACGAAGAGCTTGATGAATGGGTCTTGCTTAAGACTCAGTTCGAGGACATGGCTGGACTACTCGAATTAAGCGGCGAGGATGAGTCTTTGCTCGGCGAGTTTTCTGAGCAAATCGATGCGATGGAAGAGAAATACGGCAAGCTTCGCCAAGCGCTTCGCTTCAATGGTAAATATGACCACAATGACGCAATCTTGCGCATAAGTGCTGGCGCTGGCGGTACTGAGGCCATGGATTGGGCGAGTATGCTCGAGCGCATGTATCTCCGCTGGGCTGAAAAAGAGAATATGAAGGTCCAGGAGCTTGACCGTACGGCCGGCGAAGAAGCTGGCATTAAGACTGTCGTCTATGAAATCCACGGTCGCAACGCTTATGGCCGACTTAAGTCCGAGCATGGTGCGCATCGATTGGTTCGTTTAAGCCCATTCAATGCCGACCATCTCCGTCAGACTTCTTTTGCGCTAGTTGAAGTTCTGCCAATCATTACAGATGATTCTGAAATTCAAATCGATCCGAAAGATTTACGCATTGATGTCTATCATTCGGGCGGTCATGGTGGTCAGTCTGTTAATACGACTAATTCTGCTGTGCGTATTACGCATATCCCTACAAATACCGTTGTCGCAATCCAGAACGAGCGTAGCCAGCTTCAGAACAAGGAAAAAGCGATGGAGATTCTCCGCGGTAAACTTCAGCAGATGATGGACGAACAAAACGCAGAATCCGTAGATAAGCTTCGCGCAGGCGAGTCCGCCTCTTGGGGCCAGCAGATTCGCAACTATGTTTTGCATCCCTACAAGCTCGTTAAGGATACGCGCACAAAGTATGAAGAGGGCGACGCTGACGCGGTGCTTGATGGTAATATTAATAATTTCATCGACGCTTATCTCGACTCGCAGATGTCGGCCGGCCAGTTTGGTGATGAATAATGCTTATGTTACAATATAGAGTATGATATTGCTTGATAATGTCGTTAAATATTATCCTGGCGATAAACAGCCGGCCTTGGATGAGATTAACCTCTATATCCAGCCAAAAGAATTCGTGTTTTTGGTGGGTAAGTCAGGTGCTGGTAAGTCTACTTTGATTAAAATGCTTACTCGTGAAGAGAAGCCAACCTCCGGCAAGATTATGGTCGGTGGTATCGATTACGATTATCTTAAGAAGCGTCATATTCCGCATCTTCGCCGCCGTCTTGGTGTTGTCTTTCAGGACTTTAAGCTTCTCCCAAACCGTACTGTTTATGAAAATGTCGCTTTTGCACTCGAGATTGTTGGTGTTTCTAACCATGAGATACGTCGCACAGTTCCGAAGGTTCTTGAGCTAGTTGGCCTAGCAGACAAAGGTCATAAATTCCCAGCCGAACTCTCTGGTGGTCAGCGCCAGCGTGTCGCGATTGCGCGCTCGATGGCTCGTCAGCCAAAGATTCTGATCGCAGATGAGCCTACGGGTAACCTCGACCCTGAGACGTCTTGGGGTATTGTTCGCCTGCTCGAGGAAATTAATAATTTTGGTACCACAATCCTTGTTACGACTCATGATGAAAATATTGTTAACCAGTTGAAGCGCCGTGTCGTCACCTTGCGTGATGGTCGCATTGTTGGCGATCAGAAAAATCTTGGTCATTATGACCTTGAAGCGAACGGTAATAGCCGTATTATTCGCCATACAATCGCATCAACGATGCCAAAAGATTCCTCGATTGAAGATATTCGCCAAGCTACGAATAGTTCCGCTCGTCGCATTATTACGAAAAACAACGAAGTAAAAGTTAAGCCGATTGCTGGTCCGGAATCGCTCAAGAACGATGCGAAAGTTGCCAGTCCAAATATCAAGGGCGCAGTCGTTAACTCTTCGGTCGGTCAAGAAAACAAAGAAAAACCATTACCAAAGCGAAGAATTGTAAGATAAACACAAACTAAGGAGAAGAAAGATGGCAAAGTCTAGCGATACAGAGCAGAGTGCGCAAAGCTCTGCCAAGATGGATAAGGTGGAAGCGAAGCTTTCGAAACGCCAACAAGCGATTTCGAGCAAGACTCGCCTCAAGCGCATTACGAAGACGAAGAATCATGCACTTCGTACGAATAATCGTGTGCTCAAATATGGCGCAAAGAGTTTTGTGCGTAATGCTTGGCTAAGTGTTGCAGCTATCGCTATCATGACGATCACCTTGATTGTGCTTGCTACGACCGTAATTGCTACCAACATTCTCGGCACTGCCATCCAACAGGTCGAGGAGCGCGTTGATTACTCTATCTACATCAAGCAGACAGCGACCGAAGAACAGATTCAAGAAATTACGACTCGCATGCGTGCACTTGAGGATGTGACTGAGGTTGTTGCGACTTCGCCAGAGGAGAGCAACCGCGAAGCTATCCGCAAGATGATTAACGACAGCAAAATTACGGATCAAGACATTATTAAGGGTCTTTATGAAGCTCCGAACAAGATGCCTTGGATTCTTAATGTAAAACTAGTTGCGATTGACGATACGAGCTCTCTCGAATACTTTGTCGAGAACGACTCCTCGATGCGTAATATGCTCGATGCAAAGGAGCCAACCTATAAGACAGAGAACCGTAGTACGGTTAATAATATCGCGAACATCATGAGTCGCATTCGCATGGCTGGTCTCGCTGCTGCGGCTGTCTTTGCTGTAATTGCGATCCTTGTCGTCTTCAATACGATTCGTATGTCCATCTTTAACCGCAAGGAAGAAATTTACATGATGCGCCTTGTTGGTGCGAGCCGTTGGTTCATTGTTGGCCCATTTGTTGTTGAGGCTACTTTCTATGGCATCGTTTCTGCAATCGCCGCCGCGCTTGTTGCATACTTCGGCGCCTTTGCTTTGCGTGATTCGGTCGGTAGTGTCCTTATGGATCCAACCTTAAAACTTATGCGCAGCTACTGGTATTATTTTGCAGCAGCTTTGCTCGCGGTGGGTATTCTTATTGGTACAATTTCCGCCCTCCTCGCAACGCGTAAATATGTAAAGGTTAAATAATGAAACAGGCTATTGTTGGTATTCTTTCGTCCAAGAAGCGTCAGCTCTGCTGGCTATTGGTGATTATCGCACTCTTTGCGTCTATTGTGGTTCCACAGCAGACGACTTTTGCAGAAGATTGCGACGGTAAAAGTGGCGACGATTTGCAGCGATGTGAGCTCAGAAATGAAACTTCCGCATTGCGCTCGGAGATCGAGTCTCTTGAAGAAGAGGCTAGTAGATTGCATGAGCAGGCCGATTCGCTTCAGAACGAAATCGCTATCTTGAAGAACGAGCAGGAATCGCTTAGAAAGCAGATTGAATTGAAGCAGGCCGAGCATGATCGTATCGTCTTGGATATTGAATCGACTCAGAAACGCATCGATGATAACAATGAGGCTATTGGTTACGCTATTGCTCAGTACTACTACAGTGGCGAGGTTTCTACGATTGAGCGCATCGCTTCAGCGCAGTCCTTCTCAAGCTTCCTTGATCAAGAGGTAAACTTGAGTTCACTCTCGGATACTCTCTTTGCGATTGTTGAGGAAAATAAAGCCCTCAAGACTGAATTGGTCGCTAAGAAGAATGAGGCTGAGCGTATTATGCACGACCTCGAAGATCAGAAGGCTGTCTTGGCTCAAAAAGAAAAAGAGCAGGCTACACTTTTGGCTCAGACGCAAGCGGACGAATCTGCCTATAATAACCGCAAAAAAGAGCAGCAGGCCAAGCTTGCGGAAAAGCAGAAAGAATTGGCAGAGTTGAGCAAATCCCTCGGTGTCAACGGCTTGACGTCCGGCGATCCTGCAAAAGGCGGCTATCCATATAGTGATGTTTGTCCAGAAAAACAGGACTGGTTCCCAGATCAATGGGGTATGTACATCTGCGAATGCGTGAGCTATGCTGCATGGAAGGTTGAGCAGTATTATGGCAACATGCCATATTGGGGTGGCATTGGTAACGCGATTCAATGGCCAACCAACGCGCGTAACTTAGGTATTCCAGTATCTTATACACCAAAGGCGGAAACGGTGGGTATTATGGAAACTGGTTATTACGGTCACGCCGTATGGATTGAAGCGGTCAGCGACGATGGGACTCAGGTCTATATTTCGCAATATAACGCGTGGAATGCTGCGACGAATTACGCCTGGGGCGAATACTCCGAGCAGTGGGCGCCAGCAAGCAACTTCGTCTATCTGGACTTTGGTAGCTGGAATCAATAAGCGAAAGCAGAATCCCCATTTCTGTCTAAGAAATGGGGATTTTTGAATGCTATAATAACCTTATGTCTAAAACGAATTCCGATAATAAGAAAACAGAAAAAACTAACGGACATATCGTGAAGAGTAGTGTGGATTATTCCGCTGCGCGCGATTATTATTCAAGCCCGGCCAGTGATAAGAAAATACAGCTCACTTCGACCATTATCGCCTGTTTTGTGACGCTCGTAGTCGGTTTTGTAACCGGTATTAACTGGACGAACATTAAGAATAAAATTGGTCTCGAAAAGAAGACTGATATTACTAGTATCAATTTCAATAATAGCTTGAATGAAGTATACGAAACGCTTGCTGAGGATTTCGATGGTGATCTTGACCGCCAGACTGTAATTGATGAAGCGAAGCGCGGTCTCGTGAATGCCGCCGGCGATAAATATACATACTTCATGACTAAGGCTGAAGCCGAGGAATTTAATAAAGATCTCGAAGGCGATGTTGGTGCCGGTATTGGTGTTGAAATTGGCGAGCGCGATGGTTGGGTGAAGGTTCTTCGCACGACCGATGGTAACCCTGCTCAGAAAGCAGGCGTGCTTGCTGGCGATATTATCTACAAAGCTGACGGCGAAGATATTAGTACGCTTGGCGTAGAAAAGGTTGCTGATAAGCTCCGCGGCGCCGAGGGTACGAAGGTGAAGCTGACAGTTGTTCGTGATGGTGAAGAAAAGGAATTTGAACTTGTACGCGAAAAGATTAATAACGCTTCGGTCTATGTTACTTATCGTCAGAGTGGCAAGACGGCTGTTTTGACGATTTCTCGCTTTGATAGCGACACTGGCAGGCTTGCCCGCGAAAAGGCCAATGAGCTCCTCTCGAAGGGCTGCACTAAAGTCATTCTTGATCTTCGTGGCAATGGCGGTGGCTATGTCTCGGCTGCTCAGGAAGTCGCTTCGCTCTGGATCGATGGTGATATGGTGGTCGAGCAACGTTCAAAGAATGGCATCAATGACGATAAAATCTATGCTAAAACCGGACAGGCGGTTCTTAAGGATATGAAGACCGTGGTTCTAATGAACGGTGGTAGTGCCTCGGCTTCAGAGATTGTGATAGGCGCCCTTAAGGATTATAAGAAGGCTACGATTATTGGCGAGAAGAGCTACGGTAAGGGTAGTGTTCAGGCACTTGAAAATCTAAACGACGGCTCCGTTCTTCGCGTAACGGTTGCAAAATGGTATACACCAAATGGTTCAAATATAAACGGTGAGGGCATCGAGCCGGATAAGACCGTCGAACGTACCTTTGATCAGATTAATCATAACGAAGATCCACAGCTAGATGCCGCTTTGGCATTCTAGCCGTGATATACTGTTATAAGTAAATAAAGGAGGCAAATGGAGGATAATACCGAGGTGGCGGACGCAGTAGAAACGACAGCAACCCCTGTCGAGCCGTCCGCAGAAACAAAAACTGAAGATCATTTTGATGTTTTTCAATGGGCTAACAATGTAGACGAAATCAAGAACAATGTCTCAGTCGAGCTGTTCTTGTTCAATAAAAACTACTCCCCGTATAAGGTTCGCTATTCTGAGACTTTGACTCAGGTCGTCAAGTCAATGTTCTTGCTTGAAGCAGTCGAGTTTATTGTCAAAGAAGCAGATAAAGGCCTCGAGGTTCGCGATTACGAAACTAGCGATGGCGAAGATAAGGTTATCTATAAGATTCCGCTAGGACGCGTCGAGCGTGCAGATTCGCTCATTCATCTCATTGAGCACGAGTATAAGGATATCTCCTTCTTCTCGGATAATGAGTTTGAGTTTAAGAAGATTAAGGGTATTGTCGCTCGCTTTACTTATCCAGGTAATAACGGTCCAGAATCCTTCTATATCGCCAAGAATCTTGCCGCTGGCTCCGCTTTGAAAGGTAAGCTCAGCTGGGAATTGAACGGCGAAAGCTTCGAGCCACTTACGGCAGATATTGCAATCAAGATGCCAGAGGGCAATGAAACCGCAATCGTTGATGGCAATATTGTTATCTTTAACCAGAGCAAGTTTGAGAAACTCTTCCAGTTCGATTACAAATCTCAGCTAATTTCCGACCAGAAAGCGAAGGAATTACAGGAAGCCTACAAGCTCAGCCTTCCTGAAGGTCTTACGCTTAATGCTTTGCTCGAGGATAAAAAGCCTCTCGTGAAGAAGTTGCAGAACATCGAGATTGGCGCTATGAGCCAGGATGAGCTTTTGGATTATGCTGATCAGATGCAGCTCGAGCTTATGACGGATGATCAGAGTCAGATTATTATCATGGACGACAAGGATCTCGGCATGTTTGTAAATCTTTTGAATGAAGATTACTTCGTATCGCCAGTTAACGGCAAGCGCTACGAGATCAAGAGCAAGAAGTTGCTTGACGAGCCGGAAGGCGAACCGCCACGCGGGTAATTGAAGCCGAAAAGAGTCGCGAAAAGCGGCTCTTTTTGCGTATGATATAATGTGCTTATGGTTAAGCTTAAGTATTCTAATAAAAATATTAAATTTTCTTGCGTATTTGTATCCGTAGTCTTGGTTCTTCAGACTATTATTCTTGGTATTGTATCGATTGTCGCTCTTCATGTTGGCGCGAGGGAGCTTGCTGATTCTGAAACTCACGGCGGTAACCCTTTGAACTGTTCTAAGCTAGTGAGCAACGACAATAATTTGCTCGGTTCCGAAACGCTTATTTCGCCAAATACTCTTGATGAGAATGCGGAACTAATCTCGCCAGAGGACGAGGCGCTTGTTCCGAACATGACTCCAACTGAGTGCTATATCGAGAACGCTCAGCGTGAAATTCTAAACCATAACTGCTTCGAGGCAGCTCTTACGCGTATGCATTTGACTATAGTCGTTCTTCTTTCTGCGACGGTCTTGTCCTTGATGATCTGCTTGGGTTACTTCTCGCTTCTCGGTACTCGCTTGCCAGACATCTTCAAGAAAGATTAATTCATAAAAGGGCGCCTGCTACAAGGCGCTCTTTTTGATATAATAATCGCGTATGTTAATAGATTCTCACTGTCATTTGCATGACCTAGATTTTCCAATTCCTGCCGGCGAAGCTCTAAAAAAGAGTCATGAGAACGGCGTGGATAAGATTATCGTGATCGGAACAACACCTGAAGATTCGGCGCAGGCTTGTAATTTTGCTGGCCAGCACGAGGAAGTATTCTGGACTTATGGCTACCATCCGAATGAATTTGATGGGAATCGCGTAAAACTTGAGCAGGATTTAAAGGCTGCTAAAGACTATTTTTCGAAGGAAAAACTAGTCGGAATCGGCGAAATTGGCCTAGACTATCATTTTCCGCCAGTAGATAAGAAATCGCAGATCTATCTCTTACAGAATATGCTTCAAATCGCTCAGAATCTCAAATTGCCGGTCAGCTTCCATGTGCGTGATGCTTTTGAGGATTTTTGGCCAGTTTTCGATAACTTCAAGCTCCCGCCATCGGTTCTGCATTCGTTCACGGATAGTGAAGAGAATATCGAGCAGGGCTTAAAACGGGATATGTACTTTGGCGTAAACGGAATTGCGACTTTTGCGAAGATTTCGCATCCGCCTCTCGAGAGAATAATCCTTGAAACGGATGCCCCATACTTGACACCAGCGCCATTTCGTGGTAAAATAAATGAGTCCGCCTACATATTGCAGATTGCAAAGTGGGCAGCAGATTATTACAATACAACTCTCGATAAAATTGCCGAAATTACGACGAAAAATGTCGAGAAAATCTATAAAATATAGGTATTTATATGGAAGACAACAACTCTATGTTCAGAATTCCTACAACTAACAGTGTAGCTGATGTTCAGAAGACGACCGTAAACGCCGTTGATCTTTCTGCTGCGCCTTATGAATTACAAAATCAAAACAACAACACTAAGGTCTTCGATCTTTATGATGAGTTGACCGCTATCTCTGAAGAGGTAATTTCATGCAGAAACGCAAGTTTGGGTCGCGCCTAAATAGTTTCAGACGCCAAGAAACCGCTCGCAAGATGCGTATGGCTGAAGCTGAGCGCAAACTAATTAATGCCGAGTCTGCACTTGGCCGCATGCTTTTTGGCGAGGTTCAGCCTGGTCATCAGCGTGAATTTTTCTGTTTGCAGAAGAATGTTTGGATTTGGTATGAAGATGGCGTGACTGTTCGTTATGAAGTTCGCGAAAGTGGCGTCTATAAGAAGGTTGATCAGAGTAATTATCATAAGATTTCTGGCGAAGAACTTGAACACTTCCGCGCAGCTACCAAAGCCTATCTGCAACTCCTAAAAATGAATCTCTACAAGGCCTAACATGATTTATCTCGATCATGCTGCGGCTACGCCTCTGTCAAAGCATGCCTTCGAGGTCATGAAGCCATATTTTGATACCGATTTCTTTAACCCGTCGGCAGCATATTTGCCGGCGCAGAAGGTCCGATACGCTTATGAAGCGGCGAAGGATGAAATAGCGCATGTTATTGGCGCGAAGGGCGCAGATTTGGTTATGACTTCTGGTGCAACGGAGTCAATCAATCTCGCTTTCTCGACTGTTTCTGACGATGCAAAGGTTCTTATTTCTGCCGTTGAGCATCAAGCGGTTCGTGCTTGTGCGGCTAAGAAAAACTTCGAGGAAATTGCTGTAGATAAGAACGGCCGCGTTATTTTAACGGATCTAGAAAAGAAGATTTCACCAGAAGTCGAGCTGGTCTCGGTTTGTTTGGTGAGTAGTGAGCTTGGCACGATTCAGCCGATTAGTGATATTTCCCGTATTATTCTTACGGAGCGTCAGCGCCGCGCTTTGGCCGGCGAAAAGCGCCCAATCTATCTTCACTGCGATGCTTCGCAGGGCTTGGGTTTAATGGAGGCAAAAGTTGCCCGCCTCGGTGTAGATATGCTCACGATTAATGCGGCTAAGGTTTATGGTCCGAAGGGTATTGGTGCACTTTATGTTGGTCGCGGTGTCAAAATTAGTCCGCTATCTGTTGGTGGTGGTCAGGAAATGGGGCTTCGCTCTGGTACGGAAAACGTTCCGGCGACAATTGCCTTTGCGATTGCTCTAGCTGATGCTGAGCGTCACTTAACGGCTGAACGCAAGCGCTTGCAAGGCCTCAAGCAAAAGCTCGTGAAAAAGCTCGAAGCTATTCCAAATATTGAGTTTCATGGCAACCCGAAAACGCAATTACCGAGTTTTATTTCATTCTCAGTTCCGGGTATTGATGCTGAGCGCATTATCTTCGCGCTCGAAATGGAAGAAGTTTATCTTTCTACTGGTGCGGCCTGTGCGGCAAGTAAGGGTGTTAAATCTCCAACCCTCAAAGCAATCGGTCTAAATGACGAGCAGATTGCTGGCTCGCTTCGTATCTCGATGGGCAAGCTGAATGATGAAGAAAGTATTGCTGAAGCAGGCGAAAAAATCTGCGAAGCAATTAATGCAGAAATCTCACGAACTTCGAAATAAAATGCAATGAAAATCCCCCGCCCGAAAGCGGAGGATTTTTGTTTAAGGTTCTATCATGATCGCATCGCGCATGACGGGGCCTTTTCTGACGTGCAATTTTTCTCTATCATCGTAAGCGTACGGGAGTCTGGCGCCGGAAGTGATGTTGGCCAACGGCTTATTGTCGAAGGAGGCGTCAACGATGCGGACGCTGATGACTTCTTCGTCGTCGCCGCGCAGGTACCAGCAGGGCATGCAATCGTGTCCGAACAGGAATCCTGACCACTGTACATAAAATTCGCCGTGGTAGGGCACCTTCAGGACATAGTCATACCAGTTGCAGCCGCTTTCGTTGTCGTTGTCGTAGCCGATTGCAATGGCGATAACCTCAATCTTTTTGCCAGCTTCGCAGCCATCATAGACTCTGCCGTTGCCGCCCGCTGTTGTCTCGCGATGAGTTGTAATGATGGCAAAACAGTCGGATTCGCTGTCACAGGTATACGGAACCGGCTTCTTGACGACGCGAGGACGACCAGGCTCGGTGCAGTCCAAGGTTAAATCCTCATGAATGCCACGCTCGAGAAATTTGTCGTTGCGGAAACTGATTGGAAGCTCGATGGAGAGCGCTCTGCCGTGCTTGTCGTTAGTGCCAAGACAGATCTCGATTCTGGGATCCTTGCCTTCGCCGACATAGCGATGGACGATGGGAAGAGATTGATTAAGAAAGACCATAGCCTGCTCCTTTCTTGCGGGTCGCTGGTAATTTAAGAGGTTATCCTCACGACCGCTCGAGGTTGCTACTGTGTATATTATATAATAAAATCGCCATTTTGCAAAACGGAAAATTATTATATAATATCTCTTATGAAAGTATTCCTAGGCATGTCTGGCGGCGTTGATTCGGCTGTTTCGGCTTATCTTTTGCGCGAAGCGGGTCACGAGGTTGTCGGTGTCTATATGAAGAATTGGTCTAAGAATCTTCCAGGGATGAAATGCCCGTGGGCGGAAGATTTAGCAGATGCTAAGCGTACTGCGGTGCGTCTCGGCATAGATTTTCGTGTCTTTGATTTTGAAACGGAATACAAACAAAAAGTCGTGGATTACATGATCGAGGAATATAAGAAGGGCAACACTCCGAATCCGGACATTATGTGCAACCAGGAGATAAAGTTCAAGCTTTTCGCCGAAACGGCTTTTGAACAGGGCGCTGAGGCGATCGCGACTGGTCACTATGCTCGAACTGACGGCGAAAATCTTCTTCGTGCTGTTGATGATAACAAAGATCAAACCTACTTCCTCTATCGAATTTCTGCGGATATTATTCCTAAAACCATCTTTCCGGTTGGCGGTATGCTAAAGCCGGATGTAAAGAAACTGGCAGAGAAGGTTGGTCTTACGGTTGCTCATAAATCCGAATCGATGGGTGTCTGCTTTGTTGGTGAGGCAAATATGCGAGATTTTCTTGGCGAATTTGTCGAGACGAAGCCAGGCGAGATTCGAGAGCTTGAAACCGAGAAGGTTCTAGGTATGCACGATGGCGCAATCTTCTACACGCTCGGTCAGCGCCATGGTCTCGGCCTCAAAACCGGCTTGCCGTATTATGTCGTAAAGAAAGATATGGATAAGAATATCGTTTACGTCTCACAGAATCTTAATTCGCTTTCACTCTGGAAGAAAGAAATCCAGCTCAAGGATATTGTTATTCGTGGCGAGCATGATCTAGACAATCTTGAAGCGCGCATTCGCCATCGCGCGCCGCTTGTTAAGGCAAAGCTTCGCGGCGACATGCTTATTTTCGAAGACGAGCAGAAATCTCTCACTCCGGGCCAAAGCATTGTACTCTATTCTGGCGATATCTGCATCGGTGGCGGAATTATTGCTTAATAAGCATAAGTGTATTAGAATAAAAGTATAGAAATTGGGAAAGGCGTGAAAGCTTAGATTTTGTATTAACAAAACTAAGAAAAAGCGTTGACTTTTTGCGCTATACTGCTTATACTAATAAGTACATAGGGTCAAAATAAAAACAAAAATAAAAACAAAAGGTCAAAAAATGAAAACTGCAAAGAGAAAAGCAGCCCTTTCTGTGGGCGCTATCGCAGCTACGCTCGGTATAGCGGGCTTGGCAAACTATAACAATACTTATGCCGAGGATAATTGGATTACATTTGAGGATGTGAACTTAGCGACCTGTATCTCCGAAGAGACTAAAACGAATCCGGGCGGAGAACAAGTAACATTGCCGAGAAATGGGAATGCTGTTAATATTGGTGCGGCGAATCAAAGTGGCTGGTTCTATACTTATTGTAATAATAAAGGTATTTCATCGCTTTCCGGTATCGAAAACCTACCTGAGCAGTTTAGCGGCTTCAGTCTTGATGATAATAATATTACTAGTATTGCGCCATTCGCAAATAGGTATATATTTCAACTTGCTGTTGATAATAATCAAATCAGCAGTTTAGCTCCTTTGGATGGGAACTCTAGCATAGAATATCTGAGTTTTAATAATAATCAAATTACTAGCCTAGAGCCATTAAGTGCAGCAAGCAATCTAAAGGCTCTAGGTGCTAATAATAATCAAATTACTAGCCTTGAGCCATTAAGTGTAGCAAGTGGTCTAAAGTCTCTAGCCGCTAATAATAATAAAATTTCTAGCCCAGCCGGTCTTGCGGATAAACCGCTTCTAGAAACAGTAGATTTGAGCGGTAATTCGGAGCTGAGCGACATATCGCCTCTGTATTTCTCTCCAAACCTAAAAACATTAGCTATTAGCTCGACTAAGGTTAATGCAATAGGACAATACGCAGCGTTTAACGACCTCGAGATATTATTTGCGTATGATACTAAAATCACGGACATTAGTAAGCTGTCTGCGTTCAGCAATCTTAAAAGACTATCACTAGCTCGCACTGATGTGACGGATTTCTCTCCTATATATGGTCTTCAGAATCTCGAATATCTGCAACTTTGGGGTACTAGCTTTGGTGACAATGACTTGAGTGCCATTCAGAGCAAAGGAAGTTTGACATATTTTAATATTGGTAATACGGCCGTACGCAACATCTCTGCGGTCAGCTCAATGACTAATCTTGAGAGTCTGTATATATATGGCCTAGATCTTGATGATGACGATTATCAGTATTTTACCGGTTTAACGAATATTAAAAATCTAAGTTTAGCATACAATAACTTTACTACCCTAAGACCTCTTGGCGCGCTTAGGAATCTAGAATGGCTCAATGTTGCTGAAAATAATATATCGGACTTCAGCGGTGTCCCGTCTAATCTTACCTATGACAACTCGGGGACAAATGGTTATCAGTTGGTCTATGGTCAGGAGCTGGAGATGGCTGCTGGCGAGGCAAGCGAAGTAGAGCTACCGGCAATCTTCTCTCAATACATTAGCAGCATCCACGACATTGACGCTTCGAGGGTAAAAGTTACTGGGGGTACATACAATAGTAGCACGAATTCAGTCACTATCGACGATGATGCTGAAGAAGTTGTGGTTATGATTGATGGCGATCTCGTCGCCAAATATAATAGGCCATACTATGTAAAGTTAACAATCTCTCATACTCCGAAGGAAGAAGAAAAGAAGGACGACAAGAAAGAGGATAAAAAGGAAAGCAAGACTGACAACCCTAAGACCTCTACCGGCATCTCTGCCGTCGCAGGCATCTTCGGTGGCATGGTAGCCGCAGCAGGTGCAGTCCTCGCAATTCGCCGCGGTCGCCGCTAAAGCGAAGTAAAACAAAAACTGTGGAGTTATAAATCCGCCATGAAATACTGGCGGATTTTTGCCGTATCGTGCACTTCTAATCTGTTACAATGAGCTTATGGATAAAAGCGAAAGCTGAAAATTTTAAGCTTTTTCTTAGCTTTTGCAAATAGAATTAAAGTATGTCAAGCGTTCAAGAAGTATTTCAGCGTAAGGAAAACAAGTATCTCATTACTCGTGCACAGTATGAGGAGCTCATTTCGCGTCTTGGCGATAAAATCGAGCCGGACGTCTATCCGACTAATACTAACTGCAGCGTATATTACGATACACCGGAATTTCAGCTAGTTTCTCGTTCGATGGAGAAGCCACTCTTTAAGCAGAAGCTTCGTGTGCGCAGTTATTATGTTCCTAAGCTCGAAGACAAGGTCTTTATTGAGATTAAGAAGAAATATAAAGGCGTCTGTAATAAGCGACGTGTTAGCGTTAGGCTAAAAGATTTCTATCAATATCTTGAAACCGGCAAGCTCGAAACAGACAATCCGATCATTAAGGCAGAGATAGACCATTTTATCGATTATTACAAACCTCGACCGGCATTATATATTGCCTATGATCGCAAATCCTTCCGCGCAGTCGAGAAGCATAGCTTTCGTCTGACCTTCGATTTCGATATTCGCAGCCGCGTAGATAATCTGCGCCTCGAAGCTGGCGATAATGGTGAACTTTTCTTCAAGAATGGGGAGGTTGTTATGGAGGCAAAGAATCTCGGTGCTTTTCCGGAATGGTTCGTTAAGACTCTCTCGGATATGAAGATTTATCCCGCATCGTTTTCGAAATATGGTTTTGTTTATCAGCAAAGATTTCAAGATATCGTAAATAAAAGTAAGGAGGAAAATGTTTAATAGTATTTTAGGTAGTGAGCTAACTCTAGAGAACTTTCTAGTTTGTATTGGCTCGAGCTTTGCGCTTGGTTTGCTCGTGGCGTTCGCGCATATGAAAACTTCGCGTAGTTCGAAAAATTTTGCCACAACTCTAGCGATTTTACCAACGCTTGTCGCAATGGCGATCTTACTCGTTAACGGCAATCTTGGTGCTGGTGTTGCGACGGTCGGTATTTTCTCGCTGGTCCGCTTCCGTTCGATTGAAGGCAACTCTCGCTCGCTTCTTTCTGTCTTCTTCTCAATGGCGATTGGTCTAGCGGTTGGCACGGGATATATTGCCTTTGCAGCACTATTTACGGTCATTATCTCTGTCCTGCTCTTTATTCTCCATTTCTTGCACTTTGGCGAGACGGGTGTAGTGGAGAAGAAACTCACGGTTGTTGTTCCGGAAGATGTAGATTACACGACTATCTTTGACGATATCTTCAAAAAATACACTAAGCAGTGTGTGCTCGAGAAATCCAAAACAACTAATATGGGCAGCTTGTTTGAACTTGTATATCGAGTCGTGCTAAAAGACAATACGAACGAGAAAGAGCTAATGGACAAGATTCGCGTTAAGAACGGCAATCTCAAGGTTATGCTTTCGCAGCGTCTCGAAGATGAGGAGCTCTAATTGATGGTGAAGAAGACTAATACGAAGAAATCGCGAAAGGTAATCGAGGAAGCTCCGAAAGAGGTCACGAAAAAGACTTCAACGCAGGCCACGAAGAAGGATTATCGCAAGATTATTGGGCTTTGTGGTGCCGGTTTACTCGTGCTTGCGTTAATTATCGGCCACATTTTAATAGTCAAAAACAAGAAAGCTGATGATGCTGGTATTGTGACTGGCGTAAAGAGCAATAACCTAAGTGGCGAGGCGCAACAACTCGAAGTTGGACAGTATGGCGCGCGCATTACGAGTGGTGGTATTTATGAATTGTCTGAAGATATTATTGATGGCTCCGTCACAATTGATGCTGGCAAGGCGGACGTGCAGCTAATCTTAAACTCGATTGTCATTTCTAATACTAATGGCCCCGCAATCAATGTCGTATCTGCGGATAATGTATATATTGAACTGAAGGGCGAGAATGAAATTACGGCAACCGCGACTGAGGACGAGAATGGCGCAATCTATTCCAAATCCGATCTCGCTATTACGGGCGAAGGCTCGCTCATTCTTGACTCGAACATTGATGGTATTGTAGGTAAGGATGATCTCGAGATTTCTGGCGGCAAGCTAGACATTACAGCGAGCGATGAGGGAATTGTCGGCAAGGATTCTATCAAGATTTCGGGCGGAGATATCTCGATTACGGCTGGCGATCATGGCCTCAAGACTTCGAACGAAGAAGAAAAGGGCGATATGGAGATCGCTGGCGGAGATATTCAGATTACTTCATCGGCCGATGCCTTGCATTCAGTGGCGAGTATTGTAATTTCTGGCGGAAATCTAGAAATAACAGCGGGAGATGATGGTCTCCATGCGGACAAGACAATCGTTATCGATGATGGCATGGTTGAAATTAAGAAGTCCTACGAGGGTGTTGAAGGTGGCGAAATTACGGTCAACGGCGGCGAAATCACGGTTGTTTCATCTGATGATGGCTTCAATGCGGCTGGCGGCTCAGATACGGGCGCGGCTCAGGATCCGTTTGCTGGTGACGTAAGTAAAAACCTTACAATCAATGGCGGTAGCATCTATATTAATGCGTCCGGTGACGGTCTCGATTCTAATGGTAACTTGTATGTTAATGGCGGCACAGTTTATGTTGACGGCCCAACCAATAATGGTAACGGTGCCGTAGATTATGGCGATCGCAACTGCGAGTTTAAGATTACTGGCGGTACTTTGATTGCGGTTGGCTCTTCTGGTATGGCAGTCAATGCAACCTCTGCTACGCAACCGTCGGTTCTTATGAATCTAAATAGTGCCTATACTGGTCCGCTATACTTTGGCGAGATTGGTTACGAGCCAAGCAAATCATATAGCTCGGTCCTGATTTCGTCGCCGAATTTGAGCCTTGGCGAAAGTTATACACTATTTATTGACGGCACAGAAATACAAACCGTTTCGATTTCGGACATGGTTGTTAGTACTGGCAATGCTGGCATGATGCCTGGCCCAGGAATGGATCAACAGGGCGGCCAACAGGGCGGTCCAATAATGCCGGGAAGAAGATAATGAAATGACCCCTGAAATAAGGGGTCATTCTTGTCAAAAACACACAATATGTTATAGTAAGAGTATTCGGGCAAATGCTCGAATTTTGTTCTTTAGAATCGTCTTTTAGCCTGGTTTCTAGACTTTTGCAGTGACAGAAGTTTGCAAACCGGGCTAAACAAGTTGTAAAGACTTCTGCACGCCCGAATTCTAAAAAGGAGGGGACATTTATGTCTCGAATTCATCTCAAAACCGGACCTGTGATTGACCCCGCAAAAATCGACTGCAGCCCCAATGCCAAGCGCTTCCTTGAGTACGCTTGCCAGCTGGCGTCTTTTGACGGTGATATTAATACTGTCGGAATGCGCTTTGTGCACGCGATGGAAGGCATTATCTCCGGCGAAGCTGTTGGCGAAATACTCCCGGAAGATCTCCGGGCCAACCGTATGGAGATTCTTCATTGCATGCCTGAGGCGCTCGAGGCCTTTGAACGGACTTATCCCGAAGTGCCGCTCCGTACTAACTGGGCGCACTGGCTTGAGTTCTCAACAGCAATGCATAAGGCTTGCCTGCTCGACAAAACAAAATACTCGACTCCTACGCGCGTGGCGATTGCCTGGTGGGATGCGCGCCTGATTCGTCCTGCTGCTCGCCGTATTGCATGCCCATACGACCTTGAAAACGTGCTTGCGCATTTTTATGAGGAGCGCGAAGAAATAGACGGGGTATACGAGCGTATGTTTATGGGTTTTGCTGACAGAATTGAGGATGCTATCGGTAAGAAGGCGGCTATTATGCTTCATTCGACCCTTGACTGGCTGGAAGATCTCGAAAGAACTGCCGACAATGAGCTCCTTAATCTCGGCGAAGGCGGTGGCGGCATCTGGTATCTGACCGAAGAACTGATGAAAGTTACTCCGACTCGTGTGCTGGTTACCGGCCATGACTGTGAGTGGATTGAGGTTTATCCGGGCGATCGCTTGAAGAAAGATGTTACAGACGAGAAAATCCTTGCAGCTTGCGCGCGTCACGCTTATGGTCGCTTCGTTGACCATATCGAGTGGAGCAAAGACGATTAACTATGAAATCCCTGCTTCGGCGGGGATTTTTCCTGCTCTCGCCATTCGCCATATCTGTAAAAATATGGTAGAATATCCCCTATGAAAGCAAGTGAAGTCCGTCAAAAATATCTAGATTTTATGAAAAGTAAAGGCCATGTGCAGATTGCGCCGGCCGCCTTGGTTCTCGAAAACGATCCAACTACGCTTTTTACGGGCTCTGGCATGCAGCCACTTATGCCTTATCTTTTGGGCAAGAAACATGAAAACGGCACTCGCTTGACGAATTCTCAGCCATGCCTTCGCTTGCAGGATATTGACGACATTGGCGACCCTCGCCACTCGACGGTCTTTGAGATGCTCGGCAACTGGTCTCTCGGTGATTATTTCAAAGAGGAGCAGATTCGCAACTTCTTTACTTTCTTGACGCAGCAAATTGGCCTTGATCCGGCCAAGATTTATGTCACCTGCTTTATTGGTTCTGAAAAATACGGCATCCCACGCGACGACGAGGCTGCCTCGATTTGGCAGAAGGTTTTTGCTGAGGCCGGCATCGATGCTAAGATCGCTGAAATTGACACCGCGGAGAATGGTGACCAGCGCGGTATAAAGGAAGGCGAGCGTATCTTCTTCTATAACGATAAAGAAAACTGGTGGTCTCGCGGTGGCGGCATCGAAACTACTCCAATTGGCGACCCATGCGGTCCAGATTCTGAGGTCTTCTATGATTTTGGCGAAGATAAGCAAGATATTGAGAAGTATGGCCAAAGCCATCCAGCATCCGACGGCGCACGCTTTATGGAAATCGGTAACCAGGTCTTCATGCAGTATCGTCGCAAAGAGGACGGTACTTTCGAAGAGCTCGAACAGAAGAATGTTGACTTCGGCTCCGGCCTCGAGCGTGTAACGGCTGCAAGTATCGATTCCTTCGATATCTTCCAGATTTCGCTCTTGAAACCAATTATTGATAAGCTTGCTGAGATTTCCGGTAAGGACTATGAAACGAATACGAGCGAGATGCGTATTATCGCCGATCATCTCCGCGGTGCTTATCTTTTGACCGCTCAGGGTCTCGTACCAAGCAATAAGCAGCATGGTTATGCGCTCCGCCGTATTATTCGCCGTGCGATTTTGAAGGCTTTGAATCTCGGCATTGAGCAGAACTTCCTCGAGAATATTCTTCCAATTATTGCTGAAAACTACAAGGACCTCCCAGACGATATCTTGACGCATCGCGACGAGGTTTTGGCTGTATTAACTAAGGAAGAGCAGGCCTTCCGCCGCACGCTCAATCGCGGCATGAAGGAGCTTGGCAAGCTCAAAGAAGCTGGTCTTACGGGTAAGGAAATCTTTATGCTTCAGGATACTTATGGCTTCCCAATGGAATTGTCTGTCGAGGAGGCTTTCCGCGAGGATATTCCACTTAGTGAAAACTGGCGCGAAGAGTTTAATGCTGCGCTTGAGGAACAACGCAATCGTTCTAAAACTGCATCAAAGGGCATGTTTAAGGGTGGTCTCGAAGATCATGGCGAGATGTCCACGAAGTATCATACGGCAACCCACTTGTTGCTCGCGGCGATTCAGAAGTTGATTGATGCGGATAGCTATCAGCGCGGCTCGAATATTACGGCCGAACGCATGCGCTTGGACTTTGCGTGTGATCATAAGCTTAGCAAAGAAGAGTTGCAGCGACTTGAGGATCAGGTTAATGAATGGATTAAGGCGGACTTGCCAGTCGTTCATGATGAATATGACAAAGAATATGCCAAGAACGAATTGAAGGCTCATGGTAGCTTCTGGGATAAGTATCCAGAGAAGCTCACGGTCTATACGATCGGCGACTGGGATAACCCGACTTCGCGCGAAGTTTGTGGTGGTCCACATGTTGAGCATACGGGTGTTTTGGGTCACTTCAAGATTCAGAAGGAAGAAGCCAGCTCCGCCGGCGTCCGTAGAATTAAGGCGATCTTAGAGTAAAAAGAATACCGCTCGACGAGGGCGGTATTTTATATATCTAAAAGCCCAATAAAAAAGAAGGCTTGGCCTACTATCCGATGACCATAGGTCGCCAACTTTTCAATTGTTAGGCTTGGCCTACTATCCGATGACCATAGGTCGCCTAACGATTCTATTATACTATTTCTTATCTATAACTACAAGGCCATGCGTTTTACTGATAATTATTAGACTCTTAACTCTTCTAGATTTTTGAAAGCGATTCGTGAGTGCTTTTATGCTTCTGGCTTCGCTCGCCTTTACAAAACGTAGATCTATTATTAGGTTCTCGGCTTGTCTGCCACCTTTCGTAATCTTTCGCTCAATCGTGGTTAGATTACCCGAAATCGGGGTCTTAATCTCCCAAGTTTTTCCAAACATCCAAATATCAGGATTCTTGTTCTTCTGGGTATTCGAAGGTCTAACTAGCTCGATATTGAAGCCCTGCGAAAGTAGGAAGTTTACTCCATCCTCCTCGAGTCCGTAGAATATCGTATTATTTCTGATTAACCTTCCCATTTTCTTTTTCATGAAGAGGATAATAACCTATTTCGAAGAAAACTGGTAAGCATAAGTATGATAGACGATTACCCCTCTCTTTGGCGAGCTTTCTAAAAAGGTGTTATAATATCCCTAACATGAGCATTTTGCAAAGATTTTCTAACTTCTCTAAAGGTAGCGCTCAAGAAGAAAAGCGCACCAATGTCAGCATGAAGAATCCTGACGATTATCTCCTTGCTCTAGATATTGGTACTGAATATGTTAAAGCCCTCATTGCGAAGAAGGGTAAGGGCAATCTTAAAATCGTAGGAGTCGGCAAGGCGCACGAAGCTCCACATAATATGCATGCGGGTGCAATTGCGGACATTGAGGGTGTCGCGAAGACTTGCGAAGAAGCTCTTATTAAAGCCGAAGAAATGGCCGGCGTTCGTGCTCAAGAAGTAATCGTTGGCATCGCTGGCGAGCTTATCAAGGGTAACACTGCTAGCATTAAATATCGCCGCGCCGAGGCAGACAAGCCTATTACTGACGAGGAAATGACTAAGATTATTAATCAGGTCCAGAATCGCGCCGGCGAAAAGGCTCGCCGTGAGGTTGCGATCG
This sequence comes from Candidatus Nanosyncoccaceae bacterium, assembly GCA_045603785.1. Taxonomy (GTDB): domain Bacteria; phylum Patescibacteriota; class Saccharimonadia; order Saccharimonadales; family Saccharimonadaceae; genus UBA2834. Next base: position 63,866 of record JAZUMV010000010.1, on the reverse strand, counting down.
AAACCAATAACCCGGATGTCGAAGTTCGTCTCATTAATTCTGCGCTCGTTTCGCTTCGCATTGATGGCTATAAAGTCTCAAATCCAATTGGCTTCAAGGGTAAGGAAGTGGTCGTTCAGATTTATACTGCCTTCGCTCCGCTTGTCCATATTTCCGCAATCGAGCGCGTCTGTGATGAGCTCCAGCTCGATCTCGTAACGGTCGCAGTTGAACCATTTGCAGTTTGTCGTGCTTGTCTCGGCAATGATCTCGAATCTAACTTCTCGGGTATTGTTATGGATATTGGTGGTGGTACGACAGATATCGCGATTGTTGATGATGGCGGTGTTGAGGGTACGAAGATGTTCTCGATTGGCGGTCGCAGCTTTACGCATCAAATCGCAAATCGTCTTGGCCTCAGCTTTAAAGAAGCAGAGAAACTGAAATTATTGGCGGATAGTCCAGAAATGCCGGAAGAGCTCCGTGCGAAGTTCGAAAAGGCAGTTGAGCGCAACCTTGAGGTCTGGCAATCTGGTGTCGAGCTCGCAATTGAGGAGTTTGACCAAGTTGAAACCTTGCCAAACCAGGTGCTGCTTTGCGGTGGTGGCGCGAGCCTAAGTGCTATTTCCGAAACGCTCGCTACGAGTGATTGGTATAAAGAGCTGCCATTTGCGCGCCGTCCTATCATTAGCCTAATCGATCCAGATGAAATTGAGGGTATTGAAAACCGCACTGACCGTCAGCTCGATCATACTTTTGTGACTGCGATGGGTCTGCTCCGTGTCGGTATGGATACGCTTATGGGTACCGGTGATGATCATAGTCTCAAAGCCAAACTTACCCGTCTCCTCAAGAACTAATTTAAGCAAAAACGCGGTGTTTCAGCGCCGCGTTTTTACACTTTGAATTCTACGAACTCGCCAGGCTTTAATCCTGAAAGCGAATAAGGTCCAAATGCTGTACGATGAAGGGCGACTACTTTGTATCCAAGTGCTTCAAATGTCCTACGGATCTGACGATTGCGACCTTCGCTCATTGTGACGCGCCACTTTTTCTCTCCCTTAATGCGTTCAAGTCCAAGCTTACTTTTGCCATCCTGCAAAGTTACGCCAAAATCTGAAATCATCTGACGGTGGAGCGGCTCTAAATCTCGATCGATTTCGGCTTCATAAATCTTGATCTTCTGGAAGCTTGGATGTGTCATCTTAAAAGCAAAATCGCCATCATTTGTCAGCAAAATAATACCGGAAGAGTCTTTATCTAGGCGACCAACACTCTTTAGATTCTGTAATTCGTGCGGTAGGAGCTCGTAAATAGTCGGGGCGTCACCTTGTCTCTTTCTGCTACAAACATAACCTACGGGCTTATTAAGGGCAAAATAGCGCAATTTAGTCTCTAGAACCGTCTTTCCGGACACTAAAACCTTGTCGTTCTTGCCGATTCTAGCTCCCAAAACCGCCTTTTCGCCGTTTATTAAAACTTTGCCAGCAGAAATCAGCTCGTCTGCCTCTCGGCGCGAGATTCCGTAATTGGTGCTCAAAAACTTGTTGAGCCTAATCTGTTCCTGCTCGTCCATAATTAGATATTAAAAACTAAATTGTCGCATCTGGCAAGACGACATTTGGCTCACCAGGTTTTGGAGCTTCGGATTCTTCTTCGTCTTCTTTGGCTTCTTCTTTAGCCTCGATTGGTGCGCTTTGGATGTTTGGACCGACATTAGTAAGATTTTCGGACTTCAAGAAATCTGGCAAGGCCTCATTAATTTCGTCCTCGCTTAGGAAACTACCGGTTTGTTCGGCAATAATATCCTTAGCCTCGCCAGTTTCACGCAAGCGCTCAGCCTCAAGTGTTGCAGGATCATCTGCTAGCTCGCGCGCCATCTCGGCTGCGAGTGGGTTATCTAGTTCCGACTGGTTATTTTCCCCGTCGACAACCAGTTGTGAAGTTAGGTCGTTCATATATGCAGGAGTAATCGCCTCAACTTCGGCATCTTCGCCAGGTTCGGCTAGTAAATCGTTATGCTCAGCATTCGCCTCGGCCTCTGCGACCTGTTCTTTTTCGAACTGGTCAATCCCAGAAGTATCGATTGGTGCGGTATTGATAGTAGTCTCGCGGTCACCAAAATCAATTGGCTTCTCGGAAACCTTATCGGAAAAATCTTCAATTTTGATGTCGTCAAGCTCAGGCTTCGGAGCATTGCTAAGTTCTAACTTAGGCTCCGGAGCTGGTTCGCTTGTGTTTTCATCCCTTTTGTTAGCCGGCTCGCTCGGGATATTTAGTTGTGGAGGAGTCGGCACATTAAAAGGGTTGTCTGTCGGCGGTTCGTTCCCGTTTAAGATTGAGTCCATTTCTGCTGCGATGCGATCGCGATTGGACGGTGCATTCATATCTGAAATTGGCTGAATTACGCGTTCGCCACCTGTGGTCTGAGCGCTAAAATTCATGTTTGCTGAGCCATCAGCAGGCATTCCTGACGATGCGCCACTAATCTGTGGAGTTGGAATCTCCGCAACTGGCGCGACCGGTGCTTTTGCTGGCATTACTGGAGCTACTGGAGCTTCCATTGCTGGAGCTACCGGAGCTTCAGCGACTGGAACTGTCGGAACTTCAATTGTTGGAGCTGCTGGTGCAACTGGAGCTTCTGGCATTGCTGGCGCTACTGGAGCTGGTTCTGGCATTGGTGGAACCTGTGGCGCCTCTGGAGCAACGGGCGCTTCTGCTACCTGGGCTGCAGCCAAAGCGGCGGCCTGCGCGGCGGCTAAAGCCTCAGCTTGATTTTCGTCTGGAGTAGCAACGATTGGTTCCATGACTGGCATTTCTGCTGCGGGAGCTGCAGGAGCTACTGGTGCTGCAGGAGCTACAGGTGTTGCAGGGGCTGCTGGAGCATCAGTTACGAGCTGAGCGTTAACAATTTCTTGTGCTGGAGCTGGAGCGGCCGGAGCTACTGGCGCGACTGGCATTTCGGACATAACTGGTGCTGGCGCGACTGGCGCAGCTGGCATAGAAACTTCCTGAGTTGGCATGGCTGGAGCGGCAGGCATGGCTGCAACTGGAGCGGCCGGAGCTACTGGCGCAACTGGTGCGACTGGCGCTGGCTGAGCTGCTACTTGAGGTTGGCTTTCGTAGTTTGGAGTAGCAGGAGTAATTGCCTCGCCTGGGGCTGGCTGCTGTACTGGGATTGCTGCAACGGTATCAAGATTGCTGGCCGCATTGGTATTTGGCGTATCTTGTAATAATTCGTGAACAGTATTAACAACATCCTCGATGCCGACTTGCGACTTAACGAGATATTTGTTGGCGCCAAGGGCTTCGCCGCGTTGGCGCTGATCGTCGCTCGAAAGCGCGGTCATCATAATTACTTTTACATTTGCAGTTTCAGGAGTAGAGCGAAGAATGTCTAGCATATCGAAGCCAGAAATCTTTGGCATCATCACATCTGCGATGATGAGATCTGGTTTCTCCTGAACGGCAAGGGCAAGACCCTCTTCGCCGTCACCGGCAGAAACGATATTGTAGCCTTCTGCGACCAACCTGATACTATAAATTTCGCGTAAAGACTTATCGTCTTCGACTAACATTATCTTGGTCATACTGCCTCCTATTTTATACTACTTATGCTTAATTTTCTAGCAACTTATTTTGTTCTTGTTTCTTTACATTGTCATAAACAAATTTGGCCTGCTGGTAAGTTTCGGCATCCATGCGAGGAAAGCTTACGAAGAAAGTTGAGCCTTTGCCAAGCGTACTCTCGACCCAGATGCGACCCTTCATTTGCTCGACGCGTTGCTTTACGAGATAAAGGCCGAGACCAGTGCCGCCAATTTCACGCGTGTCGCTATTGTCGATACGATAAAACTTCTGAAAGACATGCGGAAGCTCTTCGGACGGCATACCGATGCCGGAATCCTGAACCGAAATAATGACATTTGTATCATCGCCCGTGACGCTCACATTTACAAAACCTTGTTTGGTATATTTAATGGCATTTTCAATTAAGTTATCTACGATTTCGCGTAAGCAATCTAGGTCGATGCTGGCGTAGAGAAGCTGGCCAATTACGCGGTTACCGCTAAGCTGTGATTCGCCTGCGGATCCGCCAAACTGGTATTGCAGACCCTTGGCCTGAGCAGATGGCATATGTCCGTCGGCGATAGATTTTACGGTTTCGGTCATTTCGCACGGGACGAAATTATATTTAACCTTGTGGTCATCCATCTTGGTCGTATCGAGCAAATCCTGAAAAAGCTTGCCGAGGTGCTGCGAAGCTTCGTGTGCTTTGTCTAGATAAGCCTTTGCGCGAGCGTCGATCGTAGCAGTTGCGGGATTCAAAGCGAGACCAAGATAGCCCTCGATACTAGCAACTGGTGTACGCATTTCGTGGCTAGCGGTAGAAATAAAGTCGTTCTTTTCACTCTCCTCTTTGAGCTGCTTTGTAACGTCGCGGAAGGTTACAACGAGGTTAGACTTTGCGCCATTGGTTGGCATTACAATAATCGAAACTGGAGTGATGCGATCGCTACCTTGGGTTTGAATCTGGTAATCTTTCGTTTCGCCCATCTGGCCAGAATTGAAAACATAAAGAATCGGGTCATTTTGTTCCGTGACTGGATTGTTATCCTTGTCTAGTAGTTTGATTGAAGAATCGTAGCGAATACCAATAATTTCATCCTTGCTTTTACCGATCATATTCTCGGAAGCAGGATTAGTAAGGCGAATATTTAAGTTGTTATCGATTATGACTACACCTTCAGGGATGTATTGTAAAACCAGCTCGCTCATCTGGTTCTGTTCTTTCTTTTTCTCGGCAATTTCGTCCATGTTTCCAGAGGAAATCACGGCCGCATCTTGTATGGCGGAGCTACTTTTTTCGGACTTTCTACTAAACAAACCCATACCATTATTTTAGCATAAGCACGCGTCTGTAGTTACGTGAACGCTTATGTTACAATAGCATTATGAATAAAGATGTCATCTATATTGAGCCGGAAGACGATATCACAGATATTCTTGCGAACATTAAATCTGCGAAGAATAAGATCGTCGCCCTCGTACCTCCGAAGAAGGCAGGCGTCTTGCGCAGTGCTGTCAACTTCAAACTTATAGCAAAAACCGCGCGCCAGAACGAAAAGGCAATTGTCCTAATTTCGTCCGACGAATCGCTTTTGAAACTTGCTTCGGCTGTTAAAATGCCGGTTGCTAAGTCTTTGAACAGTAAGCCGCAGCTTCCAACCGTCAGTGCCAAAGAATACGGCGATGAGCCAAGCGACGTGATCGAGGCTGCTAAGCCAGCCAAGAAAAAGGCTGAACCTGTCGCCGAAGAGGCAAAGGAAGAGGCTAGTGAAGGTGAGGATATTAACGCCGAAACTCGCCCAGCTTACAAAGTCGCTAAGGACGCCCCAAAAGAGAAGAAGGAGCCAGAAACGCTAGAGCTCGATGAGGAAGACGAGAAAGAAAAGAAGGCTGTTCGTGGCGCCAAGGGTGCTCTTCCAGTAAAAGTTCCGAATATTCTTAAATACCGCAAATGGATCATTATTGGCGGCATTGCTACTCTCGGTATTGTCTTGTTCTGTGTATGGGCTTTCGTGATTGCGCCGGCTGCAAATATCGCAATCAAGATTAAGACCTCCGCCAAGAACTTTGCTGAAGAAGTAAGCTTTGTGACGAGCCCAGAAAATGCCAAAGTCGAAGACGGCACTTTCTATATCGAATCGAAGGAAGTTGAAAAGAAGGCTGAAACGGAATTCGAGGCCACCGGTGAATTGGATAAAGGTCAGAAGGCTACGGGTACAATTACTGCAACTATTCCAGCTGGAACCAAGGTAAGCGTAGATAACGCCAAGCTCGGCGCATCCATTAATGCAGGCTCGATCTTTATCTTCGGCGAAGTGGCGTATAAGGTGACCGAGGGTAGGTCGCTAACATATGAAGATTTTTCGATTGACCATGGCTCTCTTTCGAAAGACGCTTCGTTTGGTGCTATTCCTGTCGAAGCCGTCGAGAATGGCGATAAATATAACATCGCCGCTACGACTGAGGGTTGGAGTTTGAACTCTGATGCTTGGTATGCTAAGAGCTTGAGTTTCTCTAGCTCTGAAATGACTGGCGGTACTAGCGAAATCGCTAAGGTTGTTAGCAAAGATGATATTGATCGCGCCAAAGGCAATCTTACTCTCCCAAGCGATAAAGAGGTTGTTTCTGAATTGAAAGCCCAGTTTGGCAGCGATTATCTCATTATTGAATCAAGCCTCGATGTGAGCGAAGTAAAATATACAAGCGATCCGGATGTTGAAGGCGAGGTTAAAGATGGTAAGGCGAAGCTTACGGCTGAACGCAAATATACTGTCTATGCTGTAAAACGCAAAGATATTAATGACTATATTTCCAAGAAGGCTCTTAAAGATCTTGGCGACGATACACAGACTATTTATTCCTCTGGCGTCTCCGGCTTTGAAAAGAAGCTTACTGAGTCGTCCAATACAAACGCAAGCGCAGAGAAAGATAGTGTTTTCTTCGAAAGTTTCAAGAAGGGTGACGCAAGTATTACGGCTAAGCTCAAGAGTACCGTTCTAGTTGCGCCAGAAGTTAACGAGGATATGGTATTCGAGAGGTCTCTCGGTAAGAAAGCAGGTGAAGTTCGTACGAGCTTGAAGTCTATCAATGGCGTTCAGGATGTTGAAGTAAAGACTTTCCCATCATTCAATTACAAGATTCCAAAAGAAGCTGAAAGAGTAAAAGTTACAATAGAACTAGTTCAATAATGCGTATCCTCTGTTTAGACATTGGCGAAAAGAGGGTAGGCGTTGCATTCGCGGATACGGCGGTTAAAATCGCCGTGCCACGCGAAATGATTCCGGTTGATGGCGATGAGTTTAAAAATATCGCCAAGGCTTGTCGCCTTGAAAAAGCCGAAATTTTAGTTTCTGGCTTCCCGCGTAATAGTAAGGGAGAAGAAACTAAACAGACGGAATTCGTGAAGGATTTCGTTAATAAATTAGTAAATTATCTCAAAGAGCAAGATCAGATAGTGCCGAAGATTGTCTTTCAGGATGAGTCTTTGACCTCTGTTCAAGCAGAATCGAATTTGTCTCGCAAAAAAGAATTAACGCGCCGTGATCGCGCGAATGGCCTTGTAGATTCCGAGGCCGCCACAATTATTCTCCAGGACTTCCTTGAGAATTTTGACAGATTTGTCACAGAAAATAATTAAGGAGGTTAATGTCCTACTATAAATCAAAGTTTCGCAAGTTGCGTGTCGCTATAACAGCCGTCTTTATTTTGTTATTCATTGTTGTTGCGGTCACAATTTCTTGCTTCGTCTATTATAAACGCTCACTTCGCCCAGTCGATACTGACTGTAGTGCTGGCAGTTGCGAGGTTGTGGATTTTGAAGTTGAGGAAAATGCTACAGTTGTATCAATCGCGGAAAAGCTCGAGAGTGAAGGCCTCATTCGTTCTGCGCTAGTTTTTAGGCTTTATTACAAATTCGAGGCTAAGAATTTGACAATTCTTCCAGGAACCTATTCGATTTCGAAAGATATGGCCGTAGATAAAATTGCAAAGAATTTTAATGCCGGCCCAGATATGCAGACCTTTAGGATTACATTTTTGCCGGGAGGCACGCTTGCTGATGCTCGCCAGCGCCTAAAAGACAAGGGCTATACGGATAATGAGATTACTACAGCCTTTAATAAAAACTACGATCATGAATTGCTCGTCTCGAAGCCAGCCGATGCTTCGCTAGAAGGTTACATTTTTGGCGAAACCTACGAATTCTATGTCGGCACGCCGGTTGAGGAGATTCTAGAGCGTACATTTGATCAGATGTGGAGCGTAATTAAGGAGAGTAAGCTTCAAGATGGCTTTAAGGCTCAAGGGCTAAGTCTGCACGAAGCCATTGTTTTGGCTTCTGTTGTCCAAAAAGAGTCTGGCATTATTCCGGACGATATGCCGCAGGTGGCGCAGGTATTCTTGCTTCGCCTCTCAATCGATGTTCCGCTTGGTTCTGATGCTATTATTGGCTACTATGCCGACCAGCAAGACCCAAATCGTGATAAAACCGATATGAGCTATCTAACTACAACACCTTGCCCGTGGAACTCGCGCAAATGCAATGGCTTACCGCCGACAGCAATCTCCACGCCTGGCGCGGGCGCACTCAAAGCAGTAGCAAACCCGGCCGAGGGCGACTATCTTTACTTCTTGACGGGCGACGACGGTAAAATGTATTATGCTCGCACCGAAGCTGAACATAATCGCAATATCGAAGAGCATTGCCAGGAGATGTGCGGCTACTTGTAAAATTTGCGTGCCGAAAAGCTTGTGTTATAATGGTAACAGTATTTTAGTATCATTCAGAGTAATTCAAGCTAAAATACCACCCGTTTTGCGGTGGGGCATTACAATTATTTATGAAAAGATTTCAATTACTATTTCTTAAATTATTACCGTATTTGACTGGTTCCGCATTGCTTATCGCTTTGATGGTTTTCGGTTCCAATGTTAAGGTTGAGGATGCTAGCTCACCAATCGCATCCAACTTTTCTGATGTCAATTTCCGTGTTACGGCTGACCAGGTCTCTGAATCTTATGTCGTAGCAAGTATTGCTGATACGCTTGAATTGCCATCTGCTTCCACCTCTGGCGAAAACTTCGTTACGATCAGTAATCACTATGACGAAACTGGTACTATTAGTACTCAGACTAATACGATTAATGATAAGCCGACTGTTATTGATACTAGTAACCTTTCTCGCGGTATTATTAGCTATACCGTAAAAGATGGCGATACTCTTGCCTCGATCGCTGATGCTTACGGAGTGTCAAAAGATCACATTCGCTGGTCGAATGACATGAAGGAGGAAGATGTTGAAGAAGGCGACACTCTTCTTATTCCGAGTGTTGATGGTATTGTTTATAAGGTTAAAGATGGCGATACGATTGAAGATCTTGCGGATAAATATGGCTCCAATAAGGACGAAATTATTGCCTATAACGACCTTGAAGTCGATAATGATCTTGAGGAAGATACGAGGATTATTCTTCCTGGTGGTGATTTGCCAGAAAAGGAGCGTCCAGAGTATGAACCACCTGCACCAGCTCCGACCGTTATCTCGACCCCAACTTACTATGCTTACAGCACGAACTCCGGCACGCGCAAGAATATGATCGAGATCGGTAGCTACGGTTATTGGGCTAGTGTCTATAATTACCGCGATAATACCGGCGTGATGGACCCAGGTGCCTTCGGTAACTGTACTTGGTTTGCTTGGTACTGGCGTAATCACGCTGTCGATACTGGTGCTTTGCCAGAAAGCTACCGCTTGCCAGGTGGTACCGTTGGTAACGCTCGTGACTGGGCTTGGAGCTTCGGTTCCCGTGGTTTTACGGTTAACCAGACTCCTGCTTACGGCGCAATTATGCAATCGATGAGTGGCTACTATGGTCACGTTGCGGTTGTTGTTGATGTTGACTACGGCAACTCGATTACGATTCAGGAAATGAACTACGCAGGTCCAAATGGTATGTTTAACCACGTCTATCAGTCTACGATCGACTGGGGTGACGCTATGGGCTTCAACTATATTCACGGCCGTTAATAAGAACAGGCATTATTGCTAAACGTCTGAAAATATGGCATAATACAGATATGTTTGTTGATACAGCGAAAGTTATTATCCGTGCTGGTAAAGGCGGCAACGGCGCAATTTCTTTCCGTCGCGAAATCTATATTCCTAAAGGCGGCCCAGATGGCGGCGACGGCGGGAAGGGCGGCGATGTGGTTTTTGTGGCCAGTAAAGATTGCAATACCCTTATAGACTTTCGCTTTCAGCCTAAGCTTATTGCCGAAGATGGCAAAGCTGGCTCTGGTCAGAAAAGCTCTGGTAAATCCGGCAAGGATCTCGAAGTTGAGGTTCCAGTCGGTACTGTCGTGAAGCGCGATGGCGAGATTGTTGCCGATCTCGTTCGTGATGGTCAGCGTGAAATCGTCGCTCATGGCGGCGACGGCGGCTATGGTAACTGGCATTTCCGCAGTTCTGTGCGTCAGACGCCAAAGATTGCTGAGCTTGGCAATCCAGGCGAATCGTTTGAGGCTGAGCTCGAGCTCAAGCTCATTGCCGATGTTGGCTTAGTTGGCTTCCCGAATGCTGGTAAGTCTACCTTCCTCTCGGTCGTAAGTAATGCTACGCCAGAAATCGCAGATTATCCATTCACGACCCTTACGCCAAATCTTGGTGTTGCTAAGGTTGATGATTCTAGTATCTTAATTGCAGATATCCCAGGTCTTATTGAAGGTGCATCCGAGGGCAAAGGGCTTGGCGATCAGTTCCTTCGTCATGTTGAGCGCACAAAGGTTCTCCTTCATCTTGTCGACGTATATAATGACGATGCTGGTAAGGCATATAAAGATATCCGCACAGAGCTTGAAAACTATTCCAAGGAGCTCGCCGCTCGTCCAGAATTAGTTGTCCTAACCAAGACTGAAGGCCTTGATGAGGATATGATTAATATGCAAAAACAGGCTATCCTTGAAGTGAATCCGGCCGCTAAGATTATGGCGATGTCTAGCGCTGCTCATCAAGGTTTGACTGAAGTGCTTCGCGAGCTTGCAAAGATTATTTCCGAACAAAAGAAGAAAGAGCAGAAGGAAGAAAAACCCGAAGAGACTGACGAAGACGCCGAAGCTCTTCCGGTCATTACGCTCGAACGTAAAGAACAAAAGCATCGCGCTCATCATCAGAAGTATCAGAAGGGTGATCGTGGCGCTGTCATCGAACTTAATCCCGCCGAGGATGAGGACGAGGATTTTGAAGATTTCGCAGAATAGGCTTGACGCTTAAGCTTTTTCTTGCTTTAATTTAAACAGCTGGTACGCTTCACGGGGTTCCACTGAAAAGTGGACAGTGTGGAGACTGAAAACAAAAACAAACAGCGGATTAAAACAAAACAATGTGCCCCAGGGTGGGCGCGTAACAGCTAGAGAATCGGCCGGGCACGCGGCCGATTTTTGTTTCGCCATTTCAAACCCCTTATGTATTGACAAAAAAGCAAAAATCTGCTATTATACAAGCGTAAGTTTTCTGCTTTCTCTAACAGAGGTGAGGGGCAGGGGAGGGACTTTTACATCTTTAAAGTCAAATCATTACTGTGCATGAAGTTTACGCACAGTAAGGAATTTTTTATTTTCCTACAGTCACCCGCAAAGCCGAAGGAGGCAAAGTAAATGTTTCGTCGAAGCGAAAGGATGTGATAATATGACGAAACGCAACCGCAGACCCCTGATTGGGGCCATCATCCTGGCACTCACCATGAGTTTGGTGATGCCACTGCTCACCGGCTGTGGCGCAGCAGAGAGAACTACTGTTAAGGACGAGCCCATCGTGGCTGCAGCCCTGGTAGGAAACTCCTCCGCTGAAGCTACTCAGCTGGCAGCAACGTCCGCCGCAGCGACTGAAAAGCCTGCTGCATCCGTCACTACGACCGCCAAGTCCGAAAAGGGTCCCGACCCGCACTATTACAACTGGGACGTTCAGGACGACGGCATCGTCAACAACGACCACAACTATGGCCCGGACCAGTACTACAGCGGCATCACCGTAGAGGAAGCTGTTAACATTTTTAATAAGCACCTCTATGAAGACCCCGCTATGGCCGCAGCCACAGTTGCAGGCGTTGCGAAGGTTATGGGTCTTACAGGCAAAGTGCAGAAGAGCGAAGCTGCTTATGCGGTCGAGATTGATCGTATTAATGCTGCCGCTAGACACTATGCTAACGACTCGGACTACTGGTATGGCGACGTCGCAGTCGTCAAAGAGGCTCTCAAGAACCTCACTCCGGAGATCGCCGAAATCGGCACATATCATTCAATGTGTTACCAGACCTTCATGGGCTACGACCAGATCCCCCAGGTGATGGTTCAGCCCGAGAGTCGCTGGAACAACAGCGGTCATGCACTCGTCTTCTCGAACAAGGACGGCTCCATCGTGATTCGTTTTCGTCTCGAGTGCTCTTTCCAGATGGTTGATGTCATCGCCATTCCGGAAGAGACTACTACCGTGACGACAACCACCACCGAGCCGACTACCGAGCCGACTACGACCACTACCACATCGACCACAACCACGACAACTACTACCTCGACAACGACGACTACTACTACAACGTCTACGTCGACGTCGACTAGTACGACTACGACGGAAACCACCACCTCGGAGACGACATCTGAGACGACCTCTGAAACCACTTCAGAGACCACCTCGGAGACTACCTCTGAGACGACAACAACGGACACGACAACAACGACCTCGGATACTACGACATCTGAGACAACCTCTGAAACTACTTCAGAGACCACCTCGGAGACGACATCCGAGACGACCTCTACTTCGGAAACTACAACGACGTCTACGGACACGACAACAACGACCTCGGAAACCACAACTTCTGAGACAACAACGGAAGCAACCACGACACTTGAGCCGAAGAATACGACCCAGGCTGTCAATGTTGAAACCGACCCTGATAATGCGCCGATGACTACCGACGCAACTCAGACTGATCCGGTTGAAACTGCGAATACTCAGCCCGGCACTCGTCCTTCTTGGGGATCCAAGACTGCCGCTTCCGCTCCGACCGACGCAGCTGGTAACGTTCAGACAGATAACGAATCCGACGACGATAAGCCTAACGGCGACGCTCAGCAGTCTACTCCTGAGACCCCCGTTCTTGTTGCAGAAAGCAATGACAACGAGACTCACGAAAAGGAAGCCGCAGCAACTGTTACTGCTATCGAGGATAACAAGACTGATACTTCCGACTCCGAGACCGACCCCGCAACTCTTGACAGTGGCGGCACCTCGCTCGAGGATGATTCTGGAGGATCGACAACTTCTGTCGTCGAGGACGTGACTGACCCCGGCGTCACATACGATGCTAATTCAGGTGAAGTTGCCGGCATAATGGTGCCGATCTTCTACTTGGATTAACTCGTCTATCAAAGATCACTGCGCAGGGCTAGGCCTTGTGCAATATATCCGTATCCGCCTACGACCATTCGAATATCCGCCTACGACCGTAGGGCTTTGGCTCTACGATATCATCCGAATATCCGCCTACAACAACGCCGACTTTGGGAAAATGACTACCTAACACGACGATGACTTGCGAAGAATCTTTATGCTCTAGCTGACCTTAAAACCTTGGCAAAAGCATAGCTTGCAGTTTCTTCGGAGATGAGTGCTGACCTTAAAACCTTGGCACGAACTCGACAATTACCGACCTTAAAACCTCGGTATTCAACTGCAGATTCAGAGCGACTCATGGCTCGTCTTGGGATGCATATATTCCAAACTTAGCACATTTATCAGGAGGGGGACCTAATCCTTCCCCTCCTGTATATCATGAATAGTAACGATTTGATTTTACAAACAAAAAGAGCTCCCATCTCGGGGGCTCTTTTTAGTAGTGAACGATCAGTAGACCGCCTTGGCGAAGAATCTTAGGTTCGCCGTTGCGGATATCTAAAATCGTAGAAGGCAAGCTATTGCCAGCCTTGCCGCGTACAATCGAATCAATATTGCTCATGCGTTTCTTGACTTCGCTGCCGCTTATGCAAGCAGTTTCGCCGCGCGGATTTGCGCTTGTGACGAGGAGTGGGCCGGTTTTCTTAAGGAGTCTAAGCATATAATCGTGGGCAGGAATACGAATCCCGATCGTATCGAAATTATCGAAATAACTATGCTTAAAATCTGCACGTTTATCAAAAATCATAGTAAGCTCACCAGGGAAGTAGCGGACGGCCAGATTGTACTCGAGTCTACTTAGATTGACATATTTCTCGAGCTCTCTAACACTCGGAAGCATGAGACTGCAAATCTTATTGCTTCCAACTGGTCGCTCTTTGATTTTGAGCAGTTTCTCGATGCCTTGTTTGCTTGAAAGTGAGGCGGCAAGCCCATAAACGGTTTCGGTCGGAACCGCAACAACTCCACCCTCCTTGAGGGTTTTGGCGGTGCTAGCGATGTCTCTCTGTGAAACCTGTTTCATTTGCGCCCATTATACTCCTGTAAATTAAGATAATAAACTGCTCGTGCTAAAATAGTATTATGAGTAATTTCGACTATAAAGGCCCAGTTGTCCTCGTGGTAATGGATGGCGTTGGTCTTGCTGAAGATAATCCTTATAACGCTGTAACGCAGGCGCATCTAGAAACTCTGCATGACTTGATGCAGAAATATCCAATGGCTCAGCTGGGTGCTGCTGGCCATTATGTCGGTATTCCTGATGGTGACATGGGTAATAGTGAAGTCGGCCACAATGCGATGGGTGCGGGCGAAATCGTGCTTCAGCGCAGTGCTGCGGTTGAGCAGGCAATGGACGGTGGCGCGTACGAAACGCAAACATGGCTAGATATTAAGAATCGCCTAGCTGGCACAGATAAGACCCTTCATTTTATGGGTATTTTTAGCGATGGCAATGTTCACTCAAATATTGCTCACCTCGAGAAGATGATGGCGCAGGCGCAGAAAGATGGTATTGAGCATATTCGCGTTCATATCCTGCTTGATGGTCGCGATGTTCCGCCGCAGAGTGAGCCAAAGTTTATTCAGAGGTTAGAAAACTTCGTGCATAAGCTTGGCGACCCGGATTACAGGATTGCAAGTGGTGGTGGCCGCATGGTTATTACGGCTGATCGCTACGAGAGCAACTGGAAGATGGTCGAAGATGGCTGGAATACCTCTGTCCATGGTGTTGGTCGTCAGTTTGCAAATGCTACCGAGGCGGTCGAAACTTACCGTTCCGAGAATCCAGGTTTGCAGGATCAATACATGCCAGCCTTCGTGATTGCGGAAAACGGCGAACCGATCGGCAAAATTAAAGATGGTGATGCCTGTATCTACATCGACTTCCGTGCTGACCGCGCGCTCGAAATGGCAATGGCCTTTACTTATGACGATTTTCCGCACTTTGATCGTGGCGAGCGTCCAGATGTATATTTTGCTGGCATGGCGGTATATAACGAGGACTTGCACGTTCCTGAACATGTCTTAGTTGAATCGCCAAGCTTTGAGAAGCCGCTCGCGTTTCAGCTTGCTGAGCAGGGCGTAAAACAATATGCCATCTCTGAAACGGTTAAATTTGGTCACATTACCTATTATTTCAACGGCAATAGTCATCAGGTTCCGGAAGGTGAAGACGAGGAAGAAGTTCCTTCATATGTTGAGCCATACGATACTCGCCCGTGGATGAAGGCGGCTGAAATTACGGATAAACTTGTCGCCGCGATCGAGAGCGAAAAATATCAGTTCCTACGCATTAATTATCCTGGCGGCGATATGGTTGGTCACTTTGGCGAAGTTGAGCCGACAATTACGGCTATGGAGGCAATCGATATCTCACTCAAACGCATTGTCGAGGCTGTAAATAAGCTCGGTGGCGTCACGATTATCACTGCCGATCATGGCAATGCTGAAGAACTGATGGAAGACGGTAAACCAAAGACTTCGCATACGACCAATAAAGTTCCGTGCATTTTTGTTGACGATACCGAGAATGCTCAAAAATACAAGTTGACTGAGGGAGACTTTGGTCTTGCCAATATCGCTAGTACGGTTGCGATGCTTCTAGATAAGGAGCCTGCGGCTAACTGGTTGCCATCTATTATTGAAAAATGCTAAAATAGAGCAAATATAACAGGGAAACTATGAAAGTCAAGAAAGCAATTATCCCAGTTGCTGGCTGGGGTACTAGGCGTCTGCCGATTACTAAAACTATCGAAAAAGCGATGCTTCCTATTGGAAATCGCCCACTTGTAGATTATGTCGTTGAGGACTGCGCTAAAGCTGGAATCGAAGAAATCTATATCGTAACTGACGAGAAGCCATTCTCCCAAATCAAGGATTACTATACCGACAATCAGAAGTTGAACGACTACCTTATTGCTCACGGCAAGGAAGATCGCGTTAAACTCGCAGACACTAATCGCGAGGGCTTAAAGATTAACTTCTTCTGCCAGAAGAATGTTGACGAGAAGTATGGTAACGCCATGCCGGTTGCGCAGGTTGTCGAAGAGTTTGGTATCGATGAGCCGGTTGCCGTCTTGATGGGTGATGATTTTAGCTATAACGCTGATGGTAGCTCGGATTTGCAGCGCCTTACCGAGATTGTCTCTGATGAGAGTGAATCAGCGATGCTTGCGACCGAAATCCCGCACGAGGACGTCGAGAAATACGGCGTTCTTAAAGTCGAGGATGGCATGCTCTCTGGTATCTATGAGAAGCCAAAGAAAGAGGATGCTCCAAGCAATCTCATTAATATTAGTAAGTTCATTATGTCGCCAGAACTTCTCAAGCGCATCGTTAATTACTGCCACGAGAACGATTTCGGCCCACAAGATCAGGAATACCTCATTACCGACCCAATCATCGAGCATATTAAGGCCGGTGGCAAAATTCGCGTAATGCCAATCCAGGGCGAATATCTTGATGGTGGCTCGCTCGAAGGCTGGCTCCACGCTAACCAAGTTATCTACGGAAAGAACTAAAAATATATCATGGCGCGCATAAATGTTAAAGTAAAGCCTGGCTGCAAACAGGCTTCGCGCCTCGAAAGGCAAGAAAACGGCAGTTATGTCGCCTTTTTGCATGCGCGCGCCCATGATGGTGAGGCCAATACTGAGCTCATGAAGCTTCTTTCAAAAGAGCTTGGTGTCGCTAAGACTCAAATAGAAATTGTTTCAGGGGACAAAAGTCGTCAAAAACTCATAGAGTTCTAAAAACTCCACAAATCTGTTAAGATAAAAGAAAACATAAGCTTAATAAATGGAGTTATAAAGCTATGACTAAAACTAAAAAAGGCTTCACAATTATCGAGGTGGTCCTTGTTTTGGCAATTGCAGGTCTTATCTTCTTGATGGTCTTCATCGCGTTGCCAGCATTGCAAAGGAGTCAGCGCAATACTCGCCGCCGCTCTGACCTATCTCGTATTCTCGCGAAGTTTACGGAATATCAGGCTAATAATGGCGGTCGCATGCCGGGCTCTGGCGATCTAAATAATTTCGTACAGAAATATGTCGGCGCTAGCGGCCAGAATGCAACCGGTTCAACGACTTGTGACGGCGACCAATTCTGCGATCCAGACGGTACGCCATATTCGATCACTATGCATTCCTATGGCTCTGACGACCATCACTCAGGTGCAAGCTCTGACAGCACGGCGTACTACGACGGAAATGGTATGCGTAGCAGCGGCCCAAGCGAGACGGAGATTACTCATATAATTCATTACTGGCCATCCACGAGATGCGGCAGCGAGGGCGTCGTCGAGAAGACGTCTGGTCCTCGTGATGTTGCTGTAGCATACTACCTTGAGGGCGGCGCTATTTACTGTGGCGATAACCAATAATTAGAACCAAAAATCTCGTAGCTTACCACTACGAGATTTTTACATCCTTGATTTCGTCAGGCAGATAATTCTTGTCCAGATGGAAGCCGGCTTCCCATTTTTGTCCCTCGCCGAAGCCTAAATCTTTCATGAGCTTGGTCGGAGCATTGCGTAGCCAGATTGGTACCGGTAAATCCATGGTTGTATTAGCGAGGGCTTCCGCCGCCATATATGCATCATAGCTAACGCGGGATTTCTTAGACTTTGCTAGCGCATAAACGACATGAGATAAGATAATCTTACTCTCTGGCATGCCAATTCTTTCGACTGCCATGAAGGCGTTTAGTGCTAAGCCAAGTGCACCGTTGCCAGCGAGGCCAATATCTTCGCTCGCGAATATGACCATGCGTCTTGCAATAAACTTCGGATCTTCGCCCGCATTCAGCATGCGTGCAAGGTAATATAAGCTCGCATCAACATCACTGCCACGCATACTCTTAATGAAAGCGGAGATATTATCGTAATGCGCGTCGCCTTTCTTATCGTAGCCTGGAACTTTGCGACCGGCCGCTTCACGCACCTCCTTAACGTCAATTTTGTCGGATAAGGACAGGGCTAATTCGAGGTCGCCTAGGGCAGAACGAGCATCGCCGCCAGATAACTCAGCTAAATAATCGATAGCAGCATCCGTAACGCGCTTCTCGGCTTTTTCTTCCTTGATAGCGCGCTTAATAACTTCTTTAATTCCGTCCTTGCTCAGATGCTTTACGACCACCACGCGACTACGCGAGAGCAGAGGAGAAATCACTTCGAAGCTCGGGTTCTCGGTCGTGGCACCAATCAAGGTAATAAGGCCACTCTCGACATGCGGCAAAAACGCATCTTGTTGTGCCTTATTAAAACGATGGATCTCATCCACGAATAGAACCGTGCGGGTTTGTAGGTTCCAGTTCTGTTTCGCGCGCTCGACAACCTTCTCAACATCTTTCTTTCCGCTCGTAACAGCGGAAATCTCGATAAAATCCGCCTTAAACTCGTTCGCGATAATGCGCGCCATTGTGGTTTTACCAGTTCCTGGTGGCCCCCAGAAGATAATATTGACTGGCTCTTTCTTCTTCGCGATCTCTGTTAAAATCTTGCCATCGCCAATAATATCATCCTGACCGATGACATCTTCGAGCTTCTTTGGACGCATGCGCTCCGCGAGTGGAATTCTGCTATTCTTCTCTGTCATTGCCAAAATCTTCGTCACTTTCGTTATTGGCGACGACTCCTGCAGACTGATGGCCTGCTAAAATTTGCTTCGCCTTGCGCAAGAATGCCATTTCGCGCGCCTTCCAGAAATGAATACGATACTTCAAACTTTCAGCGACAGTATCTTCGGTCATATCCTCGAGGATCCTTAGTGCTTCGTCGATATTCTCCGTCCAGTACTCTTGCATTCCATCTTCGAGCTCATCTTTCTCGAGCTTTGGCCCGACAAAACCATCGGTATAGCATAGAAAACCGTGACAATCTGTGATTTTGTTTAGCTGTCCACGATATTCAATTACGCGACCGAGCGGAACTATGTCGCGGATCTTGTATCCGACCTCTTCCTGAACTTCGCGCGCGAGGTTTTCGTAAGCGAGCTCGCCAGGATTTCTGCCGCCACCAGGTAGCTTGTAATAACCTCTATTTTTGCCCCAACTTAGACAGACGCGACCTTTCTCGTCTAAAAGAACAGCGCGGGCGCCTTGGCGAACCGGCGCTTTGGAGAAATCGCAATCGCTCTCGAAACCAAAATCGCTATCTTTCGGTGTGGCAAGCAGCTCGTCCGAGCAAGGCCTGACCCAGAAATCAGTGTATTCATACTTGTCGTTGTAGTGGAAATAGGCCTCAAAATGCTTGCCGCTGAGCAGGGTAGGAAGGTATTTTTCGGTGTCCGACCACATCTTGTTATAAGGGATATCTTGGAGTGCATACCATTCTAGATCCATTTCATCGCTATCTTGAGGTTCACCCTCCCATTCAGTAGCGACAAAAACATGCATAAGATTGCGTTCTCTCTTATTATTCCAGATAATCTCGTCGTAAACTACGCGCCCAACCTCCTCGATTTTAGTCACTTTGACGCCAGATTCTTCAAAAGTCTCGCGAATTGCGCATTCTTTGGCGCTTTCGCCAGGTTCAAACTTGCCGCCGACCCCTGTTATTTTGCCCATTCCAAAGCCGCGGAGCTTCTTGCCAAGCAGGATTTTATTGTCTTTTCGAAGATAAATCAGCGTAGTTTCAATCATAGAGCTATTATACCATGCTTTAAGGGGAAGGATATTGACAAAAAAGTATAATTATGATAAAATAGAGGGTACAAAGCGCTACTGTTGTCCACAGGGGATAGCAGAGCAGCTAGTTCTTTATAATGGAGGTATCTATTATGTTTGATACGAATTTCTTCAACCCGTGGTTCGAGCTCTCTCGCTGCGCGCCGCCCCGTCCCGCCAGTGACGACAACACTGTCGTCACCTATGACCCCGTCCATGTCACCAAAAACAAATCTGCAATCCTGCATTCGCATGGCAATGTGCACTTCGTGAAGCTCGCTAAGCTTGGCGACTATGTCAAGTACCAGCTTGGCGAGGTGCTGGTGTGCAGGGTCGATGAGATGAGAGGCTTGATGGTTTTCGGTCCCGAGAACGACCCGTTCATGGCTGTTGCCAGAGAGTGGTTTATCGCCTCGAACACTGTCCGCCAGAGCAAGCGCAAGGGTGAGGGCGTCGTTTGGCCCTATCTCGTCACGGCCGTGTACGAGGAGAAGGACTGGGACTACCTTATCTCTAAGGCGCAGGCTGGCGCTGTCCCGATTCCGCAGCAGCCTGTGATGGCAGCACCCACCGCTCATGCACCCGTGCAGCCCGCAATGGACGATAGCGATCCGCTTGTTGCACTGCTTAATTCGTCCGCCGCCACCCGCAAGCCCGAGGAGCCGAAGGAGCCCGCCGCCGAGACTCAGTCGTTCGTCATCGACGACGCACTGGCGATGCTCGAGCGTCGTCCGCCGAAGGCGCCTGCCGATCCGCCCGCCGCCACCCGTAAGCCCGAGGAGCCGAAGAAGCCTGATGTTGAGACTCAGTCGTCCGACATCGACGACATACTGGCGATGCTCGAGCGTCGTCCGCCGAAGGCGACTGTCGATCCGCCCACTGAATCCGAATCTGTGACCCCGATGCCCAGACGTGAAAGACGTGAAAGATTCGTCGTCCCCGAAAGACCTGTCATCCTCGACGAAGATGGTAACGATCTGACTGCTACTACGGAAGCTGCTGAAGCTGAGTCGGTGGGCTCCAGACTGCGCTCCGAATTTAGCCGCCGCCTTGCTGAAGTGACTGCTAAGGAAGCTGCTGAAGCCGAGCTGATGGCTCAGGAACATGGCAAGCGCGCCGCAAAGCAGCGCAAGAAGCAGCCGGGAACCGGTCTCTTCGGCTTCGGCAAGAAGAATGTCGCAACTATCGCGGCAACCTCGTCCATGGATGAGGACTGGTAATTCGAACCTCCGCACAACCCCAAAAAGCTCCCCCAGCATTGGAGGAGCTTTTTACTGCCCATTTTTTATGCTAAAATATCTTTAATAAGCGAAAGGATAAAAATGGGAATTTTAGGTGGATTTTTAGTATTTCTATTCATCATATTAATCTTTATCATTCTTCCAGGTCTTCGTACTGTTAGTCAGTATGAGCGCGGTATTGTCTTCCGTCTTGGTAAGTATCATGGCGTGCTTGGCCCAGGTCTTCATGTCATTATTCCTTACCTCGATCGTTTGTCGAAGGTCGATGTCCGCTCTACGCCTATCGATGTGCCAAAGCAGGAAGTTATTACTCGCGATAACGTTACCGTTGGTGTAGACGCAATCGTCTACTTCCGCGTCTTGGATCCAGCAAAGGCTTTGCTTGAGACTACCAACTATATCTATGCAACCACGAACTTTGCTCAGGCTGCTCTTCGTGATATTACTGGTAACTTCGAGCTCGATGAGCTTCTTAGCAAGCGTGACGAGATTTCTGCGCAGATCAAGGAAATTGTTGATAAGGAAACCGATAAGTGGGGTATCGATATTGAGAATGTTAAGCTTCAGAACATCGAGCTTCCTGGCGATATGAAGCGCGCGATGGCAAAGCAGGCTGAGGCCGAACGTGAGCGCCGCTCTGCAATCATCGTTGCTGATGGTGAGAAAGCTTCTGCTCAGGCTATCGCTGACGCTGCTGCTTTGCTCGCAAAGACTCCAGGTGGTGTTCAGATTCGTACTCTTCAGACTCTCGAGAAGATCTCTTCAGAGCCAAGCCAGAAGACCGTTATCTTCCTGTCTAGTGATGCTGAAAAAGCAATCCGCAAACTTGCACAATAATAAGGAGGGGTGGGGATGTATTTCGTACTAATTCTACTATCACTACTAACATCGATACCTGGCGGTTCTGGTGGTATTCTTCCTGTCGTAGGCGAAGATAATGCCACTCGCCGCTCGGATATGGCACGTATTCTATCTCAAATTACAGAGTATCAGAGCAATAATGCGGGCAAGGTTCCAGTAACTGAAAGCGAGATGGATAAATTTGTCGAGCGATATGTTGGCGCTGGCGATCAGGGACGTAATGGTACCGTCTGTATAGGTGATCAATTCTGCGATCCTGACGGCGAGCCATATATCATAAATACGCCAACCGAATTGACTGAGGACTTATCTAATGCTCTCGGTAGTGCAAGCTTTGAGACTGACCGTCATGAGATTCATTACTATACGCATGCTGCATGTAGTAGTGAAGAAGGGAGCCTAAAATATAGCTCTGGTGCTCGCGATGTTGCGATAATGTACGTTCTTAAGAATGGCTCAATCTATTGCGGAGATAATAGTTAAATAAAAAAGTTCCTCACGAAGAGGAACTTTTTTGATGGTCTAATTCTGCTTATTGAGACCTGCATCAAGCACGAGTTTTGCTTGCTTCCAGTCTAATTCGGAGTCGAACCTGCCGGCGAAACCGGAAGTAGAGAACTTACCGAAGGTAAAGAATGGTACGCCGCCGCCAACAATTGCGCTCGCCTTCTGGGTGTTCTTGTCTAGTTCTTCGGCTGTTTCATGATTCTCCATGCAGCTAATGAAGCTCTCTTCGTCTAGGCCAGCATTTTTAGCGACCTTGTAGAAATACTCCATCTCGAGATCTGGAATCGTTGGTGCTCCACGCTTAGATCCAATACCCTTAGAATGGTAATCGGTATAGAGCTGGCCGAGAATGCTATGATAATAGTCCCAGAATTTACCCTGTTTGGCAGCGCAATAGGCACCTTCGCCGGCTGGACGGCTATTATTGGAGTGGCCTGCCTCGTAGTTCATATCTGTAATGCGAACCTCGAAGAAGATATTCTGGTTATTAACATACTCTTCCTGAAATTCGTCCCAGTTATTCATGATGGCGTCCGAGAACATGTCGCAATAAGGGCAGAATATGTCGGTATACATCGTGTAGCGATACTTGGCGGTCTCGAGGTTGCCGACGGTCATCTGATCGTTCCAGACGGTCGTGTCGATCTTTGGTCCGTGGATGGAGTTATATACGAATAAGGCAAATAGGCTCCCAATTACTGCGATTATGATTGTTATGCTAACTATTTTTTGACGCATGCTTCTCCTTATATCTAGCTGCAGTTACGATTACGAATACGAGATAACCAAGTTTGCAAATGGAATAGAAGAGTAGCGCGTAGGCTACAAGCGTAAGGATAACATTAACCTTTTCTGCGAGCAGTCCAGCGCTGGCTCCTGCAATTGCGCTAAGGATCGGCGTAAGCAGAGAGATGCCGCAGCTTGGACAGCCGAGCGCAACGAAACCAAGCGCCGATGCTACTGTACTAGTGCTTGCGGTACTTAAAACTACATCTTGTTTCTTGTGTCTCCAGACATAAACCATCAAAATGACGGCTAGACCTTGAAGAAGTGAAAGTAAGACTAATGAGAGACCCTCAAAGCTCAGGAAGTTATGGAAGCAGGCTAAGAAAACATGTCCTAGGAGCTCGAGCTTTTGTTCGGCTTCGAGATGCGAGAATAATAATTGCAGGTTGCTATTACCGCTTTGAAAGAAAGTGAGGAAGTATAGGAAGCCGAAGCTGCAGAGTGCAAACATGAGCGCATATTTCTTGCGAGACAAACAAAAACCGCTCCCGACCATTGCGAGTTTGACGTGATCAAGAATTAGCTCGCATTTATTGCGAAGCTTGCGCCAAGAAAAAATCTTGCGGCTCATTTACCTCCTTTTTATCTAGTTTAGCGAATGTAATAATTTCTGCCAAGATGCCAAAATATTTTCACGATAATTTCGCGAAAAGTCAATAGATTTTGAGGCTTCTACCCCTGTTATCCTTGAAAAATATTTCGCCAGAAAAACCGTAAATGTCAATGTTGACAATAATTCCGCTTGCGTTAAAATGTAATTAGATATTCGGACGGACTTGAGAGACCGCCGGAATATCAGAAAGGGAAACAAAAAGTGGGTAATTAAATATTGTCACGGATGCGATGCGTGACAATTTTTTTATGTTAAGATATGATTAAGAAAAACATAAGCTTAAAGGAGTTATATAAAAGCTATGACAAAAACTAAAAAGGGCTTCACGATCATCGAGGTCGTCTTGGTACTCGCAATCGCAGGCCTTATCTTCTTAATGGTGTTTATTGCATTACCGGCTCTTCAGAGGAGTCAGCGTAATACCCGCCGCCGTTCAGATATGGCACGCATCTTGAGCGCGTTTACTGAGTATGCGGCAAACAATGGCGGTAGCTTACCGACTACTGATGCTAATTTGGATAATTTCGTTAATAAATACATTGGCGCTTCGACCTCGTCGGCGAAGCAGAACCATGACGGTAAAGAATCTTCTACTGCGACCACGGTTAGATGCGTAGGTGATCAGTTCTGTGATCCAGATGGTTCCCCGTATCTTATTTACGCTCCAATATCTGCGCAGACTTCTCCTGGTGACTGGACTGGTGCAGCTAGAGATTGGCCGAATAATCATCAGATTGGCTTCTGGAATTATGCCGTCTGCGACGATGATAACGAAGGCAAAACCAAGTATAGTAGCGGGGGTAAAAACGATATTGCTATTATGTATACCTTGGAAGGTGGCGCAAGGTACTGTGGTGATAACCAATAATTAGTTGCTAGTCAAAAGGGTCTCCTATTGGGGGATCTTTTTGTTGCCTATATCTATAGAAATTAAAAATCGCCCTTCGGGGCGTCTTTTTGAAATGGTGCACCATAGGGGTGAAATTCTATAAAGTCATGCGTTTTGGTATCCTAGGTGAATGTTTTCTGTCTCTAGGTTCTTGCGTATCTCTAGTCCAGCCCCTGAATCGTCGGCAAGTGTTTTATAAATTTTGCTAATCGTTTCTGCGCCTGGCTGGTAATCCGGCTGAGAGCATAGGAACTCGTACTTTAGGCCAAAGTTTTCGAGAATTGCTCCAGTGGAGTACATGCCGTTTCTGAGGTAAAAATTACGGCGGCGTATTTTTAACTCGTCGTCTGGATATTCGATGCAAAGCAGGATTTTATTATTTTGATTCTGCTTGATGATGTCTTTTAGTATTTGTGAACCGTAGCCGTGATTGCGAAGGCTTGGCGCGACCGCCAAATAGAATACGTAAGTGATGTCTTGGTGGTAAATCAAATAAGTAAAACCAATGAGTTGAGAATCGTCATAAATGGCGAAAAAATCTATATTCTCGCTCTGGGCGCGCTGGATGATGGCCCAAAAAGGATAGCGCTCTTCTTCTGGAAAAGACTCGAGATATAGTTGCTCGATGTCCTTGCGCTCGGTCGAAATCTTTTCGTAGTGTAGTACGGACATAACATCATTATAAACTAAACATAAAAAATCGCCCCATCGGGCGTCTTTTTTTGAAATGGTGCGGGTTAAGAGACTCTAACTCTCGACCTCTTCCTTGGCAAGGAAGCGCTCTAAACAACTGAGCTAAACCCGCATAATTCTTGCGAACTGTCCCTATATTAGCAAAGGACGAGGGAAAAGTCAAACGAAAAGCCACTCCAATCTGGCAAAATGCACCTGATGGTATATTCGTGATATATCACGAAAAGCATAAAAAATTGTTCGATTTTGCCCTGAAAATGCCTGCGCTTATGCTAAAATAAAAACAAAGTATATGTTTATGGTGCGAGGTATAAAAGGGAAGGCGAGTATCCTTTTGAAGTGCGCAGTTGGCGTTCTTGCTATTTTAGTGGTCGCTTTTGTTTTTTACTGCACTAATAAAACAACTGTCAAAGCCGATAATGAGGTGGTTGGTATTCTTGCTGCAGATGGTGGCACGGTCGCCGTAAGTACCGGTACGGGCTACAATGTTAATGTTATTTCCTCGACTAACTCAGAAGTTACTTTTAGCGATACTTCTGCTACCCCGATGATTACTGCTTCGGCAAACTCTGGCTACACCTTCGATCGTTTTGTCTCTACGCGCGGTACATCTTCTATGGGTACGCCGACTTCGTCCTCTACGACATTTAATGTCCGCTACGGTACCGACGACCATATCTTCGCCTTGTTTGAGCCGGATGACGCGACGGCTGCGATCTACTACACGAATGGCCGTCTCGATGGCAGTGGTCAGGTAGTTGATCCTCAGAATGACTTAGTTGCGGTTTTTGAGCCGGGCAGTCAGACGACATATAAGACTGTGGATTATATTACTCCAAACAGCACGATTACGGGCGCGACAGCATATATATATAATGCGGACTGTACGACAGTATTTGTCGGTTGGTCTGACGGTACGAATATTGTCTCGACCGACGAGACATTTGTGCCTTCTGGCAATTTGATTCCAAGCAGTGGCTCCGTAACCTATTATCCGGTCTATACTCGCGATGTGATGTGTGCGGAGATATCTGTGAATGATCCGACTTTGGGTAAGGTTGGCTATGGTAGTGCTAAGTGCGACGAAACGGCTCAGAACGCAAACTATGATACTGAAATAACCCTTCGTTATGCCGCTTTTCATAGTGGCCATAATTACTTCGATATTCCGACTAATGAAGTTTGGGCTTGTCCTGTACCTGGCGCAAACTTCTTGCGTTGGGAGATTAGCAATGTATCGCAGTCTACATCCGACACTATTAGTAAATATAGCGATTCGTGGGCTTGGATTGATGATAACGATTCGAATAAACGCAAAGTTATCGTGGCTGTCTTTGAGCCTTCTGCGACAGCCTATCAAGTTTCGCTCGTCTCCAATGATGCGAATGAAGGCGCACTTAACTTAACTTCTGGTAGCAACTATGCGGCCAACCCAAGCGGCACAAGTACTGACGCTATTACGATTTCCTCAGATACTAACTACGGTAATGTTACTACTAGCAATGTCACGATTACTCCTGCTGCAGGCTATGTTTTCGATCATTTTGCATCCGAGACCGGTAATACTACTTGGAGTACAGTTCAAAACAATCAGGCGACCCTAACTATGACTGGCGCCGATACGGTTACGGTCTACTTTACTTCGGTGCAATCAACTACATATGTTATTAGTACGGATAATGCAAATAATGGTGGCTTTAATACTACTTCGGGTGACTGTAATAGCTATACTACGGCTAGCGAATCTGTTGGCCTAGATGCTAATCAAAAACCGGATGTTAGCTCCTATGCGATTGTGGCTTGTCCAATCGGAACAGCAACCTTCTCGCATTGGGAGCTTGATGGTCAAACTTTCTCAAACAATGCCAGTATTAATAAGTGGGATTATACTTGGGCGGATGACGGTGCGGCTCATAATCTTGTCGCATTCTTTGATGCGCCTGCAGCTCAAACTACCTATACGATTAGTACGAATAATGCCACGAGTGGCGGATTTAATACGCAAGATTATTGGTGTGGCAGCAATACGACTACTACGAGCCAGACGGTTGGTATGAATGGTCAAGTTCCAGCATTCTCGGCAAATACGGTCGTTGCTTGTCCGAATAGTCCAGAAACATTTTTGCGCTGGGAGCTTGATGGTCAGAGCATTTCGACTAGCGATTCGTTTCAATTGTCAAGCTATCAGTGGCCAGACGACCATACTAACCACTCTCTCGTTGCGGTTTTCTCAACTACAGCCGTTGATTCCGTAGAGTATCATGTCTTCACTGGCTACACTGGCGGAAATGGTTTCTTTGATCATAATCTCCCTCAGGCACAGCGCACGGATGGTCATAGTGCTCAGGCTGGCGAAGTTACTTTAACGCATTACCAAGATTCCGATCCGACTATTCCTGCTGGTACCGCAAGCCTTACGGGCGACCAGCACGAAACTGCTCCGAACGGCTATTACTTCGCCTACTGGATTACGGGCTGCAATACGAACTATACCACTGTTGAGCAGGTCGATGATGGTACTGGCACGCTAATCGATTATAATGTTCTGGCTGTCGAAAGTATCGTATCAACCAGTACGACCTTCCGTCCGACCGCCGCTCAGGTTCAGCAGTGCGATGAATATATCGCGGTATTCTATCGTAAGAATCAGCTTCGTCTGATTGCTCAGTCGGAAAACGAAGCGATTGCGGTCGTGAATGCGACTACGCGCAGCAGCTCACAGTTCTATCAGGATCTTTGTGATAATACTCTCATGCGTACGAAGGCTAACCTCGGTGTCGGCGTGAACGCCTCCGGCTTCTATAGTAGCTGTGATGCAACAAACTCGTATATAAATAGCTCATATGAGGTTGATCACTGGACTATTAACGGCAGCACGGTAGTCTACTCAAGTAATGGTGATCCGGTTCGAGACGAAACCTTTAGAGATCCAAGCAATGATGACTATACTGGCTTCACAATTCTCGGCGACCAACTCAACTATCTTGTTGCGCACTATCGCCTCAAACAACTGCCATATACCGGTTCAATTGCGATTTGGTTCATTATTGGAGGCGGTATCGGACTTGTAGCAATTCCATCAGTAATCTTAATTGTTAGTGAACGCAAAGAGCAGAAGAAAGGAGGTAAGAAGTGAAGCGGTTGATCGCGCTCTTCGCCTTCCTCTCGGCGATTCTGGCAAGCTCGACATGCTATGCGGATACGGGAGGTATCAGTGGGCTATACAAATATGAGGACGAGCTAATTAGCGGAGTCGAGGTAGATCTTTACAAAATTGCAGATTATGATGGGTCGGACTTCCAGTTTGTATCACCATATGAATCGTTCGCGGTTGAAATCGGGAAGCTGACCAACTCTGAGCTTGGCGAATATGGCCAACTGCTCGCGGCGGTTGTAAATGAGCCGGACGCGACCATGCAAACGGTCGACGGAGTGTATGGCTTTGCCGATATGGAAGAAGGTATCTGGCTAGTAACATTCAATGATATCAAAATCGGGGATTATACCTATACGGCTCTACCAATTGTCCTGACGATGCCGGACTTGAACTTTAACTATCAAATCGAGCTCACGACTAAGCTTGAGAAAAGTTGTCCAGATTGTATTGAGCCAGAGCCGGACGAGCCTCCGGAAGAAGATAACTCGAATACTCGAGATATGATTCAAAAATATATCACGATATTTAGCATATGTATCGTCGTCGAAATGCTTATGCTTTATGTTATAATTAAGGAAAAGAAGAAGGGTCCAAATGAAGAAAAATAAACTTATTGCAGTTGCTAGCCTCGCATTGGCTGCGCTTGCAGGAAAAGGCGCAGGTGCGCTTACACCAGGTCAGGGTGATATTGTAACTGATACTGGCGCTATTACTATTAATCAGGTTGCCGATTCTGGCGATACTTTCAAGGCTTGTAAAATCGTTGATGTGCTTTATCATCAGTCGAGTAATACGGTAGAATACGCCTTTACAAGTGCGTTCACTAACTGGCAGAGCGGCTTACCTTCTGGTAATGCTTTTAAGAATATTACGATTTCAGATTACATGGCTTACGCAAATGGTACCGCATCTGGCCAGCCAATTAGCGGCAATGCTACAATCGATCAGCTCGCTGGTGCGCTTGCGGCTTCGAACTCATTCTCTGGCAGCTGTACAGATATGACTACAAGTGGCACTTCTGCTACAGTGACGGCCCCTTATGGTGCATACCTAATTGTTCCAAAGCCACGTAATGATACCGCAATGTCTAAGTCTTATGGTGCAATGATTGCAAACCTTGCCGTTAAGGAAGAGAACGGCCAGTATGTTCTAGATAATACTTATGCAACTCTCAATGCTAAGGCAAGTGATGTCGGTACTGTGACGAAGACTAGTAAGAAGAATGGTACTGCGACTGATACTTTTGCGCAGGGTGATGTCTTCCAGTATGAAATTACGGCCAATGCGCCAACTTATCCAGCTAACGCCACGAATAAGGCATTTGCGGTAACGGATACGATGGAAAATGGTATTAGCTTTGATTCGTATGGCACGATTACTTCTGGTGGTAACACTTTGACCGTAGATGCAAGCGATTCAACCTGTGGTCCAAGCAGTAATAAGAAGTGTATCAAGAATGGTAATACTTCGGTCGGTTATGTCGACGAACAGGGTCAAACCATTATTTATTACTTCGATGACATTACTGTAACTCCTTCGCCGATTGTTATTACTTATAATGCAAGCTTGAATAACAACGCTACACTCGGTAATAAGAACGGTCAGGATACCGTGAATGAGAACAGCGCAAGCATCATGGTTCCAAAGAACTACTATGATACGAACTCTGGTTGGGAAGTTAGCGACCCATCGGTCAAAAATGTCTTTACCTTCGGTATTACAATCAATAAGCTTGATGAAAATAGTCAGCCACTCTCTGGCGCAAAGTTTGATATTTGCGCAGATCAAAACTGTAGCACTGTGATTGCTTCGATTGATATGTCAAACGCAAACACTTATAGCTACCGTTCGCTTGCTGAGGGTACTTACTATATCAAGGAAACCCAGGCACCAACCGGCTATAAGCTTCTCGCTAATCCAACGACCGTCACGATTGCTAGGGCCAGCTCACCAAATGATGGTTACTTCGTCTCGGCAATTACAAACGAAAAGGCTACCTTCAGCTTGCCATTCACTGGTGGCCGCGGTGTGATTGTTTACGCGATTCTCGGTGTCGGTATCGTTGGTATTGCTTCTGCTTACTATGTCCGCAAGCGCAAGCAACAGGCTTAAATAAAAAGGGGTTCTTCTTCGAAACTGCGGCTCTAGGGTCGCAGTTTTTCTTGATATAATATGCTTATGAAAAAGGAAACGGCGCTCAAAACTCGCCTGACGACTACTATTTTTATCGTGTCAGTTTGTCTTGGGATTCTTCTAATCGTCGCGCCGATGATTCTTGGCCAAATTAATCAGACTCGATCGAATGGTGCGATTCAGTCATATCAAGATACGGCGAATGAGAACGCAGAGAAGTATGAGGCGGAGTTCCGTAAGGCGGAGAGATACAATCTCGCAATTGCGCAGAGTATTGACGACGACGAGATCATTTCTGAGTATAGAGACATTCTGAATATCGAGAACGATATTATTGGGTATATTGAGATTCCGCGCATTGGTATTCGTAATCCGATCTATCATGGGATTGGCGAGACGGCCTTGCAGCATGGTATTGGGCATTTGCCGACAACAAGCTTCCCGATAGGTGGTATTGGTACGCACGCGGCTCTGTCTGGGCACCGTGGCCTCCCTTCGAGCAAGCTGTTTACGGATTTAGACCTGATACGTGAAGGAGATATTATTCTGATTCAGGTGGCGACGAAGAAGTTAGCCTACTCGGTATATAAGATTGAGACGGTTACACCGGATTATATGGAAGGATTAGAGGTTGTGCCAGGGAAGGATTTGCTGACTCTCATTACCTGTACGCCTTATGCGATTAATTCGCACCGTTTATTAGTGCACGCGGAGCGCACGGAGTATGTCGAAGAGATGGCGGAGATTGCAACAGAGAATAAGATTTCGGAATCTGATAGAATTCTCTTAATTGCGCTCGGTATCGTGGCTCTTATTTTGGCCGTAGATATTGTTATTATTCTGAAACGCCGCCGCCGCGAACGGTTAAGGGCTTAGTCTTTGTCCCAGTCGAAGCCCTCGCCGAAATGCCCATATTTGGCCGTCTTGGCATAGATTGGGCGAAGCAGGTCTAACTCTTTAATAATTCCGCGCGGACTTAAATCGTATTCGTCTTGCGCAATCGTAATGGCCTTTCCGTCAATGATAGCCGTGCGCTCGAGTGCTTCATTATATCCAATTGCGTAAGCGAGGCGAACAAAGACTTCGTGCGCGCCATATTTCTTCAGATAATCCACTGCGATTCTGCGCGCGATATAGGCGGCAGAGCGGTCGACCTTGCTTGGATCTTTGCCCGAAAAAGCGCCGCCGCCAACTGGAATACTCGGTCCGTAATTATCTACTGCAAGCTTTCGCCCAGTCAGGCCTGCATCGGCATCGAAGCCGCCAATCTGCCAGTCGCCGCAAGGATTGAGATGATACTCAATCTCTTCAGATTGAAAGAAATCCTCCGCGAGCCTTCGGAGTTCTTCTTGGCTCGCATTCTGAAAACTAGCCACAACTTTTACGACCTTGCCACCATCTAGAGTTATCTGAGTTTTGCCATCAAAAGGGAAATGGCTATAGATATATTGATTGAATCTGCGTGCTAGAACAACTTCCTTTGGTAATAACTCTGGAGTCTCATCGCAAGCGTAGCCGATCATGATGCCTTGGTCGCCCGCGCCGCCCGTATCGACGCCGCGAGATATCTCAGGACTCTGTTCCTGAATATTTAAGCTGATTTTGATCTTGCTTCCGATTATGCTGCGGATTATCTTCTCGATATCCGCTTTGTCCAGCTTGGCACTCGAAGAAACCTCGCCCGTCGCGAAGAATTGACCATGGCCACCAGTGCAGTCTACCGCAACGCGTGCTAAGGGGTCTTGAGAAATATAGGCATCCAAAATAGCGTCAGAAACGCGGTCGCAGAGTTTGTCTGGGTGCTTGGGCGAAACGGATTCTGCAGTGCGCAAAAAGCCAGGCGTGGAATTAGCAATTGATAAAGATTTGAGCGCCGCGCGCTTTGAAGAATTTGACATATCTTTCCTTTCTTGGCTGGAATTACCACCTTGCTCGTGGAGTAGGTTGGTAGCAGGTCAAAGGGCCAGTCCCTCGCTGCTTCTTGATATTAGTTAATGTACTATTTTATTTAAGCACAAATAATATTCATAGGCAAGAAAAGGGCCAGTCCGTAAATGGGCTGGCCCTTCTATAATGGAGGAAACACAACCGTGACCAGCGGTTGGTTTGAACAATGGTTATACGATGGTAGGAAGACCGTGCTGGTCGAAGTAGAATTTAACGGTTTTCGTTTCGAGCTTGACCGAGAAGGTCTTTGTGCGCCGGAAAAAGGGAATGTTGCGATGCGATTTATTGTATGAATGAATCGCATTGCTAAAAACGCTTTGTGCGGCGGTAAGCTCCTCTCGGGCTTTGGCGACCTGATTGCGCCCTTTCTGCCAGGCAGGATCGGTCTTGGGAATTTGTTCTGCTCGGGCCTTGATAAGCTCGAGCTTCTCCTCGAGTCGCAGAACGGTTTTGTAGAGTTCCGCAAGCTTCTCTGTTGTCATCATATTGTCTACACCTCCTCAAAAGGACGAAATCGGATGGGATTTATACCTATAGTATAGCATCTTGTCGCAATAAGAGACAATCAGAATGGAATCTTGTCAAGAAAAATCCCCTTCCGGACCGTAGTCGGGAAGGGGTAGAGGTTATTTCGTGGACTCTGCATCGGAATCAGTCTCGGCTTTCGCCTTTTCGGCAATCCACTGGAGCGCCTCGACCGTTTCTTCTACGTCGATATCGGCCAGATAGCCGTCATTATCTACGCAGAAGCAGTCGTTAAGGTCAAATGCCATAATTTCCCGCAAGCGGTTCCAAGTGAAATCCAACAGATAGTTGTAGTCGGACGGATTGACGGCCTTGCCCTTAACGAATTCGCACTTATCGCGGTCGAATTCGAAAAGGAAATGCTGAAATACGTTATTTTTGCCGTAGGCATCGATAAGGTCGGTTGCCTCGAGGATGTCATCGATGAGATCCTTGAGCCTCGGACGCGTCACTGCGTAGTCTTGGAACATTTCTTTGAAAATCGCGGTTGCGTCGTCAGGATCGAATCTCGGCGTTATGGCATGGTATGCAATATCATCTTCTTTGAGATCCGAAGTTTCGCCGTCTACGGCTTCTTGGATTGTCCAGGCGAGCTTGTCTAGCGAATCTCTCAACTTCTTCATCGCGGTAAAATATCCAAGCTTTTTGCAAAGCTCGTTTATGGCATATGGAATATTGTTTGGCATCATAAAAATGCACCTCCGTAAGATACTCCAGCTGCAAGCAACTAGGCTCTTATATTATAGCATAAACGCAATAAAAAGTCAATAGAATAACAGAGGTAGGGAAGGGTAGAGAGTGCTTAATCTTCGCGCACGCATACGGCCGCGCTCGTAGTCGTAGCCGGCCTGCTCCATGTTGTCGTACTTGATATGAATATCTTCGTCGTCGAGCTTGTATTTGGAGCCGCAATGCTTGCAGTTGATGGTAGCCTCGTCTTCCTCAACCTTCAAAACTGCGCCACAATTCTTGCACTTGAGTTCTAATAATTTCATTTTCGCTATTATACCATCAAACTCAAAAACATAAAGCCGATAAAAGCGCGCCTCTTTTTATACCATCAAAAAACGCCCCGAAGAGCGCTATTGACTGCGCATGGATCGGTGCCGGAACACGACACTTACTGCAAGAGCTCACCATGTGGCTTACGTCTGTCCTAATTATACAGTAGTCCGCCTCTAAACCCAAACTGCGGGAACTCACTACAATCCGCTACGCGTGGCCGAATTAAATCCAAGAAATGTCGTTTCTGGTCGCGGTAAGCATGGTAAACCGTCCCCGCAATCACGTCGGCGGCCTGCAAGTTATACATACTCTTCGAATCGCGCTGTAGAACCTCTATTTTCTTATCAAAACACCAATGATTCGTATAAGCCCCGATAGTAATATAGTCGGGGAGGGAATTCATGGACTTCACGCAAGTCGTGCGCTGATCAAAGATAATCCTAAAATGGTCATAATATTTCGAAAAGATCATATCCGTCAGTAACTTCGAGAAATAGTTATAGACCAAATTCTTTTGAATCTTATTCCTGAGTAAACTCACCGCCTGCTTATATATCACGAGATAATAGGAATCTACATCCGCCTGCGCCATCATCTTGTTTAGAATTCGTTGACGTTGCACGAAAGAGAGTCTGCAGGATTTAATTTCCTTAAAGCTCTCTTTGGTTAAACCGTCCGCGGTTAGTTTCTGCTCCTTCTTGATGACGCGTTTTATTCGGTTCTCGCCGCATTCGCTATGAAAAACTACTGCCGCCAGCACGAAGAAGTTGCCGGCTCTTCCTAAATCTCCAGACTCGTCAATATATGCAGTAATCATAGATAGAGCCTAGCGAGCTTTTGAATAACCGTCAATTTGACATAAACGGAGTGAGATTATGCGATAAAAAATGGTCGGAGCTACCAGGATTGAAACTAATAAAAAAGAACCGCAAGGGTTCGTTTTTATTGGTTGGTGCCCAAGATGAGACTCGAACTCATAATCCGGTAAAGGAAGCGGATTTTAAGTCCGCCGCGTATACCAATTCCGCCACTTGGGCAAATTGTAAAAAATTTCTGAGGAATTTTCGCTTAGATTAGTCTTTGAGAAATTTCAACGCTATTACTGATAGAGTGAAATTTCGAAAAGGCTAAGATAAGTGAAAATCACCAGAAATATGGAGGTGCGTACCAGAGTTGCACTGGTCTACGAGGTTTTGCAGACCTCTGCGTAACTGCTCCGCCAACGCACCATACAATAAATATATCATCGAAATGCCCCTGTTTCAAGA
This sequence comes from Candidatus Nanosyncoccaceae bacterium, assembly GCA_045603785.1. GTDB lineage: Bacteria > Patescibacteriota > Saccharimonadia > Saccharimonadales > Saccharimonadaceae > UBA2834. Next base: position 28,580 of record JAZUMV010000010.1, on the reverse strand, counting down.
AAAAACACATAAAACTATTGACAAAAATAATATAAAGTGCTATAATAATACTCGCTTGAATCAAATCAAGGTACTTTAAATCAAAACCGGAAGTTTCTACGACCAGTCCTGACTACGAATAGTCGCGGTTAGAACTGGCCGTAGGAGCTGATCACTCTCGCGGTAGTTTATTTCAAGGAGGTACTCGTTATGAAGTACACTGATACACAGATCGAAGCCCTGGCCGCTAAGGCGGCCGCAGACTACGCCGCTGCTTGCAGCGGTCCGACCATCAGAGGCCGCAATGGCGAAAAGAACCTTCGCGGTTCTTCCCTCAAGGAGGTTGCCGATAAGAACGGCATCTCCGTCGAGGAGGCCAAGCTGGTCACTGTCGACCTGGCCACCGCAACGTGGTCCGAGCTCTCGCCGCACTGGCAGTCGGTGAACATCGACTCTGCCCGTGGCATGATCGCCCTCATGCAGGAGCTGGGCGGCGAGCAGGTTATCCTGAATGCCGACCTCAGCTATTGCTCCGCAGAGGCGTTCGAGCTCGGCGCTAAGCTGCATGCAGCCTGGCTGCAGCAGGAGTCTAACTCCTGGGCTATCGGGGGCGACCTCGATAAGCCCTTCAGCGAGCTCCCCTGGAGCGAGCAGAAGAAGGACATCCAGCAGCTGCGCTCCTTGCAGGAGTGGCTGCGCGAGATGCAGTAAGCTCCGTTTCCGGCCATGTATGTCTGCTTGACTGTGCGGACGTAAAAACCACTGCAGTTAGGGAGCCTTCGGGCTCCCTTTCCCATGCCTAGAAAAATCCCCGTCCTAACAATAGGGCGGGGATCTTTTTTATGCTCGAACAGCAATCGACTCCTCGAGTTCCTGGGCCTTTTCAGTCTCTTCTTGATGCTTCAGACGAATTGCGATCGGGATTGCGAACGGTACAAACAGCAGAATGGTTGCGAGCGCCGCGAATTCCAGCCTAATGTCTGCCGCCCAGCCAATCGCCCAAACAGCGATAATGTAATATGCCTGTGAGCAGACCTTGGCGAACGACTCGACTGTTACCTGCTTCTTGCTACTAACGTGCGTTTTGAGGTTCGGCATCATCGTGACCGAAGTCCAGCCCTGTGCCATACCAAAGAATACGTAGAGTGCGAGCGTGGCGGCTGTAAGCTTCAAACTCATTGCGAGCGCCGCAAGTGCAACGATCGTGACTGGCAGAGCAAGGCAGACCCACTCGGGCAGCTTCGTATTGAACTTGCGTGCAATCTTGGTGCCAACGAAGGCCATCAGTGAGTTTGCGGCCCAGCCTAACACGATCCACTTGCCGTCAATCCCGACATACTGCATCAGAGGCGTAAAACACCAGATAATGCCATGTGTCATCTCTCTTGCAATGATAAACGCCGCGATACGGATATTGATCTCCGGATTCTTGAGGCTGGATTTTGCAATCTTGAGCATGTCTTTGAAGGGTGAATCCTCGGTCTTCTCGAGCTTCTCGCTGTCGTCATGGATAAACAGGCTCGCAATGATTGCGAATACGAACGGGATGCTTGAAAGCGTAATGATATCTCGCACATTCATGTCGCCAATCGTAAAGCCGATAATGTAGTAGACGAAGCAAATCAGCTGACAAAGTGAAGACATCTTGCCGAAGCTGTCCTTAAACAACTTGTGATTGTGGGACGAATCTTCCTTATCTGCGAAGTGCTTGAGCAGGCTCGAATCTACACCCTGAGAAAAGGCGATACCGACACCGAAGAGCGTCTCGCAGAGCACACAATCGAGCATGGTCTGTGCCTTCGCGTAGGCAATCAGGCCGAGGAAGCAGAGCAGGTCGCCGATAATATTGGCGGTCTTGCGGCTGAAACGGTCGGCTACCCAGCCGAGCGGCACATTGAGCAGCATTGCGACGACCGTGAAGGCCGCCTGTGTGAGCGCGATCTGCTCGTGGTTGAGGCCAATCTCCTTCTCGTAGAGAATGGTCATGAACGGGACGCTGATAATACCTGCGGTCAGCATCGATTCGAGCATCACGAGGATGCGGTTGGCTTTGGGCGACAGCCCGTTTGTGTTTCTTTTCATAATGATTCCTCCTTTAAATCATAACTGAAAAGGTTGATAAATAAATGATCTAGCCGCCAAGAAGTTGTACGGCTAGATAAGTCCCAAAAGCGCAAATCTGTTGTTTATTTTATTATTGGCCTTTCTAGATAAGTACTTTTGAAACTTATCTAGAAATGCAAGATTTTAGACAGTTTCAAGTTTGTTGTTCCAAAGCATGCAAAGGAAACCGTAGTTATTACGTACGGCTGCGGGAACAGTAAACTCGAAACTTTTATGTATCATAATACTTATTATATATCACAGAAACTGAAAATTGTCAAGAAAAACATAAGCAAGAAAAATCCCCCGCTTCTTCTGAAACGGGGGATGAGGTTATCTGCTTCTGAAGGCCAGGCGAGCCAGCACCACAATCGCCGCAACGATAAACGCCACGATGACATATGCGATGAAGACTGTCCACCAGAAGCCATGAGTGCTGCCGCTGATATTGGCGTGAGTGAACGCGCCATCAACAGCATAAACGCTGTCGGCAATGCTGCGGATGGTCGCCAGCTCCTCGAGCGAACGCTTCTGATTGCCAATCACGACATCGGTATCATGCTGGGAGTTGTAGCCTCCCCAGATCTTCTCGATGCCGCCATTTGGCTTCAGTTTGATAGCGTTGCCGTCGAGACGGACGACGTTGCCCTTGATAGTCATTCTGACTTCGCCGCTCGCTGTCTTCAGTGCGGATTCCAGCACGCCGTTATTCAGCACTTCTGTCTTGTCTGCGTCGATGCCGAGGATGCTGCAGAGCTGATCGGTGGTCAGGCTGCCGGTCGGGGCCAGTTGCGCCGCTTCTGCACTGAGCTCCTCTGCCTTAATGGCAAGGGTGTAGCGCTCAGTAGCTTCCTGCAACGCAGTCTGATAGCCGGCCTTCACAACTGCTTCGGTCGTGATGTCCGGCGTCTTTGCGACCTCTTTCTCTGCGAGGGCGAGGCCGCCGAGAATCAGCGGGACGATGAGCAAGAAAAGTGCGGCGAGGACTGCAGCGAGCTCGCGATTTCTTGCGCGGTTTCTTGCCTGTCTGGGGGAACAATTGCGATTGGACATATTAAAAACCTCCTTAAAGATCGTGGGGAGCTACTCTTTTTCGCTCCACAAAAAGGTAGTTATATTATATCACGAAATAGAGATAATGTCAATATAGTACCTCTTATGCTTTTCCTCTGCGGAGTTTTTTGCATAATATTGGCATGAAAAAATTTTGGCACAAAAAATGGGCATATGTTCCAAGATCTAGAATCGCAGAAAAGCGACCTCTGTTTTTATGGAATATTTTACGCAAAATGCAAAATTTCCTATTTGTATATTTAATGAAGCGTCGCGGTCTGAAGTTAGGTGAGATGGCTCTGGATAAGCAACAAGTCGAGGCGGTTGTGGCGTGCGAAGATTCGCAGCTGGTCCTCGCTTCGGCGGGTAGCGGCAAGACGATGAGTCTGCTGGCTAAAATTGAGTATCTCGTGCGCGAATTAGGGATTTCGCCGGAGAAGATTCTTGCTATTTCCTTCACGAAAAAGACGGTTGACGAGCTGATCGAGCGCTGCAGCATAAAAGGCGTCGAGCTTCGGACCTTTCATGCGCTCGGGAATAGTATTCTGCGGGAGTTTCAGAGTGAGAATCTGTCCAAGCGCCAGCTAGTTGGAGATATTGATGGCTTTCTAAAAGAAACGCTTTTATATCTCTGCGAAGATGAAGCTTTTGCGCGTAAAGTGAATAATTTTATCCTATTCTACCTTTCGGCCCCAGTTGTGCCAGGGGAGTACAAGAATCTTCGCCAGAAGGTTGGAATAAATCGCCTTTGTTTGCGCGCCGAACTTCGAAAGAAAACCTACGAAAAAATTCAGAAAAGTCATGCAAGGCAAAGCCTGAATCAAGTTCCGATTCGGAGTAAAGAAGCGGAGCTAGTTGCGAACTGGCTATATATTAACCAGATAGATTATGAATATCTAAAGCCGCTAGATAAATACAAGCCAGATTTTACACTCAATAATGTTTATCTAGATATCTTCTCTTTAGATAAGAACGGCAATTCTTTGCTTGGAAATGAGTATCAGAAAGAGGCGACTTGGCGGCGTAAGTATTATAAGCGCAACAAACTGAAACATATCGAGCTTCAATCTTGGCGCTGGGCGGACTGCTTGGCTTTTTCGCATCTACGCGTAGAACTAAAGAAAAACGGCATTGAGCCGAAACGTCGCGCTGAGTCGGGAATATTGTCGCTAATTCAAGAGTGTTATGCTGGCGAATTTGAGCAATTTCTCAAAATGCTCTCAATCTTTCTCTCGCTCTACAAAAACGGCCTGCATTCGATTAGAAAGCTGCGTAAACGTATTACAAGGATGCAGAATTACAACTTTCTGCGCGCGACTTTATTTCTGGACATTTTCGAGAAGATTTATGTAGAATATTCAGAATATCTTGAAACTGAGCGCCTTTATGATTTTGCCGACATGATCAATGAGGCGACCGAGCTTGTGAAGAACGAAAAAGATTGCATGCTTGGATACGAATATATCTTGCTAGACGAGGTACAGGATTTGTCTCCGAATCGCCTGCGACTCGTACGAGAGATCTTGCGTAAGAATCCGAGCTGCCGTCTCTTTGCGGTTGGCGATGACTGGCAGTCGATCTATCGGTTTACGGGGAGTAATTTGGAGCTTATCGAGCGCTTCTCTGAATATTTTGGCCGACGCGTTCGTCGTAGCTTAATCGAAACAACGCATCGCTTCGGCAATCCGACCGTGAAACTTAGCAGTAGTTTTATTCAGAAGAATCCCATGCAAGCGCATAAAAGAGTGCGAGGTTTGAAAACGCAGACGCCAATCAAAATAATTCTGAGTAGACCAAGTGTAAAGAATCGCAATTCCGAATCCGATGGCTTCCGCCAGGTAATTGCGGATTTGCAAAAAGAATATGGCGCCGAGATCTTCGAAATGCAACTGCAGATAATCTCGAGATTTAATAAGGATTTGCAATACTTGAGCGATGCGCCTGAGGCAAATATTTCTGAAGATTCGCTCGGCTGGCGACTCGAATCGGGTAAAATGCTTCATTTTGAGTTTTGCTCAATTCATAAATCCAAAGGTATTACACGCGACATCGTGATTGCTCTAAATATGAACGATAGCCTCATGGGGATGCCTGCTCAGCGCGAAAGCGATCCACTTATCGATATGCTTTTGAGCGAGAAGGAGCCGTATCGCTACGCCGAGGAGCGGAGGCTGTTTTATGTCGCTCTAACACGAGCTCGAAAAGCTACATATCTGATCGCAAAGGAGAAGACACCTTCGCCATTTCTATTTGAATTATCACCAGAGCTATCTGAGAGCCGCAAAAATCGCTGTCCGCGCTGTGAAACAGGCGAGCTAATCCGTAAGACTGGTAAATTCGGTAGCTTCCGTTACTGCTCGAACTATTTCTATGGCTACAACTACTTAAAGAGGGAGAAGTGATGATATAATAACCCTATGGGAAAAAGAGGTGTTAAATCTAAATCTAAGGCTTCTGATGCGAAGAAAACGCAGTCGAAGCAATCGAAGAAACAGCTGAAGGAAAAGAAACCGCGTAAAACTTATAAGACTTTCAAGCAGGCCTTTTATGATTCTAGAGAAAAGGTTTGGGCTAAAAAACGCCAGCGCGTAAGGCTTCATCGCTCCTTTAGGCGATCCTATCGCGAGGATTATAAGCGTGGGCTAAAGGCGCCAGGCTTGGTTAGCCATGCTTTAACATCTCTTAAAATTCTTTTCAGGAACTGGAAGATTTTTGGTCTTTTGCTTCTCGTGGTTGTAACTGCGAATATTATCTTTGTTGGCATTATGAGCCAAGAAAATTACCAGACCTATCAGGACTCTCTCGAGCTTAGTAACGAGGTAAATGGTTATGGCGAACTTGGCCGCTTTGCGAAGTCTGGCATGTTGCTTCTCTCGAGCATTACGACCGCTGGTCTTAGCTCGAGCATTAGCGATGTTCAGATTGTCTTCTTGGTAATCTTTGTCTTGATGCTCTGGCTAATTACAACCTATTTCTTGCGCCACATCTTGGCGGGAAACAAACCACGCTTCCGCGACGGTCTCTACAATGCCTTTGCGCCGATTGTTTCCGTCTTGATTGTTGTTGTGGTCTTATTTGTACACCTCATTCCGTTCTTTATCTTCCTTATTCTCTATTCGACCGCGATTGCGACGGACTTCCTAACCACGCCTCTATACAACTTCCTCTTCTGGTTGCTCAGCTCACTTCTAATTCTTCTATCGCTTCATCTTGTCCCGATTTCGCTCATTGCGCTTTCGAGCGTAACGGTGCCGGGTATTTATCCAATGCAGGCGATTCATGCTGCAACTGATCTTATTCAGGGCCGCCGTACGAAATATGTGATTCGTGTATTATTCATGCTGCTCTTCGTAGCAATCCTTTGGGTAGTCGTAATGCTTCCGGTTACATGGGGCGATCTCTGGATTAAGGAAGAGATGGGTTGGCTTGTAAATACTCCAGTCGTGCCATTCTGTCTGCAGGTTATGACCGCCTTTACAATCATGTATATTACCAGCTATCTCTATCTGTTCTACCGAAGGATGCTCGAAAATGAAGACTAATGCTCCTGCTGAAGTAATTGAGCGCGTAGAGAAGCTCCGCAAGCTTATCGACGATTATCGCTATCACTACCATGTCTTGGATGAGTCGACGATGTCTGAGGCGGCGGCAGATAGCCTCAAGCATGAGCTCGCTAAAATTGAGGAAGAATATCCGGAACTCATTACGCCGGATTCGCCAACTCAGCGCGTAGCCGGTCGTGCGTTGGATAAGTTCACGAAGGTTAAACATGCCGAGCGCATGATTTCCTTGGCTGATGTCTTTTCGAAAGAAGAAATCAATGATTGGCTCGAGCGTATCGCAAAACTTGGTGCAGTTAATCCTGAGTTGTTTGTGGATATTAAGATGGACGGCCTCGCGATGGCGCTCATTTACGAAGACGGCCTTTTGAAACAAGCGGTTACTCGCGGCGATGGCAAGGTCGGTGAGGATGTTACGATGAATGTTCGCACGATTGAGAATGTTCCGCTTCGTATTGATTTGATGGGGCATGTCGAAGTTCGCGGCGAGGTTGTTATCTTTAAGGAAGATTTCGAGAAGATCAACGAAACTCAAAAAGCTGCAGGGAAGCCAGTTTTTGCAAACCCGCGCAACTTGGCTGCTGGTACGATTCGTCAGCTCGATCCAAAAGTCGCCGCTTCGCGCCCGCTTAAATTCATGGGTTACGATATGGTTTCGCCAAATCTTCCAACCAACTCGGAGGTCTATGAGAAGCTGAATGAGCTTGGTTTCCGTACTTCGCGCCAGCAAAAAGTTTATAAAGATATTAATGGCGCCTTCGAGTTTATTGAGCACCTTAATCAGGTTCGCGGGGATTTTCCATTTGGTACTGATGGCGCAGTTATAAAAGTTAATGACCGCAAGGTTTACCAGGCTTTAGGCATCGTTGGTAAAACTCCTCGCGCAGCGATTGCGTATAAATATCCTGCCGAAGAAGCCACGACCATTATTAAGGATATTGTCATTTCGATTGGTCGCACGGGCGCGGCTACGCCAGTTGCAGTTTTTGACCCGGTTCAGCTCGCCGGTACGACTGTTCGTCACGCTTCGCTTCATAATGCGGATGAAATTGCTCGTCTTGACGCGCGCATTGGAGATACGGCTGTTATCTACAAAGCTGGAGATATTATTCCGCAAGTTAATCGTATTTTGGTCGAGCTTCGCCCGAGCGATTCGAAACCTTTCAACTACGAAGAGGCCTTACGCGAGCAATATCCCGAGCTTGAGTTTGAGCGCCCAGCTGGCGAAGTAGTTTATCGCGTGAAGGGCAGTAGTGCTGATCAGATGCTTAAGCGCGCAATTGAGTACTACGCTAGCAAGACGGCTCTTAATATTGAGGGTTTGGGGGAGAAGAATGTTGAGGCCCTGATTGATGGCGGCCTCGTCTCTTCGATTGCTGATCTATATACTCTAACTCCTGGCCAAGTGATGGATTTAGAGCGTTTCGGTGAGGTTTCTGCGCATAAGCTCGTGGACAATATTCAGGCGACTAAGAATCCGCCGCTCGCAAAGTTCATTACGGCTATTGGCATTCGTCATATTGGCGCACAGACTGCAATTGATTTAGCGGCACACTTCAAGACTTTGGATGCGCTCCGTGACGCGACTGAGAAGGAATTGGTTGAGATGCCAGGCATTGGCATTACAGTGGCTGAGTCGATTCTGGCTTGGTTTGCCGACGAAGATAACCTTGCGCTCCTAGACAGGCTGAAAGAAATCGGCGTTGAGCCAAAGTACGAAGATAACTCGAATGGTAAGCTTGCTGGTCTCGGCTTCGTGGTTACTGGCACCCTCGATTCGATGGGTCGCGACGAAGCAGCAGAGAAGATTCGTGCGCTTGGTGGAGAATTCCACAGCAGTGTTGTAAAAAGTACAAATTACCTCGTAGCAGGAAGAAATACGGGTAAGTCGAAACTCGAAAAAGCTGCCAAACTTGGCACGAAAGTAATCGACGAAGCAGAATTTTTGAAGATTCTCGGCGAATAAAAATAACTCCCGTCAGGAACTGGCGGGAGTTTTTGGGTGGTGGGGTGGATAGAGATCAGGTTGTCGCTGCGATGGCTGCCTCAAGGCGCTTAGCGCCATTGATATGCATGTTGCCCATCTGGACAACGCCCATGTCGCACAGCTCGGTGCTTGCGTTGAAGGCAAACACGCGGCCGCCCTCCTCAAGTGCCTTGCTGATGCGCAGCTGGTGACGCTCCTCGAGCTCTTCGAACTTCATGCTCTCAGCACTGGTGTGGCAGCAGATGCCGCCGAGTTTATGGACCAGTACGGAAATCATGTTAGCGACTCTTCGGTCATCATTGCGGAAGCTCGAAGGGATCAGCACGAGAATATTCTCCGCATTCATGACCTGCTTCTTCATCTTTTCCATATATACACCTCATTACCGCTATTTTTGAATTTGGGCGTTTGCGCCGAATAGCAGTCTTTCTAAAGAACGATTTTTCTATTTTAGCAGATAATAACAGATATGTCAAGAGGATAACGCTTGAGTTAAAAAATAATAATTAGCACTCTTGACACCAGAGTGCTAAACTATATACAATAGAACATAGTTAAGCTTGCGACAGTATTATCCCTCAGGCTGACTAGAATTGGAGAAATATGATGGATGAATTTAGTGAAATAATGAACCATTTGAGCGAAAACGCTCGCTTCGCCCTCCAGAAGGCGGACTATTATAGTAAACGCTACAATCAGGGCTATATGGGCACTGAGCATCTTTTGATGGGTATCCTTGCGCAGGACACCTCGACTGGTGCGCGTGTTTTGCGTGAGCAGGGCGTGAATCTGAACGAACTTGAAAAGGTCCAGGGTAAGGAAGCGGTCGATGTTCCAGCTTCGCCGATGGCCATGATGTCTTTGTCTGAGGCTTCAGTTTTGACGCTTCGCATGGCTTTAAACTTCGCTCGCGAGAATGGTCTTGAAGTGGTCGGCACTGAGCATCTCGTTCACTCGCTCGTTCGTCAGCCAAATTCTCGCGCCGCATTATTACTCGAAAAGCTGAATGTTAATCTCGACGATATTGCTAAGAGTATCGAAGAAATTGTTGAACAGGAAGCCGATGAGGCGAAACTTGAGGAGCAGAAACGTAAGGCTGGCAAACGCGCTACTTTCCGTTTTCTTAATAAATATGGTACGGATCTAACCGACGAGGCTCGTCAGGGTCGTCTCGATACCGTGATTGGTCGCGAAAAAGAAATCGAGCGCGCTGTAACGGTGCTTTGCCGCCGCACGAAGAGTAATCCGGTTCTTATTGGCGAGGCCGGTGTTGGCAAAACCGCAATCGTTGAAGGCCTCGCGATGCGCATTGTTAAAAATGATGTTCCAGAGAGCCTGATTGGCAAGCGTATCTTTCAAATTGATCTTAGTGCTGTTGTTGCCGGTACGAAGTTTCGTGGCGAATTCGAGGAGCGTATTAAAGGTATTATTGATGAAGCGGTCGAAGACGATACCGTAATTCTCTTTATTGACGAGCTCCATCTTTTGAATGGCGCTGGTTCGTCCGAAGGCAGCATGGATGCGGCAAATATTTTGAAGCCAGCCCTCGCGCGTAATAGCTTGAAGCTGATTGGCGCAACTACGCTTGATGAGTATCGCAAATATATCGAAAAGGACAAGGCGCTCGCTCGTCGCTTCCAGACTGTTATGGTCGAGGAGCCGAGCAAGACAGTTACGCTCCGTATTTTGAAGGGTATCAAGCCGCATTATGAAAAACATCATAATGTAACCATTTCCGACGAAATTCTCGAGGAAGCCATTGCGCTTTCTAGCCGCTATATTTCCGACCGTTTCATGCCAGATAAGGTTATCGATGTTATCGACGAGGCTTCCGCAATCGCTCGCGTTGAGCTAGACAAGAAAGGTGGCAGTGAGTATAAGAAGGCGAAGATTGAGCTTAATGATCTTCAACGCCGCATCGAAGAAGCTGCTGATGCTGAGAAATATGAGGAAGCTGCTACGATGAAGACTCGTGCCGCGCAGCTCGAAGAAAAACTTGCCCAGCTCGAGAAAGACAATAAGGATTTGGATAAAGTTCCGGCTGTTACGAGCGAAAATCTTGCAACGGCAATTAGCTTAAAGACCGGCATTCCGGTTAGCCGCGTCCACGGTTCTGAACAGGAACTCCTCATTCATCTCGAAGATCATCTCAAGAAAGAAATTATTGGTCAGGATGATGCGATTAAGGCGATTAGTAAGGCTATCCGTCGTGGCCGCTCTGGTATCGCTGATGCAAACCGTCCAATTGGTAGTTTTGTCTTTATGGGTCCGACTGGTGTCGGTAAAACCGAGCTTGCAAAGGTGCTCGCACGCGAAGTCTTTGGCGGTGACGATTCTCTCATTAAGATAGATATGTCTGAATTCGAAGAGAAGCACAATGTTGCTCGCCTTGTTGGTGCGCCTGCTGGCTATGTTGGCTATGAAGATGGTGGTAAACTTACCGAGCAAATTCGTCGCCATCCATATTCTGTCGTACTCTTTGATGAGATCGAGAAAGCTCACCCAGATGTCTTTAATATTTTGCTTCAGATTCTCGAAGATGGCACTTTGACTGATGGCCAGGGCACGAAGGTAAAATTCAATAACTCGATTGTGATTTTAACCAGTAACCTTGGTGCTGAAGAAATGTATCGTGAATCCGAGCTTGGCTTTGCTGCGAAGACGAAGAAGGATGCGGCTGCGCTCGAGGCTGAGCATGCTGCGAATGAGGCTGCTGCGATGAAGGCTCTCCGTAAATTGATGCGCCCAGAGCTCGTTAACCGCTTCGATGCGATCGTAACCTTCAATGCTTTGACTGAAAAGAACGTTGAAAAAATCTTCAATAACATGCTTGCTGATCTTAAGAAGCGTCTCGCGGATAAGTCTATTGGCCTTGAACTTATGGATGCTGCTAAGGAGCAGCTCATCAAGAAGGGCTACGACACGAAGAACGGCGCTCGCCCGCTTCGTCGCGAGATTCAAGATGAGCTCGAATCCTTGCTTGCCGACCATATTCTTGATGGTTCGCTAGATAAAGGCAATATTGCGAAGGTAGATTTCACAAAAGACGAATTTACGCTTGCGATTGCAAAAGAGTAATATACTTAAGTTATGACAGATAAAAAGCAAGCCTCGAATCATGGCATCGCTAAGCTTCTGTTTGCTTTGGTCGTGCTTGGCGTCGTTGTCTTTGTCGCGGCAAACTTTGTAGATTTCTCGGCAGTTTCAGACACTTTTGCTGGGCTTAATTACCATCCGAGCGAGGATATGTCCGCGCTGATTGAACGAGACGATCTTACGAAAACCGGCATGAGAATTCTGAAAGCCTCTCGCCCAGAATTACTCGAGGCGTCTGAGTTTAATACGAAGTGCTATTCTGGTGCCGAGCGTGAAAACTCTGTGTTGGGCTGTTACGCAAACAATGATGCGATTTATCTATACGATATCCAGAACGAAGAGCTGAACGGTATTAAAGAAACCGTTCTCGCGCACGAATTATTGCACGCTATCTGGCATCGTATGGGAATTAACGAGCGTCGCGCACTATATGAAGATATAGACAAAGTCTATGCCGAGCATACGGAAGAACTTGGTCAGCATATGACTGGTTACCGTGATGACGAGCATTACGATGAGTTACATTCGGTGATTGGTACACAAATATCGTCTGATCAGTTGCCAGATTCGCTTCGCAAGCACTATGCAAAATATTTCAATGAGCAGAGCAAAATCGTAAGTTACTATAATGCCTATAATGGTAAGTTTCAGAAGCTCGAGCAACGCGCGAAGGAACTCAGCGAAAAAATTGATGCAAATCGCGAAGAAATCGACCGCCTGACGAACGATTATGAAACCGAATCGGCTGACCTCTTGAGGAATATCCAAAGTTTTAATGCGCGCGCGGAGAATGGTGGCTTTTCGGATAGCGCGAGCTTCTTTGCTGAGCGCAACGAGTTGGTCTATCGCCAGAACAAACTAAGCGAAGACTTTGAAAATCTCAACAACCTTATTAATGAAACTAATGAGCTGATTGGTGAATACAATAACAGCGTTATTGAAGTTGGCAACCTTTACGACAGTGTGAATAGTCGCGTAGAGAAGCCGGCAGAGAATATTGAGGATTAGCTAGCACTCTTGACATCCGAGTGCTAAAAATCTAGAATGAAACAAGGAGGAATTATGAAAGATTATTTAGTCCCAACCGTGGTTGAAGAATCGAATCGTGGCGAACGTGCCTACGATATCTATTCTCGCCTTTTGAAAGAACGCGTCGTCTTCCTCGGCGAAGAAGTGAATGAAGCTACTGCGAACATTGTAATTGCACAGCTTTTGCATCTTGCCTACGAAGATCCAAAGAAAGATATTAAGTTGTATATTAACTCGCCTGGTGGCTCGGTTTATGATGGTCTCGCGATTATCGATACCATGAATTATATTCAGCCAGATGTCCAGACGATTGGTATTGGCTTGCAGGCATCGATGGGGGCAATGCTCCTCGCCTGTGGCGCTAAGGGCAAACGCTTCTGCCTACCAAATGCTCGCGTTATGATTCATCAGCCAAGCTCTGGCACTCAGGGTAAGATTACTGATCAGGAAATCGCCTTGAAAGAAGGTATTTATCTCAAGAAGGTACTCGCCCAGATGATGGCGGAACGCACGGGTCAAAGCTATGACAAGGTTGTTAAAGATATGGATCGCGACAACTGGATGTCTGCCGAAGAAGCTCAGAAGTACGGTATTATCGACGAAGTTATTACGAAGTAAAGAAAAGCCCCCGACTCGAAAGCCGGGGGATTTTTCTAGCTCGGACTCCTGACAGGTCCTAAGCCGGTGCAATACTTATCGATTTCGTCGTCGATTTCCTCGGCGTCCTTAACTTTGCCTCGATTGGCCATGAGATAGCAGAAAAGGTCAATGGTCTGATCGTTCGTGAGATAATACTCTTTCTGTTTCAACTTGAAAATATAGCACGAACCATCTGCGCAAGCGATACTGGCCGTACTGATATTCCAGTCCATCGACGGAAGAGAATCGAAGAAATTCTGATTATCGGTAGAGATTTTTGGAACCGAACGGTTCGCTTTAACGAACAGGGTAACGGTGTGATTCAGCTTGCCTCTAGGGCGGAGCTTAAGTATCTCGCGCTCCCCTTCTTGATAGGTGGCCGACTGTAGGCCATAATCTGAGAGCAACTTGTCTCCGTCGATTGTAAATGGTGCAAGCCGTGAACAGATCTCGATGATGCAGTGACGGATTCCGAGCAACAAAAGTAGGAGTAATCCGACAATCGTATAGCTCTTGACTGCCACTAGTAAATCGGAGCCGCTGCAGTTTCTGGCATAAGCGGTGAGCTTATACCCGCAATAGGCGATGATGATGTACTTGCTAATCCATGATAGTTTACAGTAAAGCCATTCTGCGATTTTTCTCATAAGAACACCTCCTTTGAGAAATGATGCGAAAACGATTTGAATGAACGGCGACGGCTGTCGCTTAAGTATTTTATAAAATAAAAGTCCCCCAAACGCAAGGTTTGGGGGGTATTGGGGTGGATTGTTCAAGCGGACGACGAAGCAGTCTGATAACTGACTCCGGAGACTTCGGGTGTCAGATTTCTGTCTTTGAGTATGCGGTATAGCATAAATGCATACTCGGCATCGATTCTGACGAGACGGTTGTCTCCGACTTGCAGATAACAGAATTCTTTTGTCATTTCCCGCTTTCTAATGCTCGGGCCGACTGCGATTCGCCAGACTTCGTCGTCAGAGTCGACTTCGATCGTAATCTTGTCGTCTTCTTCTCCGATAATAATCTGGTTCGGGTCGCTCCGATCGAGTGTAGGGACACCTCTTAAATCGATAACGATCGGCGAGAGGCATCCTGCGAGGCGGTCGACTGCCCAACAGATGCCGTACGCACAGAGTGCGATTGCGGCACATCGCAGGGTGGTCCTCAGGTTGTTCTCTGCGCCATTATGCAGAACATAAATGACGAGAGCTGCGGCCAGTGCCGAGCAGAAATGCCGGCGGAACTTCATGATAGTTTTTCTTCGTATCATGTATCTATCCTCCCTTTAAGGAACAAATTTTAGACAAAGCTAATTCATATATTATAGCACATACAGAGTAAAAAGTCAACAAAACGCTTAAGCTTGTGCGCCTGAGCTAATCTAATGCTAAACTAATATCATGGCAAAGTTGAAGACGAGGTATCAGTGCCAGAACTGTGGCGCGAATTATGCAAAGTGGGCGGGTCGCTGCGAGAATTGTGGCGAATGGAATACGCTGCTCGAGCAAGCGGCTTCGGTTGAAGTCGAGGCGAAGAGTGCGGTCGCGCGTGGCTCGGTCTCTGGTAAGAAGCTTGATGCGGTTTCGATTAATACGATCGAGCCGAGTGATGCCGGTAGTCGTCTTTCGACTGGCTTTGGTGATCTTGATTTGGTTCTTGGTGGTGGTATTTTGCTTGGTGGTGTTTGTCTTTTGGCGGGCCAGCCGGGCATGGGTAAATCTACGATTCTAATGCAGATTTGCGCCTCGATCTCGAATAGCGGCCGCAAGGTTTTATATGTTTCTGGCGAGGAATCAGCAGGGCAGGTAAAGATGCGAGCCGTGCGCCTTGGCGCTACGTCCGACCAGTTACATTTTGCAAGCTCTGCCTCGGCAAATGATATTGCTAAAACGATTGAATCTGGCGAATATGAGCTTGTGATCGTAGATTCAATTCAAACTCTAAGTATGGCGGAAATATCGTCAGCTCCTGGTACAGTGAGTCAGGTTAGTAATTGCGGCAACCTAATAATTCGTGCTGCGAAGAATAGTGGTACGGCAGTCGTGATTGTCGGCCATGTCACGAAGGAGGGTACTTTGGCTGGTCCGAAGGTTTTAGAGCACCTAGTTGATGTTGTGCTGAATTTTGAGGGCGATCGCTATGGTGGCTTTAAGACGATTCGAGCAGTTAAGAACCGCTTCGGTTCAACGACCGAAATGGCGATTTTTGAAATGGCAAGCGAAGGTTTAGTCGAAGTTAAGAACCCGAGCGAAGCCTTGCTTTCTGAGCGTCAAAACACTGACGGCAGCATTATTATGGCGACAATTGAAGGCGCGCGCCCGCTCCTGGTCGAGATTCAGGCGCTCGTTAATCCTACCAATTTCGGCTATCCGAAACGCACGGCTTCTGGCTTTGACCTGAATCGCCTTAATCTTTTGATTGCCGTCCTCGAAAAACGCACCAAGCTCAAGCTTCAGGATAAAGATATCTTTATTAATGTGGTTGGTGGCATGAAGCTAAACGACTCCGCGGCGGATTTGGCGATTTGTATGGCCATTGCAAGCGCGGCGGCCGGCCGTAAGCTTGATGAGGATATGGTAGTCTTTGGCGAGATTGGGCTGGGTGGTGAAATTCGTTCCGTAATAGCTCCAGATCGCCGCATTGCGGAAGCGAAGAAGCTTGGCTTTAAGGGAGCGATTGCGCCGGCAACCATCAAGGATAAGTTTGTATTGCCGGTCAAGGATTTGCGCTCGGCGCTCGTAAAGTATATGAACAACAAGTAACCGCTTGCAACTCTTCTCAATCTGTGGTAGAATAAGGCGTAATATGATTACTAAAGATAACAAAGCTAAAGCAATCGCGAAGCTTGCTCGCAGCGACAAGGATGTCGGTTCCCCTGAGGTTCAGGTTTCTATCTTGACCGAACGCATCAAGGAAGTTACCGAGCACGTCAAGGCTAACAAGCACGACTATATGGCAAAGCGCGGTTTGATCCAGATGGTCGGTCAGCGCAAGAAATTGCTCAAGCATCTTGAGAATAGCGACTTCGAGACCTACAAGGCAACCGTCGCAAAGCTTGGTCTTCGCAAATAGTAAAAATAGCTCCGGAAACGGGGTTATTTTTATGCTTTAAGGTCTATCGTAATAGCTCCTAAGATGATATAATTAAAGAGTAAATAACTCGGGAAAATGATAGATATTTGCAGCCTATTCGATAGGCTTTAAGTACTTATTATTTTCTCGAAGAAAGGTATAAATGGATATTATTAATCCTAGTGGTAAGAAGACTCTGAAACTAGAAACCGATTTTTGTGGCCGTAAACTTGGTCTTGAGATTAACCGTGTTGGTTTTCGCTCAACCTCGTCTGTTCTCGTGACTTACGGTGATACAGTCGTTCTAGGTTCCGTCGTTGTTGGTAATAAGCCGATCATGCAGGACTTCTTCCCGCTAACAATCGAATATCAGGAAAAATACTACGCTGCTGGTAAGATTTCGAGCAGCAAGTTTATTAAGCGCGAAGGTAAACCTTCCGAAGAGGCGATTTTGGTTGCTCGTCTTATCGACCGCCCAATTCGCCCACTCTTCCCGAAGGGCTATCGTCAGGAAATTATGGTTGTCTCGACTGTTTTGTCGATGGATCCAAGCTTCCGCCCAGATGTTATTGCTATGATTGCTGCTTCGAGCGCATTGATGCTTGCTGGCGTACCATTTGATGGCCCAATCGCTGGTCTCCGCATTGGTCGCGTCAATGGCGAATACAAGGCATTCTTGACTCCAGAAGAGCGTGCTGCTTCTGATCTTGACCTTGTTGTTGCTGGTAAAGATTCTGGCATTACGATGGTTGAGGCTGGTGCTAATGAAGTTCCAGAAGATGTCATTATTGATGGTATGGCTTGGGGTCTTGAGCAATTACAACCTGCAATCGAGCTTCAAAACGAGCTTCGCGAGAAGGTTGGTATTGTTGAGCAGGAATATAGCCTTATGCTTCCAAGCGAAGAAGTTAAGGCTCAGGTTGATGCCTGGATGGTTGGCAAGCTTGATGATAAGTTCCGCATTAGCGATACGGTTGAGCGTAATCAGCTTATTTCTGATCTAAAGTATGCAATGCATGATGAATTCTCACAGAAGCTTGTTTCTGACGAGGATGCCGGCATTACTGACAAGATGAACGAAGAAGAGAAGATGACTGCTCGTACAAAGTACTACGACGAGCACTTCCGCGATGAATATGGTGAGGCCTTTGAGCTAGCTGTTAAGCGCGATGTTCGCAAGAATATTGTCGAAAAGGGCGTTCGTCCAGATGGTCGCAAGCTTGACGAAGTTCGTCCGCTCAGCTCGCAGGTTGGTATTTTGCCACGCTGCCATGGCTCCAGCTTGTTTACTCGTGGCGTCACTCAGGCTTTGAATGCTGTCACTTTGGCTCCACTTAGCTATGCTCAGCTTGTTGATACGATGGAGACTACTGACGGTACTCGCCGCTACATGCATCACTATAATGCTCCAGGCTACACTGTTGGTGAAGTAAGCCGCATGGGTAGCCCAGGACGTCGCGAGATTGGTCACGGTTACCTAGCTGAACGCGCCTTGACTCCAGTCTTGCCGAGCGAAGAAGAATTCCCATACGCAATCCGTAGCGTTACTGACATTATGTCTCAGAACGGTTCGACTTCGATGGCTGCAACTTGTAGCTCTTGTCTTGCCTTGATGGATGCGGGTGTTCCGCTAAAGCGCCCAGTCTCTGGCGTTGCTATGGGTCTTATCATGGAAGGTGACAAGCCTTATGTCCTTACTGACCTTATGGACGCAGAGGACTTTGCCGGCGATATGGACTTCAAGGTCACTGGTACGACTGAAGGTGTCACGGCGATGCAGATGGATATGAAGGTTCACGGCTTGCCAATCTCGGTCTTGTCTGAAGCTATTAAGAAGGCTCACGCTGGTCGCATGCATATTCTTGAGCACATGCTCAGTGTTATTAAAGAGCCTCGCGATCATCTCAGCCCATATGCTCCACGCATTGAGAAGCTCATGATTAACCCAGATAAGATTGGTGCGGTTATCGGTAAGGGCGGCGAAATGATCAACAAGATCACGACCGAAACTGGTGCGGAAATTAATATTGAAGAGAATGGTCTCGTAACCGTCGCCGCTGCTGATGGCGAGAAGATCGAGAAAGCTCTCGAATGGATTCGTTCGCTTACTGAAGAGCCAGAAGTTGGCAAGATTTACAAGGGTACTGTTGTTACGATTAAGGACTTCGGTGCATTTGTGAACATTTTGCCAGGCATTGATGGTATGCTTCATATTTCCCAAATCTCCGATAAACGCATTGATAAAGTCACGGATGTATTGAAGGTTGGTCAAGAGGTTAAGGTTCGCCTTGACGCAATTGATGATAAGGGTCGCCTCAATCTTTCGATGCGCCGTGTAGAACAATAAGGGCAAAAATTAAACCGCAAGAATAGGCAAGCGCTCATGCTTGCTTATTTTTGTGTCCGACATGTTAAAGCTAGCAAAAGCTGAAAAAATATATTAAAATTAAATCGTATAATAATATTTCTTAAAAGGAGAAATTGAATAATGGCGGAAGCCGCTACTCAAGAGTCTGCTCCAGTTGTAAAACCGGTTCAGGCTAAGAAAATTAAAGTCGATGGTAAGAAGGTTGCTTACTTCAATACTTTCGCATTAAGCTTTGCTACTTTCTTTGGCGTAGCATTACTATTTAACAGCATTGGCTGTCTTATTGTTCACACTTCAAAGAAGACGCTTCCGATGGGCTGGTACTTCAATATTCCATTCATTAATAATATTTTGTCTTGGGATATTACATCCGGCCTTGATAGTCATGTTCTTCTTGGTGTCTTGGTACTAGTTTTGGCAATCGCTGGTCTAGTCACCGTCAACAAGATTACCGATGCGGACGCTTTGAAGAAATCTTGGTGCGTAAGTGCAAAGGTCTTTACGGCTATTGCTCTTCTATTTGGCATCAGTGCCATTACGACCGCTATTTATTCTCTTATGATTATCAAAGAAGGCTGCGGCAAGGCTGAAGGTTCCTTGTGGCTTAATGGCTTCTTGCCAACCGCAATCATGGGTTGTACCTCATTTGGTATCGCTGCGATTTCTAAGGCTATTGCTAACGGCAAGACTGCATTGGTCCGTGTTATGAGCTACATTGCAATCAGCGTCGCTTCGTTTGCATTCATCTTGATGTTCATCGATCAGATGGTCCAGCTCCATCCATCAAAGAAGTAAATAAGCTTATTGGACCCCCTAAAGGGGTCCTTTTTTGTTCTCTGGTGAATATGATATAATATGCATATGGCTAAAAAGCGAGGTAGAAAAAAGAAAGCCCCAGAGGCTAAAAACTTACAGCATGAAGTTCCGAACTCTTTCTGGAGTCAGGTTGGCGCTGTTTTGATGATTTTATTGGCAGTTGTTCTTGTTGCTTCATGGTTCAAGCAGCCGGATGCTGTAGTTTTGAACGAGATGCATGATATTCTGTTGAATAGCATTGGTATTTCGTCTTATCTTCTGCCGTTTGTGATTGTATATCTGGCGGTTAAAATCTTCCGCACGCCTGGCAATAAACTTTCTTGGGCAGTGTGGCTCTCCTCAGCTTTCATTATTCTCTTATTCTGTGGCATCTTTAGCATCTTGCCATATCCAACTCGTCAGCTTGCACGCGATGGTGGTGCTGTTGGCTTCTGGCTCGATAGTTATATGGTTAAAGCCATGGGTAAGCTCGTCTCGTTTATTATCTATGTTGTTATCGCGATTATTACTGCCTTGTTTATGTACGCCGAAACTCCAGCTGAGCTCTTTCGTAAGATTGGCGAAATCTTTAAGGGTAGCCGTAATGACGAAGATATCGAGAACGCGCGTGTTATGCGCCGCAGTGCTGGTATCGAAGATGATGACGAAGAAATGCCTCGCCGCCGTCGTAGCTTCGCTTTGAAGGTTAATAACGCCAATGCCGTCGCCGACGAAGAAGATACGCCAAAGAAGAAGGGTATTCTTCGTAAGGTCGATAATACGAACAAAGCTCCAGCTCCTGCGCCAGCCGCCGAGCCTACGGCTTTGGTTGCTGTTAATGATCCAAACTGGAAGATGCCTCCACTTAATCTTTTGAATAAGAAACGCTCTCCTGCGGATCCTGGTGATACGGATAAGATCGCTCATATTATCGAGGATACCTTGCGCCAGTTTAATATTGATGTTGATGTCGAAGAAGCAAATGTTGGCCCGCGTATTACGCAGTATACGCTTCGTCCTCCGGCAGGCGTTAAGATTTCTAAGATTGCAACCTATGATAAAGAGCTCGCATTGAATCTTGCGAAGAGTAAGATTCGTGTCGAAGCGCCAATTCCTGGCACGCGCGCCGTTGGCGTTGAGGTTGAGAACGAGAAGCAGGGCAGTGTTGGTTTGCATGAGCTCTTACAATCGCCTGAATGGACGAAGATGATTTCGGATAAGCCTTTGAGCTTTGCGCTCGGTAAGGATATTTCCGGTAAGGCCGTGGTTGGCAACCTTGCAAAGATGCCGCACTTGCTTATTGCGGGTACTACTGGTTCTGGTAAGTCTGTCATGACCAATACTTTGCTTAGCTCAATGTTGTATCATAACTCGCCAGCCGATCTTCGCTTGATTATTGTTGACCCGAAGCAGGTCGAAATGGCGGCTTACGAAGATATTCCTCATCTTTTGACGCCAATTATTACGGATGTTACTAAGTCTCTCAGTGCTTTGAAGTGGGCAGTAAATGAGATGGAGCGTCGTTATTCTGTCATGGCGAAGGAGCGCGTGAAGAATATTGTCGACTACAACGCTAAGATGCAGAAGAATGGCAGCCAGGTCGAAATTCCTGACGAAGACGGCAATATGCAAAAACACGACGAAGGAAAGATGCCGTATATTGTTGTGGTCGTAGATGAGATGGCTGACCTTATGATGCAGGCAGGCAAGGAACTCGAGTTTATGATTGTTCGCATTGCGCAGAAGGGTCGTGCTGCTGGTATTCACTTGGTGCTTGCAACTCAGCGTCCAGAAGTTAAGGTTGTTACTGGTCTTATTAAGGCAAACATTCCGGGCCGTATCGCTTTCGCCGTAAATAACAATATGGACTCCCGCGTTATGCTTGATATGGGCGGTGCAGAGAAGCTTCTTGGTATGGGTGATATGCTTTACCTTACTACCGAAATGATGGGTAAACCAAAGCGTGTTCAGGGCGCTTATGTTAGCGATAGTGAAATTGAAAACCTCACGAATTATCTTCGTGAGCAGGCTCCGCCAAACTACAACGAAGAAGTTGTTTCGCAGGAAGTCGCCATTAAGGGTATGCCGGGCATGTCGATGTCTGATGGCGGCGGCGCTGGCGGCGGTGGAGATATTGAGCGCCAAGCTGCCGAGATTGCGATCCGTGCACGTAAGCTTTCGACTTCGCTTTTGCAGCGTCAGCTTCGCATCGGTTATGGCCGTGCGGCGGCGATCATTGATCATCTCGAAGAAATCGGCGTGGTCGGCCCAGCTCCTGGCGGCAGTAAGCCACGCGAGGTTCTTATTTCGTCGATGGACGAGTATCCAGAATAGAATTTTCGACAATTTGACAAAAAATCAAAATATTGTCTTGCATTTTGCTTTTCAGATGTAATAAGATAGACATATGAAACGCAGTGAATCATTCGTAAAAACTCTCAAAGATGCACCTGCGGACGAAGTAAGTCGCAGTGCACAATTACTTTTGCGTGCCGGCTATATCTACAAAGAGATGGCTGGTGTCTATGATTTTCTGCCCTTGGGTCGCAAGGTTTTGAATAATATCATCGATGTTATTCGCGAAGAAATGGTTGCGCTTGGCGGACAGGAAGTCGAAATGTCCAGCCTTCAGCCCAAGGATGTCTGGGTAAAATCTGGCCGTTGGGACGATAATGTTGTCGACGACTGGTTTAAGACTACTTTGCATGCTGGCGGCGAGCTTGGTCTTGCTTTGACGCATGAGGAAGCTATTACGAATATGCTACGCGCGTATGTCTCGAGCTACAAAGATCTTCCACTTTATGTCTTCCAATTCCAGAAGAAGTTCCGTAACGAGCTCCGCGCCAAATCTGGCATTATGCGTACGCGCGAATTTATCATGAAGGATCTATATTCCTTCTGTACAGATAAAGAGCAGCACGATGCGTTCTATGAAAAAGTTGCTGCAAGCTACATTAAAATCTTTACCCGTCTTGGTATTGGCGATACTACCTATCGTACTTTTGCGAGCGGTGGTAGTTTTAGTAAGTTTAGTGACGAGTTCCAGACTCTAACTGATGCTGGTGAGGATATTATCTATATCGATCGCGAAAAGAATATTGCCTTGAATGAAGAGGTTTATAATGAAGAAACCTTCAAGATGCTAGATATTGATCCGAAGAAATTGGACAAACAGAAAGCTTCTGAGGTTGGTAATATCTTTACGCTCGGCACGAAGTATTCTGAGGCGCTCGGCCTTTACTACAACGACGAAAACGGCGAACGCAAGCCGGTATTTATGGGTAGTTATGGCATTGGCCCAGCACGCACCATGGGCGTTATCGCTGAAAAGACTAATGACGAAAAAGGTCTTTGCTGGCCAGAAGAAATTGCGCCGTATAAGTACTATCTTATCGGTATTGGCGAAAAAGGCACGAAAGAAGCCGAGAAACTTTACAATCAGAATCCTGAAATGTATATCTTTGACGACCGCGAAAAAGTTCGCAATGGCGAGAAATTTGCTGATGCTGAACTTATGGGTATTCCGTTCCGCGTCGTAATTAGCGATAAGACTCTTGAGAACAATCAGGTCGAAATTGTCGAGCGCAAGACTGGCAAACAAGAACTCTTGACAATAGAAGCTTTTGTCCGTAAACTACAAAAAGTATCAGAAAAATAGCGCTATTTAGGTGAGCGGAATATAAACAGGAGTTATTTCTATGTCTAATGTTGTAAAAATTACGGCGCAAGGTAAAAAAGACTTGCAAGATGAGCTTAAAAAACTTAAGGCTCGTCGCCCAGAAATCGCAGAGAAGATCGCGACTGCACGCGCAAACGGCGATTTAAGCGAAAATGAAGACTATAGTGCAGCCCGCTCCGAGCAGAATCAGGTCGAAGGCCGCATTCAGGAAATTGAAGACATCCTCTTGCATGCCAAGATTATTGAAGTTAAGGCAAGCAATAAGGTTGTTCTTGGTAGCACCGTTACTATTGATGTTGAGGGTAAAGCTCGCAGCTATGTCATGGTTGGTGCAACCGAAGCAGATCCACTTTCTGGCAAAATTAGCGATGTTTCGCCAATTGGCAAACTCGTTATGGGCCAAAAAGTTGGCTATGAAGATAAAATGCCAAATGGCAAAAAATTTACTATTAAATCAATAGAATAATCATCTTGAGATATTCTCTCAAGGTGGTTAATAAAGAGAGAATATTATGAAAAAAGAACAAAAGAGCGAGAAGCGTAAGCTTACGCGAAGGACGCTCCATTATTATTGGCAGGCAACGAAGCGGCATAAAGGTTTATTCGTTACTGGCATTTTGGTGACTCCAATCGTGGTTGCGTGCCGCACCGCATTGGCGCCATACTTTACTGCTGAAATTATCGGCAAAGTTACTGAAGGCGCGAGCGATCTCGCAGCTCTTTGGCAACCAGTGCTTGGCTTGATGCTTTGTTACTTGGTTGGCTCTGAGCTTCTTGGCCACATTCGTATTTGGTCGATTTGGAAACTCGAACTAAAGGTCGCATATGACCTCGCAACCTACTGTTTTGATAAAGTCTGTACGCAGTCGATGCGCTTCCATAGCAACCGCTTTTCTGGTTCGCTAGTGTCGCAGACGAATAAATTTGTGGGCGGCTTCGAGCGCCTCTTCGATACGCTCATCTTCCAGATTCTCTGGCTAGCCTTCACGATTATTCCTACGGTTTGGATTCTCGCAATGCGCGCACCGCTCTTTGCGATGATTCTCGTAATCGTTTGTGCGCTCTATACCGCAGTTGCAGCAATCAGCTTCAAGAAGATCGGTAAGCTAAGCGAAAACTATGCAAGCGCTGAAACGAAGCAGACTGGTCAGCTCGCTGACTCGATGTCTAACATCCTGGCGGTTAAGTCCTACGGTCGTGAGGCGCACGAGAAGCGTCGCTATGCTGGCTTCAGTAATGCAACCTATAACGCAGGTATGAAACAGATGCGCGCTGTAATCGTGCGTGATGTCTGGTTCGGTATGGTTATTATTGGCTGCGTTGCTGCCTCGACTATCTTCCTCGTGTTTGGCAACAAACTCGGTATTGATATTGAGACTTTGATCTTGATTTCGACTTACTCGGTTACAATTATTGGCAACCTTTGGGATGTTAACAACATCTTGAAGTCGGTCAACCGTGTCTTTGGCGATGCTCATGATATGACTGCAATCCTCGATACCGAAGATGCTGTTCAGGATCATCCAAACGTTAAGGATATTAAAGTTACGAAGGGTGCGATTAAGTTTGATGCGATTCGCTTCCAGCATGCCGACGCGCCACGCCCAATCTTTGATAACTTCACGCTTGATGTTAAGGCGGGCGAGCGCATTGGTCTCGTTGGTCTTTCCGGCTCCGGTAAGACGACTCTAACTAAGCTTCTCCTTCGCTTCGCCGATGTCGAAGAGGGTAAGATTACGATTGATGGTCAGGATGTTCGTGAAGTTCATCAGGTCTCGCTGCGTGAGAATAT
This sequence comes from Candidatus Nanosyncoccaceae bacterium, assembly GCA_045603785.1. Taxonomy (GTDB): domain Bacteria; phylum Patescibacteriota; class Saccharimonadia; order Saccharimonadales; family Saccharimonadaceae; genus UBA2834. Next base: position 3,425 of record JAZUMV010000010.1, on the reverse strand, counting down.
CGCCTATGTCCCACAGGATACGGCGCTCTTCCATCGTTCGATTGCGGAGAACATTGCCTACGCAAAGCCTGACGCGAGCATGGAGGAGATTAAGCATGCAGCAGAGCTCGCGCATGCTGATGAGTTCATTAAGGATTTACCAGATGGTTACGATACACTTGTAGGCGAACGCGGCGTGAAGCTTTCTGGTGGTCAGCGCCAGCGCATCTCGATCGCGCGCGCAATCCTAAAAGATGCACCAATCCTAGTTTTGGACGAGGCGACCTCTGCGCTTGACTCCGAATCTGAGGCTTTAATTCAGGATGCCTTGAATCGCCTCATGAAGGGCCGCACGAGCATTGTGGTCGCGCACCGTCTCTCGACGATTGCTGGCATGGACAAAATTGTCGTGCTTGAAGATGGTAAGATTATGGAGCAGGGTAGTCACGAAGAGCTCTTGAAACATGATGGTAGCTATCAACATCTCTGGTCTCGCCAGTCTGGCGCTTTCCTTAACAAAGAAACCGACGAGGTTCCAGTTGAAGAATAGTAGCAAAGCCGCGAAAAGCACCGAGTGAAAAGCTCGGTGCTTTTTGATTATGCTAAAATAACAGTAACATGACAAAAGATGATGAACGCGCACGGCAAGATCTAGTTTTCAATATTGAGAGCGGCCGATATAAAATGGACGACAAGGAATCTATGAGTGGTGCGATAATAATCATCGCGCTCATGACCATTGTTCTGATCATAATGGTAATCTTTGACTTGGCGTCGCCCAAGTATAGGGGCAGGACTGTGGGGGATGCACTTACTTTGGTTGCTTGTTTTGTGCCTGTAATTCTAGTCATCATAATGGGCGTCCTTGCGATAAAACATGCCGGCAAGGACAGGCTTGGAGGTATTACCGAAAAACAATATCAGTTAATTATGCACGGCGAAAAAATCGAGGCTTATCTTGACTCGATTGAAGAAGTCGGGACGTATTACGCGCTAAAATGTAGTGCGGAATATAAAGGCGAGAAGCGATTATTCGAAAGCTCGACAGTCAAGATCAAACCATTGCCATTCGATGAGCGCAAGGTTGATGTGTATATTAATCCAGACGATCCAAGCCAATACGTTGTAGATATATATAGTCATCTGCCAATGACTGGCGGTGATGTTTTACATGATCGTAGCGAGCTAAAACGCCAGCCAAACAGTAAACCGAACAATCGGCTCTCCAGAATGGTCATAATTGCCCTTATTGTCGTAGCTATTGGGCTCTCGTTTGTATTTATGATGTCTGGCTTCTTTATGTTCACGATTAATGCGCCAGAAGTGGGCATAATATTCTTCCTATGCATACCGCTGACGCTCGCGCCAATCATTTTTGGCCTAATCAAACAAACTAAAACAACGAAAGATGTGCTGTCTGACGGTTACTACCTCATAGCGACGGGCCTTCGCTATTGGGTTACAACTAGCGACGATAGAAAGACTTATCATTTGTCCGTGCGATATATCGAACCAAAGACGAGGCAATATCATGATTTTAGAACGACCGGTCCGTCTAGTATGAAAAATCTTGTCGACGCAAAGGTAAGAGTCTATATCGATCCAGACAATCTTAATAAGTATTACATAGATATTAAAAGCTCGCTTGAAGATATTGGCTTTACGGCTTCTGAAACTAAAGAGTAGCGCGTGCGTGGCGGCCGAAATTATGATATAATATATCTATTATGGCCACACTAAAAGATTTTCGCGACGAAAGAATTCGCAAACTAAACGAACTAAAAGAATCTGGGATTGATCCATATCCAGCACATTCAAATCGTGATACTAAAATCGCTGATATTTTGGCGGATTTTGATAAGTTTGCAAGCAAGGATGTCTGTGTGGCTGGCCGTATCCAGAGCATTCGTAGCTTCGGCAAGCTTGCCTTTGTGGTAATTGCTGACGATTCTGGTTCGATTCAGCTATTCTTGAAGGATGATGCCGCAAAGTTTACGAAGAGACTTGATACTGGCGATTTTCTTGAAGCTGCCGGCAAGGTCGATGAGACCAAGACTGGTGAAATTTCAATTTTCTGCGACATGCCTCGCATCTTAAGCAAGGCTCTCCGTCCACTCCCTGGTCGTGATGGCTTTACGAACAAGGAAGAGCGCTTCCGTCGCCGCTATGTCGATATGGCGGTAAATCCAGAAGTTCGTGAGCGTTTTGTCCGTCGCAGCAAGTTCTGGACTGCAACCCGCGAATTCTTGAATAATCATGGCTTTGTCGAAATCAACATTCCTGTCCTCGAGAAGACAACCGGTGGCGCCGACGCGAATCCGTTTGTAACTCACATGGATGCGCTCGATCAGGATTACTATCTTCGTATTTCGCATGAGCTTCCACTCAAGCGTTTAATTGGTGGTGGCTTCGAACGCGTTTATGATATTGGTCCTCGCTTCCGTAATGAAGGTATGGACGATGAGCATTTGCCAGAGCATATCGCAATGGAATCCTATGCTGCCTATCAAGATTACGAAGATGGCATGAAGCTCTATGAAGAGATGATTAAATATGTCTGCAAAGAAACTTGGGGCACGCTCCAGTTCGAGCGCGATGGTATGAAAGTCGATTTGGATTGCGAGTGGCCACGCATTAGTTATGCGGATATCTTGAAAGAGAAGTTTGATGTTGATGTCTTTAATCCTGACTTAGATAAAGTTAAGAATATCTTACGCGAGAACAAGGTTAAGTTTGACGAAGCTGCTGGCGCAGGCCGCCTATTGGATTATCTCTGGAAGATTATTCGTAAAGAATCCGCTGGTCCATACTGGTTGATTCATGAGCCAGTTGAACTTTCGCCGCTCGCGAAGAAGCATGCTGATGACCCACGCGTTACGGAGCGCTTCCATCCAATTATCCTTGGCTCCGAGCTCGGCAATGGCTACTCTGAGCTAAATGATCCACTTGATCAGCTTCAGCGTTTTGAGGAGCAGCAGGCGATGCGCGATGCTGGCGATAGTGAAGCGCAGATGCTCGATATGGACTTTGTTGAGATGCTTGAGTATGGTATGCCGCCAACCTGCGGTTGGGGTAACTCTGAGCGTAACTTCTGGTTCTTCGAGGGTGTTTCCGCTCGCGAAGGTGTGCCATTCCCGCCAATGCGTGAATCTGAATAAAATAGAAAAGGCGCCCACTAGAGGCGTCTTTTTGTATTCTTGAAAAGCTTATGTTATGATATCTCTAAACATAAGCTTTAAAAAGGAGTTATATAAAAAGCTATGACAAAAACTAAAAAAGGCTTCACGATCATCGAGGTCGTCTTAGTGCTCGCAATTGCAGGTCTTATCTTCTTAATGGTGTTCATCGCATTGCCAGCTCTTCAGAGGAGTCAGCGTAATACTCGCCGCCGCTCGGATATGGCACGCATCTTGAGTGCATTTACTGATTATCAGAGTAATACTGGA
>JAZUMV010000009.1:0-84968 GCA_045603785.1 Candidatus Nanosyncoccaceae bacterium | reverse complement strand
GTAAACGATGGATACTAGCAGTTTCGGGTATCGACCCCTGGAGTTGCGAAGCTAACGCGTTAAGTATCCCACCTGTGTAGTACGATCGCAAGATTAAAACATAAAGGAATTGACGGGGACCCGCACAAGCGGTGGAGCGTGATCTTTAATTCGATGCTAAACGATAAACCTTACCAAGGCTTGACATCCAGGGAAGGCCTCCGAAAGGAGTCTGTGCCTTCGGGAACCCTGTGACAGGTGATGCATGGCCGTCGTCAGCTCGTGTCGTGAGATGTTTGGTTAAGTCCATCAACGAGCGCAACCCTTGTCAGTAGTTGTATTTTTCTACTGAAACTGCCCCGGTAACGAGGAGGAAGGAGGGGATGATGTCAGGTCAGTATTTCCCTTACGCCTTGGGCTAGAATCGCGCTACAATGGCTGGTACAATGCGAAGCGAAGTCGCGAGATGAAGCAAATCGCACCAAAGCCAGTCCCAGTTCGGATAGGAGGCTGAAACTCGCCTCCTTGAAGTCGGAATCGCTAGTAATCGCAAATCAGCATGTTGCGGTGAATACGTTCCCGGGTCTTGTACACACCGCCCGTCAAACCATGAGAGTCACCAACACCCGAAGTCCGTTTCGGCGGCCTAAGGTGGGGGAGATGATTGGGGTTAAGTCGTAACAAGGCATCCGTACGAGAACGTGCGGATGGATTACCTCCTTTCTAGGGAGAATAAGAGCATGAATCAGTAATGACGCATGTATCTAGGTCGGTTGTAGTAATAGGTCTTAAGCTTAATCTATTACATTCGCCACTTCGGTGGCTACAACATAAAGCTTTACATTCTACGATGTGAATAGTTGCACAATTTAATTGTTAAACAAAAAAGCTGCCCGAAAGGGCAGTTTTTTGTGATCTTTGGCAATAGATATAAAAATAGCCCCTTGCGGGGTTACTTTTACTTTGAGATTTTTTGTTTGAGATTTTTTGAGATTTGTTTTTGGCCTTGCGAGGGGCCAGAGAAATGCAGAAGGCTCCGAATTCTGTTGATGTTGTGGCCTTGAGAGCTTAAATATTGCCACAATCGAATCGGAGCCGTCTGCTTTATTTTTGTTTTTGTTTGATTTTTGTTTTTGAGAATAGTGCGGCTTTTGTAATCTGCGAATAATCACAAAAGCTACTTTTAATATAAGCGTTTTGATCGGCATTGTCAATAGATTTTGAATAAATTGTTTATACGAAATTAACAGGGGTAGAAACGCATTTTTGGCAAAAATAATGTTGTAGAATTTACAAACTGAATAAAAATGTGGTTACTTGGCAGGGGGCTTAAAGTCGTTTAAGATTTAAGGAACAGGGAGATTTTAATGAAAAGAATTTTTGGAGAGACGGACGGGATTCGCGCGAAAGTTGGCCAATTTCCTCTTCGCCCAAATGTATTAAAAACACTCGGAACTGCAATTGCTGATGAGATTTCGGCAAAGAAGATGCTGATTGCGCGCGATACGCGCGAAAGTGGCATCTGGATTGATGAGGCTATTACTTCGGGTTTGAGCGCCCGGGGAGTAGAGGTAGAAGACCTAGGCGTTTTGCCGACCCCAGCAGTGCAGAAACTCTTAACAGATAATGACTTTGATGGCGGCATTATGATTACCGCATCGCATAATCCGGCGTCAGATAATGGTATTAAGGTTTTTCGTGCTGACGGAGACAAGCTTAACGACGAGATTGAGGAAGCGGTCGAAACGCGTTATTTTGCAAGCGAGCTAGAGGCAGACGTAGAGCCTGTAGAGCGCGAATTTGTTGAGATGGGTGTGGATGCAAATTCTGTCGAAAAATACGCAGAAATGGCCTCAGAAACGCTTAAAATGGCAAAAAATGAGGGGGTTGGTAGTTTCTTAATTGACTCTGCGTCCGGTGCTGGCTATGTATTTTCGCACGCCTTGTTTGAAGACTTTGGTTACGAGGTAGAGAATATCGATCCTACTCCAAATGGCAAGAATATTAACGATGGCTATGGTGCGCTTCATCCGGAGAATCTATCTAAGCTTTGTAAGCAGCAGAAGAAGATGGGTATTGCGCTTGATGGCGATGCCGATCGTGCGATTCTGGTCGATGAGCTAGGTCGTATTTGGACTGGTGACCGCATTGTGGCGATGCTTGCTGAATATCTTAAGGAAAAGGGAGAGCTCAAGAATGATACTGTTGTTTTGACGGAGTATAGCAATCTTGCAGCAATTAAATATCTTGAAGCTAAGAGCATAAAGGTCGATAAGGTCGTAAATGGTGACCGTGCCGTAACGGAAAAACTACGCGAGCTTGGCGGTATTCTTGGCGGCGAAAATGCTGGGCATATTATCTATCTACCTTGGTTCTGCTCAAGCGATGGTACTTTTGTGACACTGTTTGCGCGCAAGATTATGACGGAGAAGAATTGCCTATTAGCGGATTTGTGGCCAGATTACGAGGAGTTTCCGAACGCTCAGATTGCGGCCAAAGTTCGCGAGAAGCGTGACTTTGATAAAATCCCTGGCTGGAATGAGGCGGTGCAGAAGGGTTTAGAGGCTTTGGATGGTCGTGGTCGTGTCTTCGTGCGCTATTCTGGCACGGAGATGAAGTTAAGGATTTTGGTAGAAGGCCCGGATTTGCGTGAGAATACGGAGATTGCGGAAGGGTTAAGCGAAATTATAAAGAAGGAGATAGGAGATGATTAGTATTGGCGAAATGACGGAGTACGATCCAGAAATCGCAGAGGAAATGGGTCGTTTACTGTGCGATTTGAGTTCAAGCTATAATGGTGAGCCGGTCGCGCGTGAGATTATTGAGGAGATTATTGATTCGCCGCTGCACGACATTATTGTGGCATTTGATGATGAGAAGTTGGTCGGTATGGCGAGCGTCTCTGTAATTTGTGGTGCGAAGATCGGTAAGAATGAGTATCTTGAAGACTTTGTTGTGTCAAAGGATTGTCAGGGTAAGGGTATTGGTTCTCAGATTTGGGAAGAAATCCTTAACTGGGGTCGCAAGAAGGGTTGTAAGAGGCTCGAGTTTACTTCGTCTGGCAAAGGCAAGAAGCAACGCGCTGTCGATTTCTATCTAGGTAAAGGCGCAGAAATCCGCGATACGAACAGCTTTAGAATTGAGCTATAAAAAATACCCCCGGTTAATGGGGGTATTTTAGTTTTTGAAGAAGAGCCTTACGATTGCGGTCAGGAGCATGAGGTGGGTATTAGTCATAAAGACGACACCGACTCCAATCATAATGAGGCCGCCGAGCTTGGTTTTTTGATAGTCTTTGACGCCGCCAAGCATCATGTCGGCGATTTTGCTGTAATAAATAACGGTAAGAATACCGGCGATTATTACGAGAATGCCAATGAAGAACCAAGCAATGCTAAATTTCCATTCCATAAACAATATTATATATTACATTTAAATAAAAATCTCCCAGACGGGAGTCTTGATGGTGGAGCGGCAAAGACCGAAGCCTTCGCACGCCCCATATTTGAAATGGTGGGGATATGTGGACTTGAACCACAGACCTCGTCATTATCAGTGACGCGCTCTAACCAGCTGAGCTATATCCCCAACGCTAAGTAAGATTTTACTAGATGGGGGAGGAAAATGCAAGAGTGAAAGTCCGGCGAAATCCCGTATATAATAAATATGGAAGGAGATCTTATGAATATTGAAGAAATGATTAATACTATCAAAGAAAAGACTGGTCTTAGTGACGAGCAGGCTGCAAAGGCTGGCGAGTTTATGACTGGCAAGAGTTTGGTTGGAAAGAAAGACGAGATCGTTAAAGGCCTCATGGAGAAGGTCGGTATTTCGGAAGAAATCGCAAATAAGGTCTATGAAGCAATTGCTGGTGCTTTGGCTGGCGGTATTGCGGAAAAAGTTAAAGGACTTTTCGGCAAGTAGAAAAAACGACCGCACAGAACGCGCTGTAAGGCCGTTCAAGGACAAAAGACGCATCCAACTGCGTCTTTTTGCTAACGTGTGAAATTAGGGCAGAAAAAGACCCCGCAAATCTCCAACGGGGTAATTTTCGTTTTTGCTCTCGTTTTTGCTTTTGTGATGGAAACTCTCGCATAATCTCCATCAAAGCTACTCTTATTGTATATCATGGTAGGCATAAGCGCAAGTGCTTTTGTGGAAAAAGTTTGGAAAACTTTTCGTCTCGGTGTTCGGTTATTATAAAATGATTCCGAATTTTTGCTAGGGCGGAGTAAAAAATATTACAACATAAAAATAAGAAAAAGCATATTGACAAAAGGTAAGCATTATGTTAGAATAAGCACAAGCACCTGAAAGAAGGATTATCTTCGGGGTGGTCATATTAATTTGTAACTGGTGGGCAGAAATGGAATTAGAACTAATGGCAGGTACAAAAGCTGGTGGCCAGAAGGCTGCCGCAACCAACAAAACCAAGTATGGTAAAGATTTCTACGCTGAGATCGGTCGCAAGGGCGGTCACAACGGTCATACTGGTGGTTTCGCTGCTAACCCAGAGCTCGCTAAGCTCGCTGGCGCCAAAGGTGGCCGCATTAGCAAGCGTGGTAAAGCAAAGAAAAACGCTTAATAATTCTGATACAACAAAAACAGCCTTTCGGGGCTGTTTTTTGGTGGTTTACTCGGATTGATATTGATTTGTCCACTTTCTGCCGCATAAAGGGCAATGGTAATGGCCGGTTCTGTCTTGATAGCCATTAACTTCGCAAATAGAGCAAAGGGAGGCTTGATGTAGCCAGTCACGATAGCTATCTAGTTTCGCTTGAGCGAAATCTTCATCCCAAGATATGTCGTATTGATCGGCTAGGGATTCGGCTCGCTGCCAAGCCTTGGCTTCAATGCGCAAGAGGGCGATATCGCTAGAATAGTCTTTATCTTCGTCTAGATAATGACCAAGTTCGTGAAGGAGGGTTAGCTCGGCTCCTTCTAGCTTGGGGTTATATAGGATAGTGTTTGGGGGACGAAAGGTGAAGATCTCGGACTGTTCAAATGATAGATTGGGGTAATCTGTCGAGATTCTATTTATGAGTGTTTTTAGCTTTGGCATAGAGGTAGCATCCCTGGATTACTGAAAAACTGCCGTATTTGGCGGTAAAGAGGCGCGGAATAGAGGTTTTGCCGAGGTTGTCTTTTAAAATCTTGCGAAGCGGTGCGCGATAACGATTGAGTTCGAAGCCGATAGGGCCGCCAAAGATGATGCGATCAGGTTTGAGGCTTTTGATGATAGGGATTAGGCCCACCGCAATAGCTTCCGGAACTTCTATGTTCCAGAAGCTATCCTCAATGATATCCTCGACATTTTTGTTGTACTTATCGTGGAAGGTCTTAGCGGCGGCAAGATCTTCCCATTCGGCGGTTTCGCCGTTGAGTTGGTAAATCTTGTGACCAGGCTCGAAATCCTTGTGGCCGTTCGAGAGCTTGCCGTCATCGACGACACCGCCACCAATACCGGTAGAGAAGGTCAGATAGATGCTGCGGCCAGATTGTTTTTGTGCTTCGGCGAGGGCTGCAAGATTGGCGTCGTTTTCGATGTAGGTATTGGCGCCAAATTCTTTCTTGAGAATCTTGGCGAGATCGAAGTTCTTCCAAGGGAGGTTGCCCATTTCGATAGCAATGTTACGCTTGATGATCCCGGGCATAGCAACACCGATAGCCTCAATGTCTGAGAGGGCGAAGTTGCTACGGATTTGTTGGATTAGGTTTTTCGTAAAGAGCTTCTGTTCAGAGATGGTTGGGAATTTAAGAGAATGGAGAACCTTGCCGTTCTTGTTCGCGATGGCGATTAGGGTTTTGGTTCCTCCAACATCTATAAGTAGATACATAACTCTAGTGTAGTAGATAGATGGCGTTTCGCCAAGATGCTAACAGATTTGCGACAGGGGCCATAATCTGGTATAATGTGCGCAATAATATTTTTTGGGAGTTATCTATGAAAAATTACGGTAATAATGCGAAGAAATATCGCCTTTGGGGAATCGGTGCGTTGATTGTCTTGATCATCGTTATCATTCTTGCGATTGCTATGATTTCTAGCGTTACTAAGAAGACGCCAAAGGTAAACAACGACAAGAAAGAGGCTGAAACCAGTCAGACTCAGAACAAAGAGAACGAAAACAAAAAGGAAACCGAAAACAAAGAGAAGAAGGAACAGCAGAGTAAAGAGGAAGCAAACTCTAAGAACAAGAAGGAAACCGAAAAGAAAGAGACCGCTGTTGAGACCACTCCTGCTGAAGATGCTAACAAGATGCCAAGTACTGGTCCTGTCAGCAATCTCGTAACGATTTTCCTCGTTTCCGCAAGTGCATATCTTGTCGCTTTGAATGTTGGCTTGATTAAGAGCAAGCGCTAAAGAGAGCACAAGCTTTACTTATCCTGAAAAATAGAGTAAAATAGTGAGCAGTTTGGGATTGCTCACTATTTTTTATGCGCCTCTGTTGTATGAAGGATAATGAGCAATCCTGACGGAAGGAAAAATATTTTCTATGGCTGATAAAGCTAAAATCACGATGGACGAACTTCTCGCGAGCGAGGATATTAAGCCTATCGTACTCGGCGACACGATCGAAGGTACGGTCATGTCTGTCAAAAAGCACGAGATCTTGATTGATCTTGGCGCACGCGGTGTTGGTTACGTCCCACGTCGCGAGGTGGCCTTTGGTCGCCAGCTTAAGGAAGGCGATGTCGTCTCTGCAAGCGTAGTTGACGTAGAGATGAACGATGGCATGGTGCTATTATCTCTCCGCAAGGCTGTCAAAGAGAAGGGCTGGGATGAAATCTCTGCTAAGCTCGAGGCAGGCGAAATTATCGAGGTTGAACCATTCGATGCAAATCGCGGTGGTCTCCTTGTAGAATACGAAGGTATTCGTGGCTTCTTGCCAGTTTCTCAGCTTTCTGCTGAGCATTACCCACGTGTTGGTGGTTCGGACAAAGAAGAAATTCTTCAGCGTTTGAACGCTCTCGTTGGTAAGAGCATCCGCGTTCGCATCCTTGATGCAGATCGCAAGACCAACAAGTTGATCCTTTCTGAGAAGGAAGCAATCAAGGACGGTCTCGCAGAACGCTTTGCTGAACTCAAGGTTGGCGACGTCGTTAAGGGCGTAGCAACCGGCGTAGTCGACTTCGGTATCTTTGTTAACGTTGACGGTATTGAAGGCTTGGTCCACATTTCCGAGATTTCTTGGGAGCGTGTTAATAGCCCAGCAGATTACGTCAAGGTTGGCGACACTGTCGAAGCTAAGATTATCGCAATCGACAAGGATCGCTTGAGCCTCTCCATGAAGCAGCTTCAGGAAGACCCATGGCTATCCGAAATCGCAAAGTTCAAGAAGGGTGACAAGGTTGAGGGTACCATTACCCGTATCACTCCATTTGGTGCATTCGTTCAGATTTCACCAGCTGTTGAAGCCTTGGTTCATGTTTCTGAGCTTGGCGAGGGCAACGATGTTGATCCAGAGAAGATCTTCACTCTTAACGAGCGCAAGGAATTCAAGATTCTCGACATCGACAAAGAAGGTCGCAAGATCTCTTTGAGCTTTACTGATAAGAAGAGCAAATAGTCTTCTTTAGTACAAAAGGTCGCCTCTAGGGGCGGCTTTTTGTTTGTATTAGCGTTTTTATCAGATATGTGTTACAATAAAGGGCAAGTATTTTTATTGGCCAAATTTTTTATTAACTTGTAACGAAAGGAGCTAGAAGATGGAAGAAAAAGTGATACAGGTTTCTGGCTCAATAACCGTAGATGAACTAGCGCAGGCGCTAGGTATTTCAGTAACTCAGCTTATTGGTGAGCTCTTCAAGAACGGCATTATGGCGACGATTAACCAGCGCCTTGATGTCGAGACTGCTCAGATTATGACCGAAGAGCTTGGTTTTGAGAATGTTCGCTTTGTTCGTAAAGAGAACTCCGCTAAGCTTCCTGGCGCAAAGCGTGAACTTTCCAAAGATGCAAAGGTTCGCCCACCAGTAGTTGCCATCATGGGTCACGTCGACCATGGTAAAACTACTTTGCTTGATACGCTTCTCAAGAAGAAGACCGTTGAGGGCGAGGCTGGTGGCATTACTCAGCATATTTCCGCATATCAGATGACTTACAAGGATCGCAAGATTACCTTCCTTGATACGCCAGGCCATGAAGCCTTTGCTGCAATCCGTCAGCACGGCGCAATGCTTACCGATATCGTCGTAATTGTTGTTGCGGCAGATGATGGCGTTAAGCCGCAGACCGCGGAGGCAATTAAGTTTGCCGAGGCTGCAAATGCTAAGATTATTGTTGCTATTAACAAGATTGACAAAGAGGGTGCAAATATTGACCGCACGAAGGCCCAGCTTGCAACCGATTTCAACCTTAATCCAGAGGAGTGGGGCGGCGATACGATTATGGTCCCTATCTCCGCAAAGCGCGGCGATAACCTTGAGCAGCTCCTTGATATGATTCTCTTGACTGCGGATGTTGATGAACTCAAGGCGGATGAGAATATTCCAGCCGAAGGCCTCGTTATTGAGAGCCATATGGAAGTCGGCAAGGGTTCTGTTGTTAACCTCTTGGTTACTGGTGGCGAACTTAAGGTTGGCGAATTTATCGTTGCAGGCAAGACTTATGCTAAGATTCGCACGATGCTTGACTGGAAGAATAAGCCAAAGGGCAAGGCGACACCTTCGACTCCTGTAGTTGTAACTGGCTTCAAGGAACTCCCAAACTTCGGTGATAAATTTGAAGAAGTCGCCGACGAGAAAACTGCTCGCCGCATGGCGCTTCTCAATGCTCAGGCTGAAGCTAACGAATCTGCGAACGCAAATGTTACCTCGACTGACCTCTTGCGCATGATGAACACCGCAGATAACACCAAGACCTTTAATGTTCTCGTTAAGGGCGATGTTCAGGGTTCGGTTACTTCTGTTGTCGACTCTTTGCGCATGATTGATACTCAGGGCGAAATCACTTTGAATATTGTTGCGACCGGCGTTGGTGCTATTTCTGAAAACGATATCTATATGGCCTCTGGTAGCAAGACTGTCATTTACGGCTTCAATGTCCAGGTTCCAAACGCAATTGCTAAGCTCGCAGAGCGCAATGGCGTTCCAGTCCGCGTCTTCCGTGTCATCTATGAGCTTCTCGATGATGCTAAGCAAGAGATGGAGAATATGCTCGATGCTGAAGTTGTCGAGACTGAGACGGGCGAGCTTGAAGTTCAGGGTGTCTTCCGTACAGAGAAGACCGAAATTATCGCTGGTGGTCAGGTAAAGAGTGGCCGCGTTTCTTCTGGCATGCTCGGCAGGGTTTACCGCAAGAAAGAGCTTCTTGGCGAGATTGAAGTTAAGAATGTTCAGGAAGGTAAGGTTGATGTGCCTTCGCTCGCTGAAGGCGAAATTGGCGGTCTCTCACTCAAGACTGAAAAGAAGATTCAGATGGAAATCGGTGATCATATCAAATTCTTCACTCGCGAATTTAAGAAGAAAAAGATTGCTTAATAATAAAAGGTCCCTAGTGTTTGCTAGGGTCTTTTTGTTTATGCTAAAATTGAGCCAAATAGGAGAAACAAATGTATCAATTCGATGATAGGTTCTTAGAAAGGGTGGGCTTGTCCGAGATGAAAGACGAGCAAAAAGAGGCCTTTCTAGAATACGCTCAGGAACAGTTTGAGATAAGAATTGGCGAGGCAATGAGCGGGAAACTTAGCGAAGCTCAGCTAGCAGAATTCGATAAGATTACGGCTGGCGATGCCGAGGTGGTTCAGAACTGGTTGGCGCGCTATCCTGAATATGAGAAGGACTTCGATTATCGCAAGCTCGAAAAAACCTTGAGCGATAAAGAGGAAATCAAGAATAGCTTTGTCACGAAGAAGTGGATGGATGAAAACTGTCCAGACTATAGCGCGATTGTAGAGAATACTTTGGCAAACTTCCAACAAGAAATCTATGACGATCGCGAAAGTATTCTAGCAACAGAATAAAAAAGACGCAGCTTTAGGGGCTGCGTTTTTTGTTGGCTTACTTCTTGCGGCCATTAAGGAAGCTTTTGGCGTCCATCTCTTTTGAATTCTCTGGTACAAGGCGCTCGATTACGAGATACTTGCCATCCTTGCAGAGTAGGTCTAGCTCGGTAGCGGCTTGATCTGAAATGCTTACCTTAGTAACAGAGCAAGGAACGCCGAGAAACTGATACTTGGACTTAGGGAAGCCAGCGAAGGCAACAACCTCGCGGGAGAGTTCGAGTGCAGTTTTGTTTTTTGGATCGAGCTGGCTCATGCTTTTGTCTAATGGTTTAGTAAAAGTAGCTTTGCTATGGTCCTGGACCTCCTCGTTCGTTTTGCCGTCTAGGGCGCCTGGAAGGGCCTCTACGAGCATTTTGGCACCAAAGTTGGATAAGGACTCATATAGCGATTGTTTGGTCGTTTCTGGCGTAATTTGGACGGTCGTTTGAGCGAGAATGTTGCCGGCATCCATATCGTGAGCGAGGCGCATAACAGATACGCCAGTCTCGGAATCGTTGTTTAAGAGTGCGCTCTCGATCGGTGTGGTGCCACGGTATTTTGGAAGCAGAGATGGATGAATGTTGAGGATGCCGCAAGGAAAAGCTTCGATAGCTTCATCTTTGATGATCTTGCCGAAGGCAGCCAGAACGCCAATCTCTGGTTTGTACTTTTGGATAATTTCGAGGATTTCCGCGTTATTTTTAGTAAAAAACACCGGAATTTGATGTTTTTCTGCAACTTTTGCAATTTCGAAAGGTTTGCGCGTATGGCCATTTGGGAGGATGAGAGCAGAGATCTCATAGCCAGCCTCAATTAGAGCATTAAAGATTGGAGTTTTAGCCTTGATACCTTGAGCTAATTGTTCGTTACCAAAAAATATGATTTTCGCCATAGAATACACACCTTTCTTTTAGATTAATCTTCTGGCCAGAGGTCTTTGTTGTCTTTGATGCACTCGTCGTAGTCTACGGGGACGAGGTCACCTTTTTCGTTGAGTTTGTAGAAGGCGTCTTTCTTGTCGCGAATATGATCGATGAAGAGAATACCATCAAGGTGATCGATTTCGTGAAGCATGGTGCGAGCGAGGAAGCCTTCGACTTTAAGGTTGACGGGGGTGCCATCTTCGAGCTGAGCCTTGATACGAGCCTTGGCTGGGCGAGGAACCTTGCCATAAAGAGTTGGAACAGAGAGGCAGCCTTCATAATCGCGAAGAATGCGACCTTCGGTCTTAACGACGACAGGGTTGATAAGAGGAATAAAGTTTGCATTCTTCTTTTCGTTCATATCTTCGCGAACGACAATAATGCGGCGGTTGTAACCAAGTTGCGGAGCGGCTAGGGCAGCAGAAAGTTCGAACTCATGTTCCTTCTCCCAGTCGAGGGAAGCTTGAATCATTTGTTCGATAATTTCTTTGACTTCGTCGTCAATCTCGGTGACCTCGGTAGAAACCTTGCGGAGTCTTGGGTCAGGAGTGACAATAACAGGCATGCTCTTCTTGTTCATATCTGTTATTTAAACATAAAAAGTGATTTTTCGCTAGCATAAGCGTGGCAAGAAAAATCCCCTCTCTCAAATGAGTGAGGGGAAGTGGGAACTTTGGTTCACATCAGCCAATCTCTGCCCGCAATATAGACAAGATATGCCCATGGCGACAGTCTGAGATTATGGGTATAGTTGAAATATTCTCTGTTTTCATTGGTCTGGTAAACCATTGCCTGGAGATCTTCGTCGCTGGCGTTAGCGGACATTTCGAGGAGACTGGAAACCCTACGAATGAGCTCGCTTGTGTTTGCTTCGATCCCTTGCGCCTTTAGGTTACGATGCATTCTGATGATTGCGCCGTATTCGTATTGCTCTCTTTCGCGACATCCTCGAAGAATGGCTTCGGGGTCGTTGTCGCGGTGATCGAATACGAGCCCAGCATTTGTGCATCTACGGTAGAGTTTTTCGATGAGCTGAAGGCTGCTAGTCTGATTATTGAACATATTTTGGCCTCTCCTTAAGGCCTTGAGTTCTCCGCATTTCTGCGGGAATAGAAGAGCACATAAGGAGTAACTCAAAGCTCCTAATGTGCGTTTACGCCAAGTGCGCAAAAAGATACCTGTATTATAGCATTTTTGTGATAAAAAGTCAATAAGTGCTTATGTTTATAACAGAGAGATTGGATCAAAAGCAAAGTGCAGATATTGGGTGCTTGGAAGTTGGTCGAAGATATTTAGTAGATCTTGGCGCTTCTTGGCTTTGAGGATTATTTGCCAGCAGTAGCCGGTATTGCTGCGTTCGTGGAAGGCGGGCATTGGCGGACTGACGACGAGCTGTTTTGGGTCGATTCCTAGAGAAGCGGAGAGCTGTATAATTTTTTTATACAGGCTGCGGATGTTGCGAACGGCGGCCATTTCAGTCTTGTAAGTCATGGATAATTTGAGCAAAAAACTGTAGGGCGGAAGCACGCTTTTTTGACGTTTGCGAATAAGGTAGTTGTAAAACTCCGCATAATTATTTTTGATGGCGAACTCAATTATTGGGTTTTCGGGTTGAAAACTCTGGATAAAAATTTGACTGTCTTGGTGGCCGCGTTTGGCGCGCCCAATAACCTGAGTGATCAATTGATAACTGCGTTCTTCAGACGAGAAGTCTGGCAGGGATAAACCAGCATCGGCCTGAACAACGCCGAGGGTTGTAAGGAGGGGGAAATCGAAGCCCTTGGCGATCATTTGGGTGCCAATAATAATGTCGAAATTGCCGTCATGAACTTGGTCGTAAATTTTATTCAACCGCTTATCGTTTTCAGTATCGGCATCGAAACGGGCGATTTTAGCCTTAGGAAATAGGCGGGCGACTTCTTGCTCGAGCATCTTGGTGCCGAAGCCTTTATGATGAATGCTGGCGTTCTTGCATTCCGGGCAAGACATTGGAACGGAGTAGTTACGGCCGCAGGTATGGCAACTCATCTGGAACTTATCTGCATGAAGAATCAGGGGTAGAAAACAGTTAGTACAGAGAGCTTGCCAGCCACACTTATCGCAAACCGTCAGAGGTGCGGTGCCGCGACGGTTATGGAAGAGCATCGACTGATTGTGATTATCTAGTGAGTTTTGAATTGATTCAATTAACTGGTTACTCAAGATACGACTACGAGTAAAACATTGGCGGGCCTTGAGGTCGATTAATTTGATCTCGCTGTTTTTGTTGTTTTGGACGGCAAGTTCGGATAGTTCGGTGATGGCTTTATGGGCTTTACAGATATAGTAATCTTGAACTAAAGGGGTGGCGGAACCGAGAACGGTTTTAGCGAGCTGGGGTGCTAACCTGAGAGCGGAATACTTTGGATTTTGTTCCTGAATGTAGCTTGGCTCGTGAGCTTCGTCGATAATGATTAAGCCAAGATTACGAATAGGGGCGAAGAGGGCGGAACGAGGGCCAATAATGACACTTGGTTTATCTGTGTTTAGGATGCGTTCCCAGATTTGATGGCGTAGCGATTCGCTGAGTTCGGAGTGAAGCAAGAAGATATCTTCGAAGTGGGCGCGGAAGTTACGGACGAGCTGAGAGGTGAGGGCAATCTCTGGGACTAGGAGAATAACAGATTGACCTTGTTCGAGCTGCTTCTTGGTAAGCTCGATATATACATTGGTTTTGCCGGAGCCGGTAATGCCGTGGAGTAAAACCGTGCGAGAACTACTAGCTTCGATCTCGGAAATAGCGCGTTTTTGGGCAGAATTGAGGGGATTTTCGGTGATTTTATCTACTTTTGGTAGCTTTTCGGCTTTATCTCGGCGTTTCTTAGTAACACCACGAGGAAGGGCGGCTTGAATAACGCTAGACATTGGAGCGCGATAGTAATCTGATAGCCAAGAGAGAGCTTTGGTGAGTTTGGCTGGTAGGGGCTGGTTATAGAGAATACTAGAGATGGGTTTGGTTTCGAAGTCTGGTTTATCGCATTTTTGCATGACGATACCGAGGGCTGACTGTTTGCCCAGTGGAATTGTAACAATCTGGCCAACAGAGAGCTTTTGTTCGGATTCGTAAGTAAGTAAGCTATCTGAGTTATGGAAGGTTTTGGCTGGCGCTATCAGATAGTAATTCATATCAATAATTATACCGCAAGAAAAAGCCCCGCATCCGAAGAAGCGGGGGCATGCTGCCATCAGAGCAGATTGGCGACATTAACAATGAGCTCGGGCGTGATCAGCTTTTCTTTGTAAAGATAATTAAGCTGAGGATTGAAGCTCTTGCCGTAGGGGTCAAACAGGCTTGTCAGGATAGAAAGCTCGCAGGGCGCATCAATGTCGGACTCTCCCCAGTTGTCCTCGTAGCACTGTGCTACACGCTTGAAGGCCTCGAAGATACTGGTGTCGATAGTGATGTAGTTCTCCAGAGCATAAAGGGCTTTGTCGAGCAATTTGTCTGAGTCGTAGAGTGCGGCATTTTTGAGGGCTTCCTGTGCGATTTTGTAGGGGTGACGCTTGCCGATCTGGATGACGCCATCTTCGTATGCGGTCCCGTAAGCAGATGAAGGCCAGTTGGGGCTCAGTACATAAGTGATGTGCTGGCTGGGGATAAAATCGGACGAGGCGGGGTTGCGGGCGAGGCTGACCATTCTGCAGTCATCGACATAGTCGGAAACTCGTTTGATGAGCTTGTCGGCGTCGATGTAATAGGGGAGATTGTTGGAGCAAGGCGTTTTGAGCAGACCGTAAGAACGGACCTCGACCGAGGCGAAGAAGGAAGTCCCTTGCTCGCTCAAGGTGTTGGCGATATGCGCAAAATACTTGCTGGTCGGAGTGGGTTGATTGCAGGCCGAGCGGAGACGCTTAAAGAACATTTCGAGCTGTTCAGTAAGCTCTCTATCATTCTTGATGAGTTTTCCCATAATTAAGACCTCCTTTGAAGCTGGGAAGAAGGCGGATGGTAGCATGAAAAGGTTCTTCGATACCACCATATACGAATGGGCATATTATGGCATAACAGGGGTAATATCGCAAGCGTAAGCGAGAAGAGCTTTGTATCGACCAGTAGAGGATTTGGGTATTCGAAAAAAATAGTTAAAATTTTGCAAAAAACGTTGTAGAAATTACCAGAGTTTTGCTAAAATAGTTATCAGTTAAGGAGGTAAATGTTAGACATATTCGTGACGAGTCGTGTGCGTCGGAAGATTATTGTTGTGTTTGCGAAATACCCTGATTTCAAGACACACGTTCGTGGGCTTTCTAAGTTGATTAAGGAGGATCCGGGCAATATTCAGCGTGAGCTTAAACATCTCGCGAAGGGTGGTTTCTTGATTGCGACCAAGAAGGGCAATACAAACATTTACCAAACCAATAAGCAGTTTCCAATCTTGAAGGAACTGCAGAGCATTGTGATTAAGAGTCAGAACCAGTCGAATAGTAAGGCTGGCGGCTCGAAGATTATTGGCTAATCTGTTTAGGTGTCATGAGCGATATTTTTGCGCAGATTTTGCGGCAGCGTGGGCTCGATGAAAGTTTTTTGGCGCCTCGGTATGAGGATTTGTTTGATCCATTTTTGATGCTTGGAATGAATGAAGCGGTTGAGCGCATTGAGCAAGCGCGTGATGGGGCTGAGCAAATTTTGATTTATGGCGATTATGATGTGGATGGCGTGACGTCTAGCACGGTGCTACATACAGCCTTGACGGACTTTGGTTGCGAAGGCGTGGAGGTGATGCTGCCTAACAGATTTATAGATGGCTATGGCATGAAAGATGGCGCAATTGACGAGATAATTGCGCGTGGTACAAATTTAGTGATCACAGTCGACAATGGTAGCGGTTCTGGTGTGACAATCGAGAAGCTGCGCGAGCGTGGCATCGATACGATTGTGACCGATCATCATGAAATTCCCAACAAGCCAGAGGCGGCAATCTGTGTAATAAATCCGAAACTTCCAGGGGAGAAGTATGGCTTGAGTATGGCGGGTGTTGGTGTAGCTTTCACTTTGGCGCGCGCGCTTAATATGCGTAAGAATGGTGGTAGCTGTGATGGGCAAGAGAAGTGGCTACTGGATCTAGTGACACTTGGTACGGTTTGTGACTCGATGAAGATTAGGGACGAGAATCGTATCTTTACCTATTTCGGCATGAAGGTGTTCCCGAAGACGCGCCGTCGAGGAATTAAGGAGTTGGCGCAGAAGGCAGGCGTAAACCTTGACGAAATTGATGGCAATGCAGTTGGTTTTCAGCTTGGGCCTAGATTAAATGCGGCGGGGCGAATGAAGAGTGCAGATTTGGCGCTTGAGCTAATGATGGCGAAGGAGCGTTCGAAAGCTATGCTTCTTGCCGAGGAGTTAGATGGTTTGAATAGCGAGCGTCGCAGGGCGCAAGATGCGGCCGTCAAAGAGGCGGTTGCGCAGGTCTCGGAGAAGGACCCAGTCGTGATTGTGAGCGGCAAGTGGCATGAGGGGATTGTTGGTATTGTGGCTGGGCGATTAGTTGAGATTTTTAAGAAGCCGGCGATCGCTTTGGCTGAGGTCGAAGATGGTATTTTGAAAGGTAGCGGCCGTAGCTTTGGTGACTTTTCGCTAGCGAAGGCGATTCAGAATATGCCAGAGGGGCTTCTGAAATCAGGAGGCGGACATGCAGCAGCTTGTGGTTTGAGCCTTGCTCAAGAGGATTTGGAGAAGTTTAAGAAAGAGTTTAACAAGTACTATAAATCTTTGAAGCTAAAGGATCAGGAGCAATATCTGAAGCTAAAGAGCGATGTGGTTTTGAGCGACTTTGGTTTGTTGAGTATTGAACTCTGTGATGAGATTGCGCAGTTGCAGCCGTTTGGCGAGGGTAATGAAGAGCCGATTTTTGAGATTACGGCCGATGTTTCAGCGGTGAAGGTTTTGAAGGATAAGCACCTATCTCTTACTCTAAAAGACAAGAATGGCAAGGAGATGAAACTGATGGGATTCTTCGCGCCGCCAGAGTGGTTGGAGATTGAGCGAGGAGCAAAAGCGCGCGCGCAATTTACACTCACAAAGAACGAGTGGCGGGGCGTAACGAAGCTTGAGGGGATACTCGTCAGCCTTGAAGATGGTGCTTGAAAGAAAATTCAAGATATGGTAGAATTTAGCCAATATGATTAAAGTAACCCGTAAAGATGAGAAGGAAGCAAACGAGAACATTATTCGTCGCTTCAACCGCAAGGTCCTTCAGAGTGGCGTTCTTGCTACCGCAAAGGAAGGTCTTCGCTTCTCAAAGCCAATCTCGAAGCGTGAACGCCGCTTGAAGGCTATTTTGCGCGAAAAGCGCAAGGCTGAAAAAGCTGAACGCATGAAGTTAGGCCTTAAATAAGAAATACCCCCGAAGAGTACGGGGTATTTTTATCGCAAAAAATTCAAAATACTAAGAGGAGAAAAATGATTATATTCTTTGGTCCTGCAGGAAGCGGAAAGAGTTTGCAGGGGCAGAAATTAGCGGAAAAGCATGGCTGGAAGTGGATGTCCGTCGGACAGATGCTCCGCGATAAGCAAGATCCAGAGCTCGAGAAGATTATGAAGACTGGTGCGCTTGTACCGACTGAAATCGTGGTCAATATGATGCACGAGGGCATGGTTGAGGCGGCCGAGGCTGGTCAGAATGTGATTCTTGATGGCTACCCACGCGACGAAGAGCAGGCAGAGTGGATTGTAAACAAAGGCGATACGCAATATCTCGATGGTGCAATTATCTTTGATGTCACTCGCGAGGAGCTAAAGAAGCGCTTAAGTCTTCGTGCGCGCGAAGATGATAACGATGAGGCGATTGAGCGTCGCTGGGCTCTCTTTGATAGAACCGTTAAGACAATGTCTGACATGCTAGCCGAAAAAGGCGTAAAGATTGCACATGTTGATGGTGTTGGCGAGATCGAAGAAATCTCCGAGCGTCTTGAGAAGCAGTTTGCTGACTGGGGTATAATCTAGGAATGGATTACGGTAAAGTTGAGGCAATGCGTGCCGGCGGTAAGATTATGGCGCAGATTTTTAAAGATTTGCGCGAATATACCAAGCCAGGCATGACGGGCATTCAGATTAGCGATTGGGTCGAACAGCAGATTTTGGCTGCTGGTGCGAGTGTAGCTTATTACGAGCCAGAGGTAGATTTTCCTGGTTCGATTTGCATTTCGGTTAACGATGAGTTGATTCACGGCATTCCGAAGGATATTCCTTTTGAGGAAGGCGATAAGATCTCCTACGACCTCGTCATTAAATACAAGGGTTATTATGTCGATTCAGCCTTTACAATGATTCTTGGCAAGCCAACGGCGGCTCAAAAGCATCTCTTGAGCTTTACGGAATCTTCGCTTTATGAAGGTATTGAGCAGGTGAAGCCTGGCGCTAAACTTGGCGATATTGGTTTCGCTGTCCAGAAGACGCTTGAGAAGGGTAAGCTTGGCGTGATTAAGAATTATGTCGGTCATGGCATTGGTAAGAAGATGCACATGGAGCCAGAGGTTCCGAATTACGGTAAGAAGGGACATGGCTATACTTTGCAGGTCGGCGATACGATTTGTATTGAACCGATGTCTAGTCTTGGTAAGCCAGATACGGTCGTGATTGAAGATGATGATGGCTGGACGGTCTGTTTGAAAGACGGTTCGCTAGGTTGTCACTTCGAGCACACGGTCTTGGTGACCGAAGATGGTTACGAGATTATTACGACTTTGTAGGACAAAAATGAGAGCACTCCGTCTGGCGGGGTGCTTTTTGCTTATGCTATAATTGATGATATGGAAGAAAAATCTCGCTACGCAGTTGGTATTGATTTAGGCTCGAGTAAGATTCGAGTTGTGGTAGGTTCGCGTTCTGGCGACCAGATATCTGTGGTTGGTTATGGTGAGGTTACTTCGGAAGGCGTGCGTCGTGGTGCGATTTCTGATCTTCAGACTCCTTTGAATCCTTTGATTGAAGCAATTAATGCTGCCGAAAATATGAGTGGCTATAACATTTCTGGCGCTTGTCTCGGTATTAACAGTAGTAGTATTGTCAGCACCTTTGTTGAGGGTATGGTTTTAACGCAGGAAGCGCAGAGTCGTGGTCTCAGTGAAGATGATTTGATGCGTGTCGAAGAGGCTGCGATGAAGGGTAAGGTTCCAAACAACCGCGAGATTCTTGATTTTGTTCCGTTCGAATACATCGTTGATGGTCAGGGCAATGTGCGCGATCCGCTCGGTATGACTTGCTCTCGTCTCGAGATTCATGCGAATGCAGTTTCGGCTTTGATGCCTGATGCAAACAACCTTCGCAAGCTTTGCGAAGAGGCCGATAACTTGAATGTTCATGCTTTGGTCCCAACCGCGATGGCGGCAGCTGAGGCGATCGTGACGAGTCGCCAGCGCGAGAACGGTGTTGGTGTTGTGAACTTTGGTAGTAATACGACCAGCATTGCGGTTTATGACGAAGGTGAGCTCCAGTTCGTAAATGTTATCCCAATGGGCAGCAATGATGTAACACGTGATCTTGCAACGATTTTGGCGGCAACGCCGGATTTAGCCGAGGAAGTAAAGCTTCGTTATGCTGATGCCTCTTTCGTTGAGGGTAAAGATGTAACTGTTAAGCGTGGCCGTGATGAATATGTCTTTGGTCGCAGTGAGATCAATGAGGTCGTCGAGGCTCGTCTTGATGAGATCTTTGAAAGAGTGGAAAAATGCCTTAAAGGCGCCGGCTACGATAAGCGTTTGCCAGAAGGCTTGATTCTGACTGGTGGTGGCTCTAAGATGCGTAATCTTGATATTTATGTTCGTTCGAAGTTAGGTATGGCAGTACGCATCGGCGAGATTCAGCCGTTCATTGGTTCGTCCGCGCCGGAAGTTCTTAAATCTGAATATGCAACTGCGATTGGCTTGATGCTTCGCGATATGGAAATGAGCGAGATGGAAACGAGTCGCCGTGGACGAAAGGGTCCGAAAAAGCCATTGTTTGGTGGTGGTGGGCTAGCAAAAATCTTTAAAATGTTCCGCTAAGTACAAACAGAGGTGGGGATTGCTAGCAAAATAATTGTTCAGATGATATATTAGATAGAGAATTGGAAAGTAGGAGTATATATAAATGCCAGAAGTTAAACCAAATGAGGTGGATAGCGTAGCAAATATTAAGGTCATCGGTGTCGGTGGCGCTGGATGTAATGCGATTAACCGCATGCGCGAGGCTGGTTTGACTGGTGTTGAGTTGATTGCGATCAATACTGATGCGCAGCAGCTCCGCAGCTCGAAGGCTGATATTAAGCTCCCACTTCATCTTGACTCCAATAAGGGCCTAGGTGCAGGTGCAAATCCTGCTCGTGGCGAGAAGGCTGCTGATGCAAGCCGTGAAGATATTAAGAAGGTACTCGAAGGTGCCGATATGGCGTTTATCGCATTTGGCGCTGGTGGTGGTACTGGTTCTGGTGCTGGTTATATCGTTGCAGAAGAAGCTCGTAAGATGGGTATCTTGACCGTTGGTGTTGTTACTAAGCCGTTCGCGATTGAAGGCGAAGTTCGCCGCCGTAATGCTGACTGGGCTATTGAGCATATGGCTCGCAGCGTTGATGCTCTTATTACTATTCCAAATGAACGCTTACTTCAGGTTGTTGATCCTAATATTCCATGGACTGAGTCTCTACGCATTGCCGATGACATTCTTCGCCAAGGTGTTCAGGGCGTTACGGATATTATTACCCGTGAACAGATTATCAATATCGACTTTGCAGATATCGAAGCTACGATGAAAGATGCTGGTTCGGCTCTTATGGGCATCGGTCGCGCTTCTGGCGAAAACCGTGCTGCTATTGCTGCTCAGCAAGCTATCGAGTCTCCATTGCTTGAAGTTTCTATCGATGGTGCTCGCGGCATCCTCTTCTTGGTATCTGGTGGCGAGAATGTCTCGATGGCTGAAATTCAGGAAGTCGGTCAGGTTATTACCTCAAGCGTAAGCCCAGATGCAAACGTTATCATGGGCGCAAGCGTCTGCCCAGAGCTCGAAGACGAAATTATGGTTACTGTTATTGCTACTGGTTTCGATTCTGAGTATTACCGCAACGATCCTGCTGCACAGGCAATCATCAATCCTACCGCCGAGCCTGAACCAGTTGTAAATCCAGCCCTAGCAGAGGAGCCGGCTCCAATTACGGAGCCTGAACCAGTTGCTAAGCCAGCCGAAGCTCCAGTAGAGCAGCAAGCTGCTGGTGATGATTTTACTTCGAATCCATCCACTAATATCTGGAATTCTAGCGTCTTCAACAATAATAGCGTTGACGACGACAACGATGTTCCAGCAATCCTTCGCCGCCGTCGTAAGAATCGCGATTAGGGAAAGGCTCGGAGGTAGACGATGAGCCACTTCAAAATCGGAGAAAGCAAGGTAATCGAGAGCCGTGAATCTCAAGACGGCACTATGATTCGTCGTCGTCGTGTTTCGCTTGATGGTAAGCACCGCTTTACTACCTATGAGCGCATTGAGCGCCCAGGTATGATGGTGCGTAAGCGCAGCGGTAGCAAAGAGGCATTTAACCGCGAGAAGCTTGCTGGCGCGATTAGGAATAGTGTTGGTAAATACTTCGAGAGTGACCTCGATGTTCAGTCTGTAATTGATGAGGTTGAGGATCGCATCTATGCTCGTGGCAAAGACGAGGTCCCGTCCAGCGTGATTGGCGAGACAATTCTTGATGTGCTATCTGATACGAACGAGATGGCGTATGTGCGCTTCGCGAGTGTATTCCGCGAGTTTAAGACGCTTGACGAATTGGAAAAGAGCATTGCTGAACAGCGTGCGAAGATGGAAGCTAGAAAAAAGGAAAACAAGGAGTAAAAGCATGAGGGTGGTAATTGTCGGTCGCGAAGAATCTGATTATGCACGCGAGGTGCGTGATTGGGTGCGCGATTTTGAAAATCTAACTGGGGTGGCAGTCGAGATTATCAATCCTGACGAGACGAATGGTATTAGTCTTTGTAAGGCCTATGATGTAGTTGAATATCCAACGATCTTAGCACTAGCTGAGAATGGTATGATGCAGCAGATGTGGCGCGGAGTGCCACTCCCGCAGCTCGATGCGGTCGCATTCTATGCTCATGCCTAGCACGACATAATCTTGAAAAATATCAATCCCTACGGTATAATTGTGGGGATTTTTATTATTAAGCATCTCTTGAGGAGGGCAAATGAGGATTTTGGCATTTTGGGTCGCAAAGGAAGGTAAGCCTGGAACGGTTTCAGGTGTTGAGTTTGCGATTTCTTCTAAGTTTGGTATCAGAGTAGAGCATATCGATATTGAAGGCTATGAGGGCGAAAGGCTAGCTAAACAGTATGGCGTTTCGGCGGTTCCTACGATTGTTGCATTATCTAATGCCGGTTCGGTCTTGCAGAGCTGGACGGGTTATTCTGTTCCAACTATGGATGAGCTCCAGCACTATGTCGATCGTGGCATGTAAATAAAGTGCTCGTGTTTGTGACGAGCTTCGAAAGCGTGATATAATATTTTTATTAAAGCGTTTGAGCAGCTATCAACTGCGAGCTAGCGAAAGAAAGGTGTGGGATAAACTTGTACACTGATTAGAATCGCTCGTGATTCCGCGTGAGAGAAGAAATAAGGGCTAGGGAGGCTTTGCCGAACTAGAAATTGGATGGTACCGCTCAGGTAATCGTCGCAAAGTTATGCGTTAGATATATGAGTTCCAATGAAAGTTGGAACTTTTTTGTTCGTAATTAATAAAAGAAAGGAGAGCGTGCAAATGAAGTACAAATACGGTGAACGCCGTCGTGCGAGCGAATATGAGAAAGCACTCGTCGATTGGTGGAAGAAAAATAAGACTTTTGAAAAGTCGATTGAGCAGCGCGAGATTGACGATTCGTATGTTTTTTATGATGGGCCTCCATTTATTACCGGTATGCCACATCATGGCACGCTTCTTTCGTCTGTTGTAAAGGATGCGGTTCCTCGTTTCTGGGCGATGAACGGAAAGCGCGTTGAGCGCCGTTGGGGTTGGGACTGCCATGGTCTTCCGGCAGAAAACTTTGTCGAGAAACAGCTCGGTATTACCGACCGTCGTGATATTGGCACGAAGATTTCGCTTGAGGATTATATCGTTAAGGCTCGCGAATCGATGGTGGCCAACTCTGAAACTTGGCGCGGCACGATTGATCGTATTGGCCGTTGGGTAGATTTCGATAACTGCTATCGCACTATGAACAAGGACTTCATGGAGTCGGTTTGGTGGGCCTTCAAGACTCTTTACGAGAAGGGTAAAATCTATGAAGGCGAAAAGGTCTTGATGTATGATACGAAGTTCGCGACTCCTGTCTCTAAGGCGGAGGTCACGATGGATAACGATGCGTATCAGACCGTGACCGACCCAAGTGCTTACGTTTTCTTCAAACTCGTCGATCGCGACGAATATATCATGGCTTGGACGACCACGCCTTGGACCTTGCCAGCAAACATGGCACTTGCTGTGTCTGAGAAGCTCGAATACGGCTTGTATGACGTTGATGACAAGAAAACGGTTATGGCTAAGTCTTTGGCCGAAAAATTGCTTGGAGAGGCCGCTGAGGCCCTTAAAACGTATTCTGGTGCCGACTTGGTAGGCTTAAAATACGAGCCGCTCTTCGACATGGATGATGATATCCAGAAGAACGAAAATGCTCATAAGGTTTGGGCTGCAGATTTTGTTTCTGCCGAAGATGGTACCGGTATCGTCCATATCGCTCCGGCTTATGGCGAGGATGACTTTGCGCTCGGTAAGAAGAACGGTATTCCGACTCGTCATACGATTGATGATAATGGTTATTATTTCCCAGAGTGGGCGGAGAAGCTGCATGAGATTGGCGTTCGCGACACCGATGAGGCTGGCCTCGAGGTTTGGGCAGCGAATAAGTTCATCGCGAAGTGTCTTGAAGAGAAGGGCGTTATCTGGAAGATTAAGTATATTAAGCACGAGTATCCATTCAATCCTCGCTCGAAGCAGCGCATCATGTACCGCGCAATTCCAAGCTGGTTCTTCGATATTGAAGGTAGCAAGCCTTTGATGCTTGAGAAGAACGAGGATATTAACTGGTTCCCAGAACATTTGAAGCACGGTCGTTTTGCGAAGAATATTGAGCAGGCTCCAGATTGGAACCTCTCTCGTGATCGCTTCTGGGCAACTGCGATGCCGGTTTGGCGTGGCGACAAAGGTACGCTTAAGGTGGTTGGTTCATATGACGAGCTTTATGAGTTATCTGGTAAGCGCCTCGAAGATTACCACCGTCCATGGGTTGATGAGATTGAGTTTGATATCGATGGCGAGCACTTCAAGCGCGTCGATAAGGTGCTGGATTGCTGGTTTGAATCTGGCTCGATGCCATTCGCCCAGCTCCATTATCCATTCGAGAATAAGGAGAAGTTCGAGAAGAACTATCCAGCAGACTTTATCGTTGAATATGTTGGTCAGGTGCGTGCGTGGTTCTATTATGTTCATGCTGTAAATACTGCGCTCTTTGGCGAATGTGCTTACAAGAACGTTATTACTACCGGTACGCTTGCTGGCAACGATGGTCGCAAGATGAGCAAGTCGCTTGGCAACTATACTGATCCGAATGTCTTGATGGATCAGTATTCTGCAGATGCGCTTCGTTTCGTAATGCTTTCGAGCCCAGTCTTGGCCGGTGAGGACTTCGCGCTTCTTGATAAAGATGTTTCGGATACTGCTCGTAAGCTTACGATGATCTGGAATGTCTATGACTTCTTTACGATGTATGCCTCTGTTGATGGCTGGGAGTTCAAGGGAGATAAACTTGAGGAACCAAAGAACCTCGAGAACCCACTAGATAAGTGGATCGTCTCTAGGTTGTATCAGTTACGCAATGAGATTGACGAGCATATGCGTGAGTATAATATTCCGGCTGCACTCGCTGGCGTCTTGCCATTCGTTGATGATATGTCCAACTGGTTTGTTCGCCGTTCTCGTCGTCGCTTCTATAAGAGTGAAGAGACTGCAGATAAGGATGAGGCATACGCAACTTTGCACTTTGTCCTTAGCTATCTTGCTTTGATTATTGCGCCATTTGTCCCATTCCTCGCTGAGGAGCTCTGGCAGAACATGATGGGTACTGGTAGTGTCCATCTACAGAATTGGCCAGAAGCTGGCGAGATCGATGCTGTACTGCTTGGTAAGATGGAGCGCTGCCGTGAGATTATTACGGCCGGTCTCGGTCTTCGCATGGAGCGTAATGATGAGTTTGGTCAAATTAAGGTTCGTCAGCCACTCGCAAAGCTTGTCTATGACGGCGAGAAGCTTGATGGCTTCTATGAGCAGATTATTGCCGAGGAAGTTAACGTCAAGGTGGTTGAGCATGGTGATGCTTTGAGCCTTGATAAGAAGCTTACTCCAGAGCTCGAAGAGGAAGGCTTCGTTCGCGAGTTAATTCGCTTCGTTCAATCTGGTCGTAAGAAGGCCGGTCTTAATGTTGATGATCGCATTAAACTAAGC
The DNA here is from genome assembly GCA_045603785.1 of Candidatus Nanosyncoccaceae bacterium. Lineage (GTDB taxonomy): Bacteria > Patescibacteriota > Saccharimonadia > Saccharimonadales > Saccharimonadaceae > UBA2834. The sequence goes on along the minus strand of JAZUMV010000009.1, from coordinate 59,581 downwards.
GTTTCCTGCAAGGTGCCAGAACAATATATGGAAACCTTGAAGGCAGAGGTCTTGGCGACCGAATTCGATCCAGAAGGTAACTTTAGCTACGACGAAGTAGTGAAGGTTAATGGCGAGAAGGTTACAATCTCGCTCGAAAAAGCCTAGGCAAAATAGGGAAGGCGCCGTTGTTGTAGTTGACAACGGCGCTTTTTGTTGGATTTTTTAAGCGATTTTTACGGGGGTATATTTGACAAAATATTCAAAAACATGCGTGAATGTAGTTGACAAAATGCTTATGTTATGCTAGGATGAAGACAGTTAGATAAGCAAAGACAAAAATCTAACAAACAATAATAAAAACAAAAATAAATCCGCTGGGTATCCGGAAGGCAAAAGCCAAAAGGAAAACAAAAAATGAGTATACATAGTAAGAACTTTGATCTTCCAGCAATGACGGGTCACAACGCAATGCAGGATATTGCAATAGAAGAAGATAACAAAAATGGGTCCGAGTCTTTGAGCGAAGATACGAGTGAATACGAAGTATTCGACGACGAAGAGAACTATGTATCTCCGGAAGCAGTATCGCCGAAAACTCAAGAGTCGATAGAAAAGCTAAAACAGGAAGTTACTCGTTTGCGCGGTTCTACATTTCTTAAAATGTGGGGCGCCATCAATCATGAGTAATTAGTACATTAATTAATTTGGAGAAACATTTATATTCGATAAAAATCCACCATAAATTATAAGTAAGAACATCATATAGAAACCTTAAGAGAAAGGATTTGCCTATACGATAGAGCACAAAAATTAAAACAGGAATTAATTAGGTATAAGATAGAAAATGAGTAGAGCCGAGGGATCGGCTCTACTTTTTTGTGCAGAGAATTTTTGCTAAAAATCTTGGCTGTAGATTTTTGTGTTCGTGAGCATGTATGAATTTTTATTCAATAAAAATATTGAATATTTTTCTTTACTCTTGACAGTTTGAAAATGCTAATGATAAACTTTTGGCAAAAGGTCAAAAATAAAAACATTAAAAGAGAGAGAACTTATGGTAATGCATGAGGGAGCGCCTAACAGCGCAGAGGCTGGAGCTGCCGAGAATCCGGAATTGGCAGCAGAGCGCCAAAGAATCGAGGAAGCGGTAAAAGGCGACGTCTTTAAGGCGATCGGCAAGATGAAGAAGAAGAGTGAACTTCTTGATTTGTCAGAGGATGATATTCCTGGTCTTCCAGAAGAAGTGATTAATGATTTGATAGCCGAGCTTGATGCCTTTAATCCGGAAGAGCACGAAAAGATGGTAGAGCTTTATACTCAAAAACTCATGAGTATGAGTCTTGGTGCCTTTTTCGAAGTTCTCGACGACTTTCAAAAAGCGAATAATGGGATTGTAGAGCTCAAGGGGTATTCGCGTGCTGCAATTAGGGAATTTGTCGAGGAAAATCTTGGCGAGCCTGGACGTGCAGGTGCGGGCAGCCTTTTTGAATTGGTTGAGCGATTAAATAATGCTCAGAGTATCATTAGTAGTGGAAAGAAGCCTACGGGTGCGGGTGCTAGTGCTGGTACGGGCGCTGGTACTAGTGCTGGTGCGAATCCGCCTAAGCCCACTGGTGCTGGTGACACTGCACAACCTAAGCCTGCAACTGCTGAGCCGCAACCGGCTGCTGGGACGGCAAATAAGCCTGCGGAACCTGCTCCATCGGCAGCAAAGAAGCCTGAAGCTGGTAGTGATGCCTTTGCAAAGAAGTATCCTGGCTTCGCTGATCTTCCGAAAGCGGAACAGGATGTTATTCGTGCCCTAGATGGCGATTCGACCATCTTTGATATCAGCCTTTCTGGTCAAGTAAAAGGCGGCTGGAAGCAGGGTGAAGTGAATGGTAAGTCTAAGACTGAAATGATTAAGTACTTCATCGAGCTTGCCCAGGCTGGTATTGGAGTCGATGGTCTTAGGGCCGAGATTGATGAGCTTAGAGAGCGTGCCCAGCTTCGTAGGGATATCGAAAAGATGGCGCGCGATGATCATGACATAGAGAAGATAGCTAAGGGGGGAGCTAATCCTATTGTTGTTGGCGAGAAAAGCAAAGTTGGTTTTGCAGATTTGACTATTGCTCAACTACGCCAAATTCGGGACTATATGGTGGCGCGCGATATAAAGGACGCGGATGAAAAGAGTGCGAAGAAAGGACTCTTCGGTAAGAAGAAGGGCGAAGATGTCGAAACGGGTGCTGAGGGCTTAAAGAAGAGAAAACAGGCGCTTCTTGATAAATTTGCTAGTGAAATTTTCGAGAAACGCGGCCTCGATGCTTTGCCGGATGGGTTCTTGGAAAATGTTACTGGCGCATACGATAAGGAGACGGCCCTTACTTGGCTTGGTAAAGATGTAGAAAATGGCGCAACTTCGGTAGAAGAATTTAAGGGTATGCTTGATAGGATTAGCTATCGCATTACTCGAATTGAGAAGATTAGAAAGATCGGAAACGACGGGGAGCTTAAAGAACTCACCAGGATTGCAAAAGAACTAGGCATCATTAAAGATACGGTTGCAGAATTCCCGTTAGATAGCTTTGCGCATGGTCTGAGCACTGAGAAACTTAATGAACTTCTTGAAAAGGCTGAAGCTATCGGCAAGAAGAGTATCGGCAAAAGATGGAATGAATTTTGGCAGAAAAGGAAAGAAGGTCGAGAGAGTCCTTTGGCGGAAAATAGTCATGAGAGTGCCGTCCGCAAGCGTCATGCTGTACGCGGCTCTGTGACATTGAAGACAGTTGCGTTTATGGCGGCTGGCGTAATGGCGCTTTCGGCGGTTGGCTTGTTGAGTAGTGATTCTGCTCCTCGCAAACAAATGCAAGCAGGTAGTCCTTTTACTATGATAAGTCAGGCGCCTGATAATGTTGTCGGTCCTGAAGATGACAGCTTTGTTGGGCCAATAATGGAAGAAGGTGCTACTGCCGAGGAAGAGAGTGATGGTGGCGCTAAGGTCGCCGAGGCCGCCGAAGACGAAGAGAGTGGTTATGAATGGGATGCGCGTCATGGTGACGATGCCCGCGGTCTTTGGGCCGACGCAGAAGGCCTTGGTGCTAATCCGGATAAGCCTGAAAACCATGAGCGTAACCTTGTTGGTCAATCTGAATTCGCTCGCCATACGCGCGAAGCTTTGGCTACTCCAGAAGGTCAGATTGATTTCAAGGAGCATCTTGCGAGTGTTGCTTCGAGGGAAGCGGTTGTGCTTGAACAGATGGCCGACTATGCTCAGAGACATGGCGATTTGGGCTTCTTGCCTGAGTCTATCCGCGGCCTTCAAGGTGAGGAACTTGAGAATGCTATCAACGAGAATAGAAATGGCTGCTATGATGAGTTGATGCAAAACTTGCTTGAGCGTCTTGCCGATGCAGAGATTAGTGTTACGACCTTGGAGCCTGGTACTTATACCAACTACTACGCTCATATGATTAATCCAGATGCGCCAGTAACGAAGAATAATCTTGAGCTCGAGAACTGTAATACCTTCGAAAACGGTGCCGAGGTCTTCAATATCGAATTTTCTGACGGTACGGTCTGGCAAATGAAGAATGGTTGTATTCAGTTGGTCTTTAGGGCAGATAAACCTGGCAACCCTGATGTTCCAGACGAGCCAGGGGAGCCTACTCCGGAAACTTCGATAGATGTTCCAGATGAACCTGGCATCCCTGATGTTCCGGACGAGCCAGGGGAGCCTACTCCGGAAACTTCGATAGATGTTCCTGATAAGCCTGACATCCCTGATGTTCCAGATGAACCTACTCCGGAAACTACAGTAGATGTTCCGGATGAGCCAGGGGAGCCTACTCCGGAAACTACGATAGATGTTCCGGACGAACCAGGGGAACCTACTCCGGAAACTACAATTGAGTATGAGGATGCTAAGAATCCTGAGGAGCTCGCAGCTGGTCAAGATGACCACGTAATCTCGGTTGATACAGGTGCGCAGATTGCGGAAAATCCTAATCAGCATAACTGGAGTAGTGATACTGCAACAAGAGTAGAGTTTGTTCCTAGCCCAGAATCCGTCGCGGCTGATCAGGTATTGAATCAGATTAACTATTCCGACGAGACTGGTGCGCAGTTAGCGGCTGAGGCGGAAGCAAATCGACAAGCTCAAGAACAGGCCAATCAGGCAAGAAGTGGGGAAGAAGCTGACTCTCTTGATCTAACCGGTCTTGGCGGTAGCGGATTCTAAAGGGGGAATGAGTAGGTAAAAAGGAGTTAAAATATGCTAAAAACAAAAAATACTAAACTTAAATGGAGAAAGTTGCTACTTGCGGCGACTGCGGCAGTTTTGCCAGTAGTTGGCCCAGCGGCGTCGACTTCTGCTTGGGGTAGTTCAGCGAACATCTCTGGCGAGCGATATACGATGGGTAATCCCGCAAACTATGGCATCTTGAACCATATCACCAACAACTGTCATGAAGACAACTTTGTTGACGGCGATAATACTAAGGAATGTTTGGGGGAAGGCCTTGGTTCAGAGCTAGAGTTTGTCCGTATTCGCGTCGCGAGCGATACTGATGCTGATTTCGAGGCCTATGTTGGCGATGGGGAAGCTTTGCAGCTTGAAGCTGGCCAGACATATGAGGTTCGCGCTTACTATCACAATGATGCAAAGGTTGATTTGGGTAGAGTAAATGCGAATGCGGGTGAATACTACATCGAAAACGGCAGCCTTCCAGAAGAATACACCGACAGGGGCGAGTGCGGTGGTATCGGTACGCTTTCAAATGTGCGTTTCAAGGTTGTTCTTCCTCAGAATGTTAAGGCGGGTCAAAGGGATGCTCAGCTTGGCGCAAGGTATTCTTATGACACCGTCCATTACACTGATGGCAAATACGAACGCGACGAGAAGGGCGATTTAGTCTCGACTCGTGATTATGTCTTCGATGGTCTTTATCTCGCAAATTCGACCGACAAGGACATGAAGATCGTGCTCGATGATGCTACGGTTACGCTTCATAATGATAATGCAACTGATGGCGAGATACTCGCAACCAATGCATCGAATGATAACGATATCTTCCCAGACACGGAAGATGGCGGTGCGCTCATTGGTAGCTTGGAAATGAAGGGTAGGATTTGCGCCTGCTCGAAGTATTCTGGCTATGTTAGCTATACTTTCCATACAGAGCAGGCTGAATCTGAAGTCGTAAAGGAAGCATCGCTCGATGGCGTAAACTTCTCGAATACGGTTTCTGCTAATCCTGGCGATGTCGTGACTTATCGCATTAAGTACAAGAATAGTGGTACGCGTGATTTGACGCATGTTACCTTCAAGGATACTTTGCCAACTGGCGTAACCTTGATTCCTGGTACTACTAAATTGGTTAACTATTCTAATCCTGATGGCTTGATTCTCGATGATGTAATCGGTCAGAAAGGTATCGATACTGGCACTTATGCTCCTGGCGCTGAGGCGACAATTACCTATCAGGTGAAGGTTAATGACGATATCTATAATCAGATTGATTGTACGGAAGTACCACTAGATAACCTTATTGCGGTTACTGATGATATTACTGGTACTACGACCAGTGCCTCTCGCATCCTTATCAAGGAAGTTTGTGCGCCTACGACTCCTTTGACTTTCCCGAAGACTGGTCCAGTCGAGATTATTACGGTAATTATTGCAATCGCAGCTCTCTCTGCGGGCGCAGTTTATTACTACAATAGCCAGAAGGCTTTGAATACTGCAAGGCGTGCGGGTGGTATTAAAAAAGAAAACGACACCGATTCAAAGTAATCGAAAAACCGTACATTTTTAGCACTTTTTAGCATATTTTCGGGGGATTTTAGGGGGATTTATACTGAAAACTTGAGAAATAGTTCGTACCTTATGTAATTTGTTCTTTGCATATAAAACGCATATCGTATGGGTAGCGAGATTGGGTTTTAGAGAACCTTGGTAATGGGTAGCCGAGGTTCTTTTTTGTTGTTTAGGTAATAAACAAAAGCATTATATAATGGTTGTATATGAGCGATGAATTGTTGGAGGTCGTGAAAAAGGCTGGCTTGAACGAAGCGCAGGCAAAGGTTTATCTTGCGCTTGTCGAAAATGGTGAACTGACACCGACCGAGCTTGCGAAGATAACAGGGGAATCGCGCGAGAACTGCTATAACATCGCGAAGAAGCTTGAAGATCTGAAGGTGGTAAGGAATACGGGGGACAAGAAGGCGAAATATCAGGCATTGAATCCTAGCAGTCTTGAGGTAATTGCCGAGAGGCGTCGCAAGATTGTGCAGCGTAACGAGCTTGAACTTAAAGAGGGCATGAATAGCCTAATGAGCTTATTTTACGCCAATAATGAGCTGCCCGGTAGCCGCACGCTTCAGGGTATGAGTGGTGTCAAAGAGGCGTATTTTGATGCTTTACGTACGAAGAAGGATGTTTACTTGATTCGTACAGTTGCAGATAAGGCGCTTGGCGATGACGATCACGAGGATGACTTCTTGCATCAATACAGGGAACAGCTACCGAAGTTAGGGATGCATACTTATGCGATTACGCCAGATACGGCACATGCTCGTAGATCTGTCTTGAATGGGCGAGACGAAGAGGTTAATTTTCATCGTACTTTTATGCCGGAGAATGCTTATACGGCGCCGGTTGCAATTCATATTTATGGTGACAAAGTGGCATTTATTGCTTTTGGTGAGACGCAAATGACGACGATTATATCTAGTCCTGCAATTGCGGAGGCGATGCGTCAATTGCACGGAATGCTGACTAATTTCTATCAGCAGAACTATCCACAAAAGGGCAAAAAGAAGCGTTTGTAAAAATTGATTTTACATTTTTAGGAGTGTTTCTACCTCTGTTTTGTGTGCGGTATGTAACGACATTATTGACAATTTAGGCAAATGATTATATAATGGGCGCATAAGTTGATCGCGGAAGTGTGAAACTTAAGAACATCACATTAGAGTTGATTGAAAAATGCTCGCCTACTCAAACGGGGCGAGATGAATGTTGTGGATTGTACTGGGATCTGCATCCTCAACATTCACCTCGTCCTGTTTATACCCAGGCACCAAAGCGACGAGGTCTGTATATTATTGGGGGAACTTCGATCTTTGAAAGGATACTTACTATGAATGACAAGATCTTTTTCGGTTTCGCCCTGGCCGACAGCATGTTCAAGGGCAACTGCACCATCAGTCGCAAGTCCATCGATGTCAACATGGTCCGCCGGCTGGCGGAGGAGGGCAAGCTCACCCCTTGTCTCAACCCTTCCCACAAGGCAACCATCGACGCAATGAATGGCAAATTCGGTATCTCTATCGCAATCCCCGACGCACCGCCCAAGGTTTCTCTCGACGCTTGTGACAGTGTTATCGTCATGGGGGTTCGTGGCCTCCCCAGGCTTACAGATCGCCACGAGTACACCGAGGACGAGATCGCTGCCGCATCCTTCACTTTCAGTATCTACACGGTTCTGTAATCTCATCTCCGTCCACAATCGCAATCAACTCATGATTTGCTAGAATAGCTAGTTCCTAATCCCCCAGGGAGACTACTAAAATGCAAGTCCGCACAGCCCGGCTTCCCAGCCGGGCTTTTTCATGGTTATCTCTTGCGAAGAATGAAGTTTTCTGTTAAAATAGCGGGAGTAATAAAAGGAATTTTATGAAAAAAGCAGTCATTAAGGTTGGCGGCAAGCAGTACGTTGTCGCTGAAAAAGAGACCCTCCTGGTGGACCTCCTCCCGGAAGGAACTAAAGATCTCGCTCTTGACGCTTTGCTCGTAATTGATGGCGACAAAACTACTGTCGGCGAACCAACAGTTAAGGGAGTAAAGGTAAAGGCGAAGGTCGTAGAAGAGAAAGTCGCCGGCGAAAAGCTCCGCGTCATTCGCTATCATTCTAAGAAGCGTGTCCATAAGGAAATTGGTCATCGCCAGAAGTATACTAAGATTGAAATCGTAAGTATTGCTTAATAAAAATTTAAATACGGGTGCGAAAAGCATCCGTATTTTTGCTAGGATATTTATTATGGAAAGTGAAATTTTGCCAAAGCATTTAGGGTTCATTGTCGATGGTAATCGCCGTTGGGCTCGTGAGCGTGGTTTGCCGACGCTTGAAGGTCATCGCCGTGGTATTGATTTAGTTGAATCGATTGCGGAAGAGTGCTTTGACCGTGGGGTTAAGTTTGCTAGTTTTTATATTTTTTCGACTGAGAACTGGAATCGTAGCAAGGAGGAAGTCTCGTATTTGATGGATTTGGTCGAGAAGTGCTTGAAGAAGTTTGCGAAGAAGTGTATCGAGAAGAATGTTCGCATTGCTATTATGGGCACAAAGGAGCGTTTATCCGATAATCTCGTTAAGGCTGTTGAAGAGGCTGAGTGTTTGACCGAGAAGTGTACTGATGCTGTACTTGGTCTTTGCTTTAATTATGGCGGCAAGCAAGAGATTGCTGATGCGGTCGCAAAGATTGATGGCGAAGTAACCGTTGAGAAGATTGAAGAGAACTTGTACCATCCAGAGATTCCGCCAATTGATATGGTAGTTCGCACCTCTGGCGAACAGAGAATTTCTGGTTTCATGCTTTGGCGTATGGCTTATTCCGAGATGCTTTTCTTGGATAAGAAGTGGCCAGATATGACCAAAGAAGACGTCGGTATGATTCTTGATGAATTCGCTAGTCGCAACCGTCGCTTTGGCAAGTAAGTATTGCGCTTATGGATTTGACCGCCCAAGCTTGGCGCGTGTTATCATAGAAGAATGAGTATATTTGTGGGAGTTATAGTGGGGCTCTTTATGCTTGTGCTTCTGGTAACGGCGCACGAGTTTGGGCACTTTTTAATGGCGCGCAAGAATGGCGTCGAGGTGGAGGAATTTGGTATCTGTTTCCCGCCGAGGGCGATTTGCTGGCGCAAAGTGAACGGTAAGTGGACGAGGATTCCGAAGAGCCAATGGAAGAAGATGCCTGGCGAGGGTTTGGTTATCTCTTTGAATTGGCTGCCAATTGGTGGTTTTTGTCAGATGAAGGGCGAGAGCGCGGCAGCGACCGAGAAGGGCAGTTTTGGTGCGGCGAGCTATTGGGGCAAGACCAAGATTCTCTTTGGCGGCGTCATGATGAACTGGCTAGCGGCTTTTGTGATTTTGACGGTCTTAGCGTTTACGGGGATGCCGCATTTTGTCGAGAATCAGTTTGTGGTAAAAGGCGATACGAAGGCGATTACGGTCGAGCCGGTGAAGATTGCCTCTGTGATTGAGGGTAGCCCAGCGGAGAAGGCTGGTTTTAAAGAGGGGGATATCTTGAAGAAAGCAAGCTATGGTATGCCGGTAATGTGTGGCGTTGCGCCATGCCCGACTCCTGAGGAAGTAGAGCTGAATACGCCTGAAGATTTTACCTCGGCTAATAGCCGTTTTCCTGGCGAATATGTAGTGGTGACTTATGAAAGGGATGGCGTGGAAGATAAGAAAGAGCTGCGGCTAAATGGCAGCAATGCGGATTATCTCTTTGGCGCAACGATTAGCGGTGCGGCGCTTTATAGGAGTACTTGGAGCGCACCAATCGTAGGTATTGGTACGACCTTGCAAATTACGGGCGAGACTTTCAAGGGCGTAGGAACGCTTCTAGTAAAGCTTTTTAGTGGAATAGTAAAGCAGGTCAACTTTAACGAAAACGTGCGTCAGGCGGGCACTGACGAGCTCAAAACGGCATCGGATCAAATGAGTGGACCGGTTGGAATTGTTGGCGTTTTATTCCCGGCATTTACAAGCAGTGGTGCGCCTTATTTATTCTTCTTGGTAGCGATTATTTCGATTTCGCTTGCCTGTATGAATGTTTTGCCGATCCCGGCACTTGATGGTGGTCGTTGGCTTTTAATTACGATTTATAAGCTGCGTAAGAAGAAACTTACGAAGGAAACCGAAGAGAAGATTGTGGGACGAGCATTTACAGCAATCATTTTGCTTTCGCTAGTCGTGACAGCGATTGATATAATAAGAGTAGTAAGTATGGGGAAGGGGCAATAATGACAACAAAAACTAAGACCGATTTGAAAGTTAAAAAGGTCGAGAAAACAACCACGACGAAGGTTGAGAAGATTGCGAAGGTCGAGAAAGTGACTAAAATCGAGGCTAATGCAACGAAAGTTAACATTTTTACGCGTGCAAACGAGAAGCTTCGTGCAGCTTGGAATAGACAGAAAAAGAAGAGCAAGAGCTGGAAGATTGCTTTGGATATCGCTGAGCTCTTGCTGTTTACGGGCTGGGTTTGGGTTTGTTTGGAAGTTTCTCAGTATATCGTGCAGGGTGCGGTTTACCTAATGGGTAACATGGGCGTTGACTTTAGCGGTCATGAGGCGGCTGCGCAGACGGTCTTTTCAGGGATTATTTATATGATTTGCCTTGGTTTGACGATTGGTTTGCCATGGGTGGCGCTTGGCGAGAAGACGACGCGTGACGAATGCGGTCTTCGTGGTTTGTTTACTTGGACGGATATTGGTTTGGGCGTAGCAGGTTTCGTAGTCGCAATGATTGCAATCTTTATTGTGTCAGCGATTGTCTCTATTGTTTGTCCTTGGATTGATATGAATCAGACACAGGAAGTAGGTTTTTCGAATCTAGCTGGCTTTGCAGATATGATGATGGCATTTGTTACCCTGGTCGTAATTGCACCAGTTTGTGAAGAGATTATCTTCCGTGGTTGGTTGTATGGTAAGTTACGCGCTCGCACCTGGGCAATGCCTGCAATTATCTTAACTTCGGTAATGTTTGGCATCGTGCACGGGCAGTGGAATGTCGGTATTACGGTCGCAGTTATGAGCGTGATTATGTGTTTGATTCGTGAAATGACCGGTACGATTTGGGGTGGTATGATTATCCATATGTTAAAGAATGGACTAGCATACTACTTGCTGTTCGTTCGCTTCGTTTAGGACGAAAAAGAGCATGCCTGAGCTTCCAGAAATCGAGACGATAAAACGTGGTTTACAGGGGTTAATCCTGAACACGAAAATTGTTCAATTTGAGGTTTTGAACGCGAAAAGCTTCAGGGGTGACCCAAAAGCCGTCTTGGGGTGGAAGTTTGTAAAAATCGACAGGCGAGGGAAGGCGCTGCTAATGCGTCTGGATGATGGCATGACAATCATGGCTCATATGCGCATGACTGGCCAGATGATCGTGGTTGGTACTGGCGAGAGATTTGCGGCTGGGCACCCTGATGGTAACTTTGTAGCCGAGATGCCAAGCCGTCATACTAGGGTTTGGTTTGGCTTCGAGGATGGTTCGCATTTGTATTTTAATGATCTTAGAAAATTCGGTTTTTTGGCGCTTTTAGATGAAAAATCCCTTGAAAATGATAGTTTTTTAAAGGGTTTAGGGCCTGAGCCTTGGGATATGGGCTTTGATGAATTTTATGAAGTTCTGCAGCGCCATAAATCTGCGCCGATTAAGGCGACTTTATTAAATCAGAAAGTTGTGGCTGGGCTTGGAAATATTTATGTTGACGAAGCTTGCCATTTGAGTGGGATTTTTCCTGGAACTTTGACTGGAAAATTGTCGCGCGCTAAATGTGACGAACTTTTACTGAATGCGCGCAAAGTCATGACGGACGCGATTGATGCTGGCGGTTCGACCATGAAGGACTATGTGCGTGCGGACGGCACGCGCGGAAATTATTTGGATAAATTTGCACGCGTTTTTAGACGCGATGGTCAAACGTGTTTGACTTGCGGAACAACAATTTTAAAAACTCGTGTGGCTGGACGCGGCACTCATTATTGCCCGAAATGCCAACCTGAACAATAATAAGGTTTAGAATATGCCGATAAAGATATTTTATGGTAGTGACAGATTAGCGGCGCGTAAGGCGGCCGAAAGGATCCTAGGGTCAGATTTTGAAGTGATTGAGGCCGAGGAATTAATAGTCGCGGATCTTGAATCAATTTTTCGCGGGATGACGATTTTTGATATGGGTGCTGAGCGAAAAATTTTACTCAAGGACTTGAGTCAGAATGCCGAATGCTTTGAAAAGCTACCGGAATATGCTGACACGACAGCCTTGGTTGCAATTTTGGAAGGTAAACTGAGTAAGGTTTTGGCGAGCGTGAAGGCTGTCTTTACTTGTAAGGAGATTGAGGCGAAGGAGTTTACGCTCAAGGAAGAGTTGGCTCGAGATAAGTTTGAGAACCTAGCTCCGTTTAACTCTGCGTATGTTGGGCGCGGCGGCGAGGCTCTCAGGAAGTTGAAGTTGATAAAGGATAGGTCGGCTGCACCGGTAATTATTGGTACAATGGGTAGCCAGGCGATGAAATATATTGATAAGCCGAAGGGTCAGCAGGCTTTGAAGATTATCGCGAAGGCGGATTTAATGACGAAGAGCTCAAAAGTTGACATGTGGGTGCCGGTTGAGTGGGCTTTATTGCAGATTGCACAACTAAAATAATTTAATTGTTGCTTTTGGGATTTGTGGTTGAACAACAAAAAACCGGCGTGGAGCCGGATTTTTGTATTTGGTCTATATTTAGGCGGCGTGAACTTCGACGCGGGTGCGTGGAACGCTCTTGCCGGAAAAATGGTTCTTCTTGGTCTTAACGAAGACGACCTTGCCATCAATCGCTGCATGAATCGTGAAGTTACGGCTCATGAACGTGCCAGGGCCAGCGATCTTCGTAGCGCCAGTTTGGCGAACAAGTACTTCGCCAGTGCGAACCGTCTGACCACCAAAACGCTTGACGCCGAGGCGCTGACCAGCGTTGTTGTGTAGGTTTTTGCTGGTACCGCCAGCTTTGACATGTGACATACTACTACTGTTTCCTTAAAATTAATAATTGGCGCGCAACGATCTGTCCATCTCTGTAATAGAGAAGGTCTTTACTCGCTGCGTGCTTATACTGAAGTGTATTATAGCCGAGTTTTTCGATTTCGTCAAGGATATTTACCCCTAGATAACTACCGTCTGGGCGGAGCCAGGCTGGGGTGGCCAAACAAAGCCTTGTTCCGGGCTTGATCTGAGGCGCGAGGTTCTTCAAAAACTTCGTCAAAAGCTCTTTGGTGGACTGCTGATATTCCTTCAATTTTATGCCGCTTGGGGCTGCAGAAAGCGGGTGGCCTAGATAGATTTCGCTGGCGATACAGTCGATTTCATGTAGCTTCCAGCTATGGTCAGTAGCGTCGCCTTGCTCAAGATACAGCTTTGGCGCATCGGCTTTCCGTAATTCTGGTGTGCGTTGCGTGAGCCAATCGAGGTTTTTGCGGGAATAATCTATCATCTTGTCGCTCAAATCGGTGCCGTAGGCGGAATAGCCCATCAAAGTCGCTTCTTGCAGAACGACGCCAGTACCACAGAATGGATCTAGGACTGTGCCGGATTGCTTGTCTGCGGTTGCGATATTGATTAGGATTTGAGCGAGTTTTGGTGGAAGCATACCAACAAAGGCATCACGCGCTGGACGTTCGCGGTCACGCTTGGCGTAGGCGGTAATATTCTGCGTGCCAATAGAAATCGCCAAAGTATTGCCATATTTAAGAATTTCGATATGATTGAGTTTTTCGCCGAGCTGATTGTGATGCGAAGCGGCGGAACTTAAGGCGGCGCCGTCGTTGTTTGGGACGAGGCGGACGCTGCGGCCATGGCGTTTGAGTAGATTCTTATATTTAAGAGCTAGTGACCAGACGGATTTCTTGTTGGCTTTTGGCGAATAATCTGAGATACCAAGCGTAATCTTGCCGGCAGGAAGTTTAGCAAAATAATCCGAAAGCGATTCTTCGAGGATTTGACCGGCCTTGATAGTGCCGCCAAGGCGATCGAGGTCAAGTTTGTCTGTTGTAACTTGGGCTAAAGGTGCGGTGCTATTTTTGGGGGTTAGCAATTTGATGTTCTCGGCACCAAAAAGTGACTCGAGCTCAGCGAGTGAAAGCTTTGGCTCGCGCCCCAAAAGAAGCAAGAATTGCATGAGTTTATTATATCATAAGCTTTGCTAGGAGTACGGCGTCCATTCGGCCCGTCTTCACGAGCGAACGGCGCCTCATGCTCGGCAGCAGCCTCCGCAGGTCTCCTAGCGAAGCTTGTGCTATAATTTATCTATGTTTAAGAAGATCTTAAGTGCAGTTACGATAGTGTTAGTAATTGTGCTTGGATACAAGACTTTTTCTGAGGGGGTAATGCTGAACGGTCAGGAAGTAACGATGTTTCAGGCGACTGTTGAGGCGATGAAGGAGCTCAATATTTGGGTGCTTTTGCTTCTGATTCCGGAGCAGGCCATGATGTATTATTCTGCGGCGCAGATCTACTTTGCGTTCCTAAAAGAGCGTAAAAGATTGCGTTTGAGTAAGCTAAAATTGACGCGCATTGCGCTTGAGATTAACTTCGTGAATCATACGATGCCGAGTGGCGGTATGAGTGGTTTGGCGTATCTGATTTGGCGTTTGCGTGGTCTTGACGTTTCAGCTGGGCAGGTAAGCTTCATTCACGCTTTGCGCTATGCGATTTGCGCAATTATGAATGCGATTCAGACGGTAATTGCGATTGCAATTGTATTGATTGCGAAGTGTGTTGCGCCAGAAAATTATTGGTATTTGTGGCTGGCTGGCGGTATTGCGTTGGGCGTGCAGGTGCTAATTATGACTGGCTATTTGATCGTTAGGAAGCAAAAGAATATCGACTGGGTAATGGGAAAAATTAAGAAAATCGCCGGTTTTTGGACGAAAAAGTTCAATAAATCGCGATTTAACCCAGATTCTGCAGAAAAATTCTTTGCGGATTTGAGGCTCGATTATCTAGCTTTGCAGCGCAATAAGAAGATGCTTTGGAAGCCAGCGCTTTGGGGCTTGCTTTTCTCATTCTTAGAGCTTGCGACTTATTGGGTGGTTGGTATTGCGATGGGGCATCCGGAAATCTTGCCACAGATTATGATCGCTGAAGGCATTGCAAGTGTAGTTGGTACGATTCTTATTACGCCTGGCGGTATGGGTGGCTACGAGGGCGCATTTATTGTGGTCCTTGCGGCGACGGGCGTAGATTTGTCCGTCGCGACGATTGTAGTAGTTGTAACGCGTATTATTGTGATGGCTGGTACGATTTTGAGTGGCATGGGCTTTTACCAGCAAGCGCTAATGTCGCGTGAAGATAAATTCAAAGTGGAAGAAACGAATGAATAATGAGCTAATTTATTCCGTAACGGAGTTCCAGGCGGTCTGTAATCAGATTCTTGACAATGCTTTTAGCGGCGTCGTGATCGAGGGTGAGGTTGCTAGTTTTAAGCTAAACCAAGGCAAATATGTCTTCTTTGATTTGAAGGATGATGAGTCGAGCGTTGGCTGCTTTATGATGAGCTTTGCGCTGCGCTTTCCGCTCGAAGATGGTATGAAGGTGCGCATTCGGGCTTTACCGAAGCTTACGAAGTGGGGCAAATTCTCGTTGACGGTTCAGAGCGTAATGCCGGTAGGCGAGGGTAGTATCAAGAAGAGTCTTGAGCTTTTGAAAAAGAAGTTGACTGCCGAGGGCTTGTTTGCGCCAGAACGCAAGCGCCGCTTGCCTGAAGATATTGAAAAGATTGGTGTAATTTCTAGCACACAGGCGGCCGGCTATGCGGATTTCTGCAAGATTTTGAATGAACGTTGGGGCGGCTTGTCTGTAGTGGTAGCGCATACGCAGGTGCAGGGAGCAGTAGCAGCTGACCAGATTATTCGTGCTTTGAAATATTTCAACGAGCGCAGCGAAGTGCAGGTGATTGCTTTGATTCGCGGCGGTGGTAGTGCTGACGATTTGGCGGTCTTTAATGACGAGCAGCTCGTGCGTGCGATTGCGGCCAGCAAGATTCCGGTGATTACGGGTATTGGCCATGAAGTTGATACGAGCCTTGCGGATATGGCGGCTGATGTTGTAGCTTCGACGCCAAGTAATGCGGCGCAGATGCTTTCGCGTGATCGCAAAGAGGTGTCGATGGCGCTGAGAGGAGATATAAGTCGAATAAATAATTTGCTCAATTCGAAGGTTGACGAAGCGGTTAGGGAAACGACGGATTTGATTCGAGAAGCCAAGCGTGAAATTGATGTGAAAATTACAACATTTGAGCAAGAGGTGGCGGGGATCTTAAAAGTTCTTGAGCAGCTCAATCCGGAGAAGGTTTTGGCGCGTGGCTATGCATTAATTAGCGGCAAAATCGAAGTAGGAAATGTTGTAAATATTACAACGATGAAGCAAGAAGTAATGGCTGAGGTTAAGCAGGTTTCGGTAAGGAAAAATTAAGGAGGAATTATGCCAAAAAAGAAAATAAATGCAAAGATTGATGAATTAAAGGCTGGCGTTGATTGGTTTTATTCGGACGAATTTGAGCTTGATCAAGCGACGACTAAGTACAAGGAGCTCACGGATTTGGCGAAAGATATTGAAAAAGATTTAGCTGAGCTTAAGAACGAAATTAAAGTCATTGACGAGGATTTTTCTAAGTAAGTTTACTTGCGAAAACGCTTGCGTTTAGTCTATAATTGTTAGTATATGAATCCGTCTAATGGTGGTATGCCTAGGAATCCTTATGCGAATTCCGGCGCGAGTCCAAATCTTGGTAGAAACAACTCGATGCGTCATGCACAGTCTCAGGTTGTTGGTGTAAATATCGCACAAGCACCTAATACTGTTGCGAGTGATAAGAAAGATTCTGGCGGCGCAGCTGGTCGTACGATTGCCTTGGTCGTGGCTTGCTTAACGGCGTCAATTGCGATTATTGTGATGGTTTCTATCTTTGTAAAGTGGCAGAAGCTTGTAGATAATAACGAGATCGAGACAAAGATTGCGGTCGAAGCAGCGAAGCTCGAACAGCAGCAGGAAGATAATGCTTCGTATGTTGAAAAGGATAAGGAACCTTGGAAACTATTTGAAGGGGTGCCGGATAACCTGGGTGCGATTCAGTTCAAATATCCAAAGAACTGGAGCGTTTACGTTAATCGTAGCGGTTATGATGGTAATGGTTTTGAGGCTTACTTTAGGCCGTCTGAAGTACTCCCGATTAGCGATTATAGTTCACGTTATGCGGTGCGCATGACAATTGAATTCAAGAGCTACGATGAGGTGATCTCGAAGTATGAAGACATGAAAGCCGCCTTTAAGGAAGACGAAGAGAATTCGTTCGAATTGAAATCCGTCGGTAGCGTTGAAAGTTACACGAGCGATCAGTCGATGCTTTATGAAGGTACGCTAACTGAAGATGGTAGTATTTCTGGTAGTGTTGCGGTGTTGAAAGTTAATAATACGACCGTGATTTTGCAGTCTGATTCTGAGCTCTATAAGGACGATTTTAATAAGTTACTTAGCACGCTAGTCCGCGGCAATCAGTTGTAAAAAATACAACACTTTTTGTGAGCATGAGCTTTTTCTTTGAGCCGGTATTTTGTGTAAAATAAAGGCATGGAGAGTGAGGTAATGAGCGCTAATTCTGGCGCGATTGTGGTTGCGCACGAGCTAAAAGCTCCGCTGAGCTTAGTGCGTCAGCTTGCCTTATCTTTAGACTTAGATGATTCGCCGAAAACAAGGCATGAGATTAGTCAGCAGATCGTTTCGACGAGCGAGCGGGCTTTGCGACAAGTTGAGGATATGCTAAAGGTGGCTCGGCTTGAGGATGCAATGTTCGAAATGGAACCGGTCAATCCGCGCGTGGTTTGTGATGATGTAGTCGACGAGCTTTGGAAACTGTTTAGGTTTAATCGTCGTGAATTGAAGATTTACTATCGGAATCGGAAGCGTTTGGTGGTTGCAAATACACAGCTACTACGCTCAGTGATTTACAATTTTTGCTTGAATGCGATGAATTATGGCGGCGAAGATTTGCCGAGCGAGATTTTTATTTGCGACAAAGGCTACGATAAGATTCGGGTTGAGGTGCGCGACTATGGACCGACGGTGCCGACGCGAATTTGGCGCGAGATTAAGAATGGCGTCGTGAAGAAGCCGACGGAAATCTCGATGCGTCCAGGAAGCTCTGGTATGGGTTTGTATATTGCCGGGAAGTTTGCGAATTATATGGGTTGTAAATTAGGACTGATTCGCCATCGTGACGGTACGAGTTTTTATATAGATCTGCCAGTAAGTGAGCAGCTGAGTTTGGTGTGATGGGGCGGATTTTTGTGCTTGAGGACGATAGGGGCTGGGAAGCTTACTATCGTCGGGTTTTAAAGGATTACGAACTGCGGTTCTTTAATAACGGTATCGAGGCGGTAGCAGCAATGGACGAAGAAAAGCCGGCTTTGGTGCTATTGGATGTATTATTGGCGGGACCGACAGGCTTTGCTGTGGTGCACGAAATGCGAAGCTATCCGGAACTGGAAAATGTGCCAATTATTGTGGTTTCTAGCGTAAAAATGCATGAGATTGATGAAAAATACGGGATTTTGAAGAGTTTTGATAAATCCGAAATGATGCCAAGAGATTTAATCGATACGGTTTCTAATGCGATGGAGGCTTGTTGTGACTAATGCTCGCGATGTTCGTACGAAGGCGATTGTTTTGAGGCGCACGGATTATGGCGAGGCGGATAGGATTTTGCAGCTTTTGACGCCGGAAGGCAAGCGAAGCGTGATTGCGCGTGGGGTACGTCGCGAAAAATCCAAATTGGCTGGCGGTATCGAGTTGTTTTCGGTGTCGGATGTCTTGATCCATAATGGGCATAGCGAGCTTGGGGTTTTGACGGGCGCGCGCTTAATTGAGCATTATGATGGGCTAGTGAAAGATTTGGATTTGATCGAGCAAGGTGGTGCTTTGATGAGACGGACGAATCGTTTGGCTGAGCAGGTGGATTCGCCAGAATTTTTTAGCATAATGCAGCAGAGTTTTCGTTCGATGCAAAAGCGCGTAACTGAGGATGCCGGTGGACGCTGGAAAGATATTTTGCGTGCTTGGTGGGGGCTAAATTTGCAGAAGATTGGCGGCGAGGAAGTGAACCTACGCTATGATACGAACGGCGAGAAATTACAGGCAGAGCAGCGCTATTATTGGGATGGCGAGAGCATGGCTTTGTGTCCAGCGAATGCTGGGCGGATTACTGCGGAGCATATTAAATTGATGCGGATTATGGTTTCTGGCGCTTCGGAATTGGCACTTAAAGTAAAAGGCGCCGATGATCTAATTGATGAGGTCTTGTATATTGTGAAGTGTGCCGAGCGTGCTCGCGAATAAGATATACTAGTAATATGAATCAGTTCGATAATATTACTTCAGTAGCAAATACTTTCGCGCAGTTTAACTGTCGCGGCAATGAAAACGCCTATGTCCTTGGGCAAGATGAAATCGCCTCAAAGAATATGTCTGCCAATGCAGGCGGTTATGGTGGCGGCGGTTTGATTGGTGGCATGATCGCTGGCGCTATTAATGAAGCGGCGCGCAATAAGAATCAGGAACAGGAAATGATTCCTGGCAGTATGTTTATTATGCTCGATGTTACCGAAGCTGGTATTGGCGTCTTAGCAATTAAGAAGGCGGGCTTGTTTAAGAAATGGAATACGGCAAGTGTCGTGGACAATACCTCGCTATTCTTCATGCGCTATGAGGACATGGAATTTGTTGAGCTGAAGAAATCTATGGGCGGCTATTTTTTGCTATCCTTCAAGACTAAGACTGGCGTGACTTTCCGTGCGCGTATTATGGGTAAGGTGAAGGAATTGGATTACCATGATGCCGGCCTCCAAGCTATCATCGCTCGCTTTGGTTTGAAATAAGTCGTCATAATAAGAATATTAAGATTAAAGCGCGAATATGCACATCTCCGTAGCGGCTTTTTGATGACTTGATGCAAGATTATGCCGTATAGCGCATTATCTGACGTCAAGAGCGAAGCGGAGTTAGAGAATGCGTTATACGGCATAATCTGTTATAATAGTTGCATTATGGCAAAAATGGAAGATATAGTAAGCCTCTGTAAGCGCCGTGGCTTTATTTGGCAAGGTTCGGATGTTTATGGTGGTATGGCGGGAACCTGGGATTTTGGTCCGCTCGGCGTAGCATTGAAGCGCCGCATGATGGCTGCTTGGTGGAATTATTGGGTAGAAGGTCGTGACGACATGTATGGTGTCGATGCTGCGATCATTATGAACCCTCAGACATGGGAAGCCTCTGGTCATACCGCAACTTTTGCTGATCCGCTTGTGGAATGTGGCGACTGTCATGGTCGTTTTCGTGCCGATAAGCTTGTAGAGGGCGCAAACGAAAGCATCACGACCGAAGAATTTAAGTCCAAGAATGTTAAGTGCCCAACTTGCGGCAAGATTAACTGGAGTGATATTCGCAAATTTAACATGATGTTCCAAACGCATGTTGGCCCAGTTGATGATGATTCCTCGATTGCTTACCTTCGCCCGGAAACTGCTCAGGGCATCTTTACGAACTACAAGAATGTAGTCGATACGATTTATCCAGATTTGCCATTTGGTCTTGCTCAGCAGGGTAAAGCTTTTCGCAATGAGATTTCGCCACGCGACTTTATCTTGCGCGACCGCGAATGCGAACAGATGGAAATCGAATACTTTATTAATCCTGCAACTTGGGAAGAGAACTTTAAGATGCTTAACGAGGCGTATCATAAGTTCTTGACCGAAGAGATGGGTCTTGATGCTGATTTGATTCATGATTATGAAGTTGCTCCAGAAGATCGTGCGCATTACTCCAAGCATACTATCGATATTATGTTTGATTATCCGAATGGCACCGAGGAATTGATGGGTATTGCTTATCGTGCGGACTTCGATTTGATGAATATCCAGAAGGCTAGCGGTAAGAGCATGGAATATATTCCAAAGGGTGGCGGCGAGCGCTTTGTTCCTCATGTAATTGAGCCATCGATTGGTGTTGAGCGTTTGCTTCTTGCAGTTCTTACCTGCGCTTATAAGGAAGAAGAGAAAGACGGTAAGAAGCGTACGATTTTGGCTTTGCCTGAGCATTTGGCACCATATCGTTTCTGCGTATCGCCACTTTTGAAGAATAAGCCAGATTTAGTTAATAAGGCGCGCGAAGTCTACGATTTGCTTCGTAAGAAATACGGCAATGCGACTTGGGATGATTCCGGTAATATTGGCAAGCGTTATCTCAAGCAGGACGAAATTGGTACGCCAAAATGCGTCGTCGTTGACTTTGATTCGCTCGAAGATGATTCGGTTACGATTCGTGATCGCGATACGACCGAACAGGTTCGCGTAAAGATTGCTGAATTGTAATAAGAAATCCGCTCTAAAAAGGGCGGATTTTTGGACTTTTAAAAACTTCTTGCATTTTCAAAATGCTTATGTTACCATGGACTTACAAAAGGTCAAAATAAAAATAACAAACATTAAAAAAGAGAGGTGTAAGCATGCGTTTTTCGAGAAAACGTGTTGCTGTGGTCGGGGGTATCCTCGCGGCTTTTGCTTTAGTAGTAGGAGTATTCGCAGGATTAGCAGCGACGAAGGGTGACGTTTCGGCGGCACAAGGGCAAGCTACGGTAACGCATTCCGGTGCTTGGATTAATAACTGGAATGAGTATCCATGGCAAACACATAATTTTACCCTTACATTTGATGGAACCGCCCATAAGTCTTGGTGTGGCGATATCATGGCTAGTGCGCCAAGTAGCGGTAGCTCTTGGGGACTTAATAGGGTAAGCGTTACTAATCAAAGTCCATTAGTATATAGGTACTTATTCAAGGCGATGTACTATGGCGAAGGTAACGATTTCCCAGAATTTGCTAATGTCAGTGACAATGAGAAGCTTCTCGCTGTTCACTTTGTGCTTGGCAAGATTTTGAGTAACACTACGCTTGGCTATAGTAACAATACTCCTGCGGCGATTCTTTACAATAAGGTTGTGGCAAACGAATATCTGCCAGACGGCATTAAGGATGCCATGGTGTATTATGTTGATCCGTCCGGTAGGGGTACTGGTGCTAGCTATGGCGGCACACAGAGGATCTTTACTTTTAGCTTCAATGTCCAGGAATCTATGTCGGTTGATGTTAAGAAGGTTTGGAAAGATCATTTCGATAGTGGCGATCGCCAAGATGTAAGTATCCATGTCAAGATTAGCATCGCTGGGTCTGGTAGTGTTCCGAAGAGGGCTGATGGTAGCGACTATACGGAGCTATCGAATATCGTATTGGATGCAGCTCATGATTGGTCGGCGCACTTTGATGGGTTGATGGCTAATCAACAGCTTCAGATTGAAGAGTTAATGTCTGAATCTGGATTTTATAAGAATGACGAGAGTGACACGGCTTGGCGTAATCACGATATTGACGATACGACCTATTATACCAATACAAGCCCTGTTACGTGTGAAATGACTGGGACTTTGGCGACCTGTACTTCTACAAATACCGAGGTTTCATATACGAACTTAAGGCTATATACCTATAAGCAGTGGGAAGACGAGACTGAAACACGAAGGCCTGATTATATCTACTATCACATCCGTGCGTTTATTGAAGTTGATGGCGGCTATGAGGATGTCACGGATCGCGTAAGCGTAATTAATCCATATGGCTATTCTAAGGTCAAGAGGCCAGGTAAGGATATTTGGGCTGGCTATATTTCGGATTTGCCGGCAACGCTCCCTGGTAGCGATGATGTGCCTGTTATCTATGCAACTAGCGAATTCGATGCATCCTATAATGGTGTTCGAATTGGTAGTGTTCCAAAGAACTATCAGGTTTCTTGCGGTGATAATAACTCTATTCAGGCATCAGATGGAATTTACTGTATTGCTTCAAGTCGACCTGATGGTGATGTAGAGGTCTATATGAAGAATGAGGAAATTTTGACTCAGCTTCAAGCTAAGAAGACCTGGAACGATGGTGGCGATATCAAGAATAAGCGCCCAACGATGATTCTTTACAAAATCTATCGTGACGGCGAGTACTTTAAGACTGCTGGTATGATCAATCCAGAGTCTACTGGCCAACAAGGTGTAAATGTTTGGACTGTGACTGAAGATCTTCCAAAATATGACGAGAATGGTCGCGAATTTGCCTACACTTATGAAGAGTTTGATTATGTCTGGGAATGGTGGGAAGACGAAGATGAAGCCTTGAGGGCGGATTATACCTGGCCAGAAGGGCAAGTATCTTACGATTCTGAGGACGGTATGGTCAATACGGCTATCACGGATATTCCTGTAATCAAGTGCTGGCTGTTCGATGAACCAGCAGATCGTCCGGCAACATTAGGTTTTGATCTATATGCTGGTTCGACCAAGATCGACCACATTGATCTCAATGGTTCGCAAAAAGATGACCGTGGTTGTTGGACTGGTACCTTTGAAGATTTACCGCTATTCGACGAAGATGGCGACAAGATTGTCTATCGTGTTGAAGAAGATGAGGCCGATCTAACTACCGACGATGGTGTATATGAAGCTGACCTTACTAGCTGCGCGATGGATATCGAGGAACGCAAGCGTAAGGCTGGTGATGGTGAAATTGATACTAGCTGTACCTTTGTAAACCGTCGCATTGAATTAATCGAGCTTCCAGTAATCAAGTGTTGGCTCGATGATAGCGAAGAAACTCGTCCAGATAAGATGGTCTTCAAGCTTTATTGGGACTACGATGATTATAAGGAAGAGGTCGGCACTATAGCATTAACTTCGATGAATGCAGATGGCAATGGCTGCTGGTCTGGCGCTTTCTATAACCTCCCAGCGAACGATTTGTATGGCAATAAGCTAACATATCGAGTCGAAGAAGACACGAGCAATGTCGATTCGCATTATGAAGCAGACATTGAGCAATGCGAAGTTGATGTTGCTGATCGTAAGGCTAAAGCCGGGGATGGCGAAGACGTAGATTATCGCTGTACCTTTAGTAACCGTTGGGTTGAAACTACGGATACTTCCGCACAATCGATGAGGCTATATTACATCACGATTCCGGCAGTAATTCTTGGTGGCTTATACATTACACGCAGAGCAATCGCTCGCAAATAAAGACCTTTATCTTATAAACACCTCTTTAAAAATCCGCTCTTAGTCAGGGCGGATTTTTAAATGGTATTGGCTATAGTTTTTTCTTTTTAGAAGATTCTTGGTCGTGTTTTTGTTCTTTTTTAGCAGCGAAATTAGGGAAGATAGTGTTGAGCTGACCAAGGAGCTTATGGCGAGCGTGTTTGCTGAATACTTTGTCTAGCCAGCCTGGATTTGGCTTCTGATTCTTGGTCGTGATAATCTCGACGATGTCCCCTTGTTGGAGCTTGGTATTAAGGCTAACCATTTTACCATTCACGATTGCGCCCGTGCATTGAGAACCGACCTCGCTATGGAGGCGATAAGCGAAATCTAGCGGCATCGAACCTTTCGGCAAATCTATGATGTCGCCCTTTGGGGTATAGACAAAGATTTTGTCTGCGAAAAGGTTGAGACGTAGTTTCTTAGTATCAACTTTTTCGCCGGCGGCAAGCTTAGCGGAGGTTTCTTGGAGCTCCTTAATCCAGAGAAGATGTGGTGGGAGTTTGCTGACTTTGCCTTGAGTGTAAGCTTCAGTGAGCTTTTGCTCGTTATAGAAGAAGGTGGCAGCAAGACCGCGCTCGGCATAATCGTGCATTTCTTGGGTACGAATCTGGAATTCGACAACCTGCTCGTCTGGCGTGATAACGGTGGTATGAAGCGATTGATAACCGTTGGATTTCGGCATCGCGATGTAGTCCTTAACGCGACCGCTCATTGGCTTAAAGAGGGAATGGATGATGCCGAGAACGAGATAGCAAGTCGTAACATCTTTAACAATGAAGCGAAGCGCAATGAGGTCATAAATGCGATTAATGTCCTGATTGTATTTGGCAAGCTTCTTGTGAAGTGAATAGATGGATTTGACGCGACCATCGCAGTTGTACTGAATCTTTTCCTTTTTGAGGGCTTCTTCGACAGCATGTTGAGCGTTTTTGAGCTTTTTATCTGCTTGCTTGAGACGCTCTTTGGTGAGGTTTTGGAGGAATTCAAAGCGGAGCGGATCGAGATATTTGAAGCTAGTTTCCTCGATTTCAACGCGGACATGACCCATCTGGAGACGGTCGGCGAGTGGGGCGAAGACCTCAAGGGATTCGCGTGCGATTTTCTTTTGCTTGATAGGAGAAAGAGCGCTGAGGGTGCGGAGATTGTGGAGGCGATCGGCAAGTTTGATAATGAGGACGCGAATGTCTTGACCGGTAGCGACGAGAAGTTTAAGAAGATTGTCTCCGGTTTCTGGGAGGTATTCGTCGAGATCCTTCATGCCGCTGCGGGCTTTGCCGAGCTTGGTGACACCATTGACGAGGAAGGCGACATCTTTGCCGAATTTGTCTTCAATTTCCTTGAGGCTTAAGTCTGTATCTTCGACGGTATCGTGAAGGACGCCGGCGATAATGGTATCTTCGTCCATATTCCACTCCTTGAGCGTTTCCATAACCGCGAGTGGGTGAATAATATAAGGCTCGCCCGACTTGCGAAACTGGCCTTCGTGGGCCTTGGTTGCGACCTTAATAGCTTCTTTGAGTCTTGGCGAGGTTTTCATATCTCTATTATATACCTAAACAGAAAGCCCCGCTGTGATGGCGGGGCTTTGATCTATCGTTCTTGTCGGGTGGGTTATTTGTTTTCGTCATCGAGCTGCTCGCGAGCTTTGCGGGAATTTTCTCTGGCGGCGTCGATGGTTTCGAAGTGCTTTCTGGCGATAGGGAGAATCGCCTTGATGTAAGCGATATGCGTATGAATGGTCTCGTTGGACATTTCTCTGAGCTCGCCCTGGCTCATAGAAAGACAGGGCATAAACATTGCGTTAGTGAACTCCATGCCGTCCTCCACGGCTTCGTCAAAAGTTCTGTCGGCGGCAAACATGATTTCCTCGGGGCGATCGAACGAGCTAGCATTGATGAGGTCGATATATACTTCGAGTTGACCTTCGAGGTCGAGAAGATCATCGACGAGGTCATCGTGTTCCTGCTTACGAGATTGGCAGGCCTTATAGAAGGCTGCGCCGAGGGCGATCGTTGAGATGCCGAGGCTGATGGCGAGAATAGCTTTCTTCATATGTTGAGTCCTTTCTGACCGGGTGGGTAAGAACGATAGATTAAGGTGCGCGGACCGGTCCGTATCTGTTATTATGCCATATGATGGTTATTCCAGAAAGCATAAACAAAAACTCCCGTCTCGGCGGGAGTTTTTCGAGTTCAGGGAATGAGGATGTAATAGAAGCCGTTTTCGGTTTCGAAGCGGAGGTAGAATCGTTCCTCTTCGTCCTGGGCGACTTGGAGCATGCGGATGACACCAAATTCTCGCTCGTCGGACTGGAAGTTGCTCGGCTCACCTCTCAGGATGTTGGGATACTCTTCGTGTAGATGATAGCGGGGTTTGGGTGGCTTGTTGTTCTTGGCGCCAGCGATGAAATCTCGAATGATGTTCAAGAGGCCGGCAGACAAGCCAATATCTACGCCGGAGAAGCTGACGTGCTTGAGTATCATGACATCCTCTGTCTGTTTGTTGAAATGATGGACTCTAGGTTTCATAAGGAACTCCTTTCTGAATCTCGATCTAAGGTGCGAATAGATTGATTTGGCTATTATACCACTGTGCCCCTGTTTGTTATAATGGCCTTATGAAGATTTTCTCTTGGAATGTCAATGGCTTGAGGTCGGTTTTGAAGAAGGGGGCTTTGCAGGATTTTATTGCTAAATACCAGCCAGATATTTTGTGTTTGCAGGAAACGAAAGCGAAACAAGGGCAGGCCGAGGTGGATTTTCCGGAGTATATCGAGATTTGGAATTCGGCAGAGCGTGCGGGCTATTCTGGTACGGCAATCTTTACAAAACAACAACCAATTAGTGTACGCTTTGGGATGTTTGATTCGCAAAATGAGTCTTTTGAATGGGTAGATACTTTTGGCGATGTACGCACGGAAGGTCGTGTCGTGACGGCGGAGTTTGATGATTTTTATCTAATTGATACTTATGTGCCGAACGCAAAAGATACGCTTGAGCGCTTGAAGTACCGCGAGCGGGTTTGGGATCCGGCACTTCTTAGCTATATGAAGGAGCTTGAGCAAACTAAGCCTGTGATTATTTGTGGTGATTTTAATGTGGCACATGAAGAAATAGATATTGCGCGTCCAAAGCAAAATGTTGGTCATGCTGGTTTTACGGACGAAGAACGACAGGGCATGACGAACTATCTTAACAGCGGCTTTGTGGATACATTCCGCTTTAAGAATCCGGAGCTCGTGAAGTATTCCTGGTGGTCTTATCGGGGGCATGCGCGCGAGAACAATGTTGGTTGGCGCATTGATTACTTCCTGATTTCTGAATCTTTGAAAGAAAAGCTTGCAAAAGCAGATATTTGTGACGAAGTGATGGGTTCAGACCATTGCCCAGTAATGATCGAAGTAGAAAATTTGTCTTTAAATGCCGAGGCGGAGATTTCTGAGGCGGTGCGTCCGAAGGTTTTCTTGAATGAGGTTGTGGTGCCGAAAGAACCGGAAACGATTAATGCTCAGCTAGAGCTTGGGTTAGAAGATGAGTAATTTCGATTATTGGCAGAAACAGAAGCAGAAGCCACTTTTTCCTGAGGTGGATACTTGGCAACCAGAACAGCGTCGTTTTGCTGGCAAGTTGCTAATAATTGGGGGCAATAAAGGGGCATTTTTCTCGGTTGCGAAAGCAATGGAGACTGCAAATAAGATGGGTGTAGGCGAGGTGTGTGCGCTTTTGCCGGATTCATTGCGCGGGCAGTTGCCAAAGGCGCCAGAGATTTATTTTGCCAAGGCGGAGGCTTCGGGGGCTTTTGGTAAGGCTGCGATGGCAGAGATGATGGCACAACTCGAGTGGGCTGAGTCGGTTCTGATCGTTGGGGATATCGGTAAGAATGCGGAGACTTCGGTTGTGTTTGCGAACTTCATGAAACATTGCGATAAACCGGTCGTCATGTCTCGTGACGCAGTAGATGTTTTAACGCCTGACGCAATGAATTGGGGGATGCGCGAGCAGTCTACAACGATTTTTCTAACGATTTCTCAGCTGCAGAAGCTGCTCAGAACTTTGTATTATCCGAAGGTAATTACTTTATCTATGCCGATGAACCAGTTGATTGAGGCTTTGCATAAGTTCACCTTAAGTTATTCGCTGACTTTGGTGACTTTTCATGAGGGGCAGGTTGTAATTGCGCGTGACGGGCAGGTGATCTCTGAAGAGATTGGCGATACGGAATATACGCAGCTGTCTTTGTGGGACGGTAAAATACAGGCGCGTTCGGCGGTTTTGGCGCTCTGGAACAAGGAACAGCCAGTAGAACGAGTGGTTGCTCGGGCCTTGCTAAAGGATTAGCTTTAGCCTTTTGTGGTACAATATTCTGATATACATGACGAAGCGTCAGCTAAAATACCAGAAGCTTGAAGAGAAAATGCGCCCATACGCGGCTAGTATTTTTGACGGCGGCCGTTTCAATGAAATGGGGCAGAATGTTCAACACGGTAAGACTACTACTAAAGAGCATGTGATGAATGTGGCGAATATTTCAATGAAACTCGGCAACGCTTTAAAGATTCGCTATAGTAAGCGGGAATTAGTGCGCGGTGCGTTGCTGCACGATTATTTCCTTTACGACTGGCACGAGCATGCGACGGAAGAGAATGGTCGTCCGAAGACTGGGCATGGTTTCCTTCATCCTGGAATTGCCCTAAAGAATGCGGAAGAGGATTACGAGCTTTCGAAGAAAGAGCGCGAGATTATTAAGAAGCATATGTGGCCGTTGACGGTAACGCGAATACCACGGAGTAGAGAAGCTTGGTTGGTAGTGGCGGCAGATAAAGTGGCGACAGTTTCAGAATTCTTTGTAGATAAATTCAGCCGAAGCTAGAAAAAGCTCCCCTGGAAAGGGGAGCTTTTGACAACCAGCATTACTCGCAGAACATCATCGTTTTGCGGACGATACCACTCTCGTCGCGATCCATCAGCTGAGTGTAGTCCTCGCTGCGGCGGGTCTCGTACTCAACCTCGAGCATGAAGCCGGGGCGGCGACAGATACTGCGGAGGATACCAAGATCTTTGCCGTCATGCCAAGCATGAACAATGTCGTCGCAAAACTTGACACAGAGGCGGTTCGGAGATGCCAGGAATTCTTTCAGCGCTTCCTGAGCCTGGAGCGATCTGCTACACTCGCAGCGTTTACCGTTAAGAACGGCGCCGAGTTCCAGCTCAATAATTGGGAAGAATTCGCTGGGGTCGGGTTCCTGCGGAATAGCCGCAATAGCGGCAGTGGTTGCGGTTGCCTTTTTACCAAAGAGCTTTGAGAAGATGGACATAGATACGTCCCCTTTCGATATAGATTCTAAGCGTTATTGCCGAAGCAATGCTTAGTCTTTACATTATACCATAAAAATAGCCAAAAAGCAATAGCGCAATTGAGATGGCATGAGTATGGTCTCTACTCAAAACGCTAGAGTTGAAAAAATATCAAAAAAGTACTTGACTCGGATTAAACATTAGCGTTATACTAGGGGTAAGCAAAATATTGTCAAAAATAAAAAATAAAAGCAAAAAGAGAGGTGTATGATGCGTGGTTTCTTATTGCGCAGGAAAAAAATTTGGCTTTTAGGGGGAGCGCTAATTGCATTAGTGCTAAGCATTGGGGGATTCTTAATCTATAAAAGGACACAGGGTGCGTCAGCGGCTAACGACGATCCGATTTTTACCATTCCTGCTACTATCCGTTCCGATGGTAAGGATACCCAGTATGCTTATAGCGGCATGGCTTTTACGCACTATTTTAGGCTAGAAGGCGCTGGTATTAATACTGCATGGTGTGCTCAGGCAAACAAGAGTACGCCGCCACTTAATAGTGGAACTACGGTTGCGGTTTATGATGTCAATAACGCGTCCGATTCGTTTAAGACATGGTTCAAGATTCTTTATTATTCTAATGAGAGATACATTGGCCATGACGGTATCGCCTTTTCGAACGCAGAGATTCATCAGGCACTCTCAAGGACTTATGCGGCCACCGGCAATACAGGTTATTCCGAATTGGACGCAAGGGCAAGAGATATTATTAATCAGGTAAGTACAAAGCCTTTGCCTGCTGGTACTAACTACCTCTATGTTGCTTATAATGGTAATAATGTTCAGACTCTCATGACTTATTACCACTGGGACGTACAGTATGTCGATTTAGATGTTACGAAGACCTGGGAAGATGATGGCAATCAATATCATACAAGGCCAGACTCAATTAAGGTACACCTTTACAAGAATGGTTCTGATACTGGCCAATACAAAACTCTTTCTGCCAGTAATAACTGGACCGCGAGCTTTGATAAGCTTACCGATGATGGTGAGTACAGCACAGTCGAAGACGAACCTACTAACTACAAAGGTAATACTAATTGTAGCCAAGATGGCAACAGGAATTGGCATTGTGTAATTACTAATTCTTTGACCAAGGAATACATTAGCCTTCCGGTTGTTAAGAAGTGGTTAGATGGTGGCGATTCGAGCGCAAGGCCTGATAATATCAAAGTCTACCTTGTTATCAACGGTACTAAGAGCGATAAGTTTGTAAATCTTAACAGTAGCAATGGTTGGAGTTCAAGCTTTACTAATCTCGAGAAGGGCCCAACTTATACAGTTTCCGAGGGAGATGTTAGTGGTTATGATGGCAGTATTGCATTCGTTAATGGCCGCTGGGTTCTAACAAATACTCGCACTGGCACGCGCACAATCGAAGTTACAAAGGTTTGGGATGATCACGGTGATGAGGACGGTAGGCCAGAGTATGTAACTGTTACTATTACTGGCGGCGGTAATACTTATACTGAAACAATTCGCCCGGCAGACGATGAAGATAAAGCAAATCCAAATACTTGGAAGGTCAGTTTTGGTGGTTATCCTAAATATGACAACCAGGGTGTCGAGATTAATTACAGCGTAACCGAAACTCTCCCTGATGGAACCGAATATGAAATCGATTCTATCTCCGGCAATATGAATGATGGTTTTACGGTTAAGAATAAAAAGGATGAGAAAACAAGGCTCATTGTATATAAGCATTGGGTTGATAATAACAACCGCTTAATGCAGCGCCCGGAATCGATTTCGATTGATATCATGAAGAATGGTCAATACTTCCGAACGATCACCATGACTTCCGCTAATCAGCATGTTATTACTCCTGAAGAGCATGCTAGGTACGATGACAACCGCGAAATCATGGAAGAGTTGATGAACCGGTGGGATTATCTGATTGAGGATCTTCCTAAATACGATGAAAACGACAATCTAATTAACTACACCATTTCCGAACAGACTGTTGTAGGGTATGACGGTAGCAAGATTATTTGTAATGATTTCGACGGCGTATATGGCAATGATGTTTGTGCTGTTTATAATGTTCGCAAAGGCGATATCTCGTTGACGGTTAATAAAACATGGAATGATGGCGATAATCAAGACGGCTTCCGTCCGAACGTAATTACTTTTTCGGTTGTACAAATCTACTATAGTCACATAACCGGCAATAGGCTTACGAGGAATTATGGCGTAATTCGACTTTATGCCGAGGATAATTGGGAGCCTAAGTCTTTGACTGTTCCTGGCTTCGATGGATATGGCGTCGCTTACGAATATTTCGTAGCCGAGATGCCTAGCGGCCCATATGAGTCTCATGAGGTTACTAGTTGCGATCAAGACGATGAAGACTGTATCGCTTCGTATATTGACGAATACGGTAACTATCATGTCTATTTCGAGAACACTCCTTCTATCTCGACTGGTGTAAATATGATCAAGTGCTGGAATGACGGCGATGGCTCCGCTCGTCCAGATAGTATTCCGTTCACATTGACCACTTATCTCCAAGACAAAGATACGGGCGAAAAGACTCTTGTTGAGTCGAGAGATGTCGCGGTAACTGGCGAAAAAACAGATAATTGTTGGTATGAATCTATTTCTAATCTTCCGCTCTTCGACGATGACGGCAATAGGTATCGCTATGTTGTCGAGGAAGACGAGAGCTGGATGGAAGGCACGGATTATGAGACCAGAGATGAGGCTTGTGATGCCGAGGACAATAGCTGGAACTGCCGTTACTATAACTATCTGGATGGTCGTGTTACTGTAGATGGTACAAAGACTTGGAAGGATAACGAAGACGCGAACCACTTGCGCCCAGCCCCAGAGGCTGTAGAGCTTGTCTTGTATCGTATGTCTGAGACTGAGGACGAAGAGGCGGTTATGTATGTTGAGCCTACTTGGACGCAGAATGATGATAAAACTTGGACCTATACATTCGCAGATTTGCCAAAGTATGATGACTACGGCTATGAGTATGGCTATCGTGTAGAAGAGAAATCTACGCCAATCGAACTAGCTAATGGCGATAGGTATGTTTCTGCGGATACAGCAGCCATTAATAACTTTACGAATGTCCTAACTGGTAATGTCGACTATTGCGGCAAGAAAGTTTGGAGAGATGGCAATGCTCCTGAAGGTTTCCGTCCAGAAGAAATCGTAGTTACTTTAACTCGCGATGATGGTGAAACTTATTCGACGACCGTGTCGGCTGCAAGCTCAGAAGATGCGCTTGTATTATGCGACGAAACCGTCGAAGAAGAAGGCGAAGTTTGGTATTTCGTATTCGAAGACCTCGATAAATATGATGACGAAGGGCGCCAGTATGAATATACTCTTAGCGAAAGTGGCGATATTGATAACTACGTGACGACGGTCGCCCAGAGTAAGAATATTATCTACAACGATTACGAAGAAAAGCCAATTCACTTGACGGTTAACAAGATTTGGCTCAATGATAAGCCTGAGGATAGGCCGGATTACATCGAGGTTACGCTTTACCGTAATGGTCATGAGTATGAAAAGCGTCGCCTAAGCGATAAGACTGGCTGGACCTATACCTGGAATAATCTCGACGGTAACTTTGAGTGGTCCGTTACGGAAAGTATCCATATCGAAAATTACGGCACCGAGATTCGCAGAGAAGTCGACGGTAATGGTAATATCGTTTACAACATCTACAATACGAAAGCTCCAGAAACATCCAATAAGAGCATTGCACGTTATGTCTTCATGACTGGCGGCATACTTCTTGGTGGTCTATTTGTGAGCCGTAGATTCCTCGCTCGTAGGTAGTAACGAGAAAAGAGTAGTGGAGTTAATGGTCATCCCGAAAGGGGTGGCCATTTTTTTAGAGTTTTCAAGGCATAAGAAATGGCCGTCCCGTTTTCGGGGCGGCCATTCGTGGAGGTGAAAACACCATTGCTGCCGTTATGCAGGCAGCTCGGCGCGTACCGTGATGGCATCAATCTTTTCCTGCAGCTTTTCGTTCGCTTCGATACGGTTGCACTTCTGCAGGGTTTCGAAGATTTCTGCGAGCAGTATCAGGCTGGCGGTCGGTTTCTCCTTCAGCTTAGCTTCATTATTGCTTTTTGCGAAGTAATAGAAGTCGCTCTTCTTGAAGTCCTGGTTCTCGCTGCTGCCGGGGAATGCAAACTCGAGCAGTCTGGCTGCATCGCATCCCTTCGGCATGCAGGCGATAATGGCGCCAATGTTGTACGGGTTTGCTGTCAGTACTTCCAGATTGCTGTGTTTCAGTTCCTTGATACGCTCGGTGGTATTGCCGGCGGCAGTGAGGTCCTGATAGAGTCTGTGTGCGAACAGGGCATTCAGGCCGAAGCCATGATGGCTGCCGGTGCGGAGAATGAACTCGCTTTTGATGGTCCGGGTGTTGTGCTCTTTGCCCTCATGGATTCTGAAGGTAAGCGGCAGTTCGGTCTGGGCTGCGAGGATTTCATTGTCTTCGCAACCGTGGATGAGATGGATCAGATTTGTCATATAAATACGCCTCCTCGTAAAAGTGCATCGCCAACTGGTCCGGCGACTGAAAAAACTACTTCCACCCGCGGGTCGGGCTTTTAGTAGTGAGTCCGATTATATAACATTATTCGGTAGATGTCTATTGCTAAGCTAATCGGGCTAATGATGCCGGCGATAATGAGGCTTATGAAGCTAATCCAGATCATGGAAACGCCGAGGGCGGTTTCTGGGATCGTAATTGCAAGTGCGGTGCTAACGAGCCAAAAACTTAACACAATCGTTCGTAGTTTGTCTGCGACGCCGGCACTGATGCCGCCTTTGTATTTCTTGCCGAAGATGAAGAACCAGATTGTGATCAAAATGTCCCTGATGACGATAAGCGCTGCGGGGAGTAAAATGAGCCATTCCGAAGTCTTCTCTAGTGGCTGGATGAAATGCAAATCTGTGGTAATAAAGTAGCCGACGGCGACAGGGTAGAAGATAAGCTTATCTCCGAGCGGGTCGAGCGCTTTTCCGGCTTTTGTGATGGCGTTCATATTGCGCGCAATATATCCATCAACCGCGTCGGTCGTGAGGGCGACACCCAAGATAATGGTTGCTACAGTATTGCTTTCGGTGCCAAAGCTTTGCGTAACGTAGATGTGCGGAACGCAAAGCGCGAGTCCGATACGGATAATACTAATGGCGTTTGGGGCACCGATATGGCCATTAGTGCCTGCAAGCCAGTCATGATTGATGGCGTGCAGGGTTTTAAGTATGCAGTAGAAACATTCGTAAACTGCTGTAAACATTATGAGATACCAGCAGTAAGTGCTCAAGTATTCGAGGTGTCGTTCGGATACGATTTCGCTGCCGGTGACAGTTGCGAAAAGTATGACGATGAAGACATACACGAGCATGAGCATACGCATGAGCGTGCCTTCGGTGCGTGTCCAGGGAAACGATTCTTTGACTGGATGCGTAATGCGGGAATGGTTGAGCCAGGCGCCATGCGCGATCACGAGACCGAGGTCGCAGAGCAGGGTAATGGCCCAAAGATAGTAATCAAAGAGATAGCGGGGTGCTGCTATGAGAATAACGATGTCGAAAGCGAGTAGGATTATCTCGATGATACTGATATTTTTGAGCCCTTTCCAGAAAAATTTCAGAGCAGATAACATAAAAATCAACCTCCTTTTAAGGTGCAAAATATAAATATATTATGATGCTTTTTGGAGGAGAGTCAAAGATAAGCAGTACGCAAGAAAAAGCCCGACCTTTTTAGAGGCCGGGCTCAGATTATGACTCTCTGCGAACGACAACGCGTTCTTTTGTTGTCTTGATGACGACATTTCTGTCCTCGAAAGAGAAGCCAATGCTGACCACCTGACCGAGGTTATCGCCGTTCAGAACGAGTTCGCATCCGGGGTATTCTTCGTCGAGGCGTCCGACATAAAGACGGTTGAGCCTGTCTTCGCCGGCATTGACGAAGCATTGGAAGTACGAACGAATGGTGTCGCAGCTGGACTTCATGCCTTCAAACTTGATGGCGTCTGAGGTAAAGATCGGACCTTCGTCACGACCAGCATCCTTAATATTGCTGCGAGCGAACAGCTTTTTGATGCTCAGGAATCCCATGGAATCATCTCCTTTCAGCGGATAATGTAGATGTTGCCGTAAGCAGCGCGGATAATAACGCCGTTGCCGGGTCCTTCGACGAGGCTGATATTCTCAACCTGTCCATATGGTCTACCGTTGGCAACGATAAGGCAGTTGGGGTAGTCGTTCTCGAGTCCGTAGTTGGTGTTATCGGCAGACATTTCGTCCTTGCGATCAAGATACTTATCGAGAAGCTCGTGTGCTTTCGTGCAGGATTCATTGTTGCCGACGAACTTGATAGTCTGGACGTCGACATAGGTGAGACCCTGGTTTGCTCCATAAAGGAATGCGTTATGCTTATTCATAGTTTTCCTCCTTCGGTGGGGTGGTGGGCGTAAAAGAACGGTAGCTTTTGGTATGCAAAAGTAAGGTCTATTATAGCATATTTAAGGAGTAAAGTCAAGATAAGCAGAAGCATAAAAAGAGCTGGAGGATGAGAGGAGGGACAGTGTGCTTTTGCTACACAAAAAATATGACCTTTGCAGGTCATCTTCTTTGTTCTGGTGGGCAAGGAGGGACTTGAACCCTCACGACATTGCTGTCACAAGATTTTGAGTCTAGCGCGTCTACCAGTTCCGCCACTTGCCCGTCTTGATGTCTATATCTTAGCATAAAAGATGTATTTATGCTAGAATAGACTCAATGGATAACAAAAGTGGTGGGCATGCTTCGAATTCTTCGGCTTCCCAAAAACCACACACTCAGACTAGTGCAGAAAAACAGCGCAAGACCGCTATTGATTTGGCGCGTCAAAAAGTTTTGAATGCCTATAAATCTCAGCCACAGAATTACAAGGCCGCCAATGAGCAGGCGACTTATAATACAGGTGTTCCGCAGATCAATCAGGAAGAATGGAAGAAATACCATTCGGCTTGGCAAAAGTATTATCAGCAGTATTATGGCGATTATTACAACAAGGCTGCGACGGAATACATCAATAAAGAGAAAGAACGCCTTGCGAAAGAACAGGAAACTAAGTTTTCTAGCGAGCAGAATGAGTTTAAGAAAAAGGCCGCTAAGGAGCGTGAGAAGATTCGCAATGCAAGGCTTGGTCTAGCAGCAGAAACATCGAAGTTCGTTGCCTCTTCGGACGAAGAGATTAGTGAAAAGACAGCATTGCAAAATGGCTTGCGCGCTAAGATTCGCAAGAAGGTGAAGGCTCGCGCGAAGAAGATGAAAAAATCTCGCCATTTTGTTCCGATTACGGTTGGCGTCTTGGTGCTTTTCCTTGGGCTTTTGGTTGAATATAATCAGACGATTGCTTCGCACTTCATGGCTTATGTTGCGCCGAGCGGTGGCATGAATACTGAGATTCAAACGATTGACTTTACTGTTACGGCTAATGTCCACGAAGATCCGACTTTGATGATCCCGAAGCTTAACGTTGAAGTGCCGGTGTCATTTGGTGCAGCGAACGATGTGAATTCGATGCAGTCAGCAATGGCCAATGGTGTGGCGAACTTTTATACTTCGGTTTCATCTGCAATGCCTGGTCAGATTGGTAACTTTGCAATTTCTGGACATTCGGCTGGTAATGTTTACGATCCTTATAATAATTACAAGTTCATCTTTTCAGGTCTAACTCGTCTTGAAGAAGGCGACATGATTTATATGGATTATGAGGGGCAGAGGTATTCGTACATCGTGCGTGGCTCGACTGTGGTAGAACCAACGGATGTGGCTGAACTTGCACGGATCGCGAATGATAATCCCGGTAAGCCAATGATTACCTTGATTACCTGCACGCCACTTGGTACTTCGCGCTATCGTTTGCTGGTTTATGGCGAGCAGATTTATCCAAACTACGAAACTGCAGAGCAGGCCGCGACGGTTGAGCCGACCGAAGACGAATCGATGGAATCGACGCAGAATAGCCCGCGTCCGTCGAAGAGCTTCTGGAATTGGTTGACGGGTAATAATTAGAACAAGAAAAACTCCGCTTTAATGGCGGAGCTTTTTGTTGATATTTTTATTGCAAATCCATGCGTGTGAGATGATAGATGGTCTTTTTGGTTGGAGCGATTTCGGTGTTTTCTTCGGTTCCGGCTTTGGCCGTATCGGTTATCTCTTCAGAGCTAAAGTAATAAAGATACTTATTATTGCGGCTGAGCATTACTGGATAATTGCCGTAGAGCTTTTGGATGATCTCGCGATGATTGTTGCCGTCGAAGTCCCAGACGATAAGCTTGCCGTCTTTTTGCTGCCAGAGCATATAATCGTCGAGCCAGTTAATTTTTGAGACGATGGCGTCGGTTTGATAACTATAGAATTCCTTCGTTTCGAGGTCGTAACTAGTGATTTTGTTCTCATTCGCCAGAATAATAATGCGACTCTCGTAATCCTTGTCTGTGGTTGCAGGCGTAAATTCGAGCTCTTCCTCGGTTTTGACGGGGAAGTCTTCAAGCGAGTTCTTATTGTATGAAGGGTAGACGCCATTGCGAATGAATAGTTTGTTGCCCTTGTTGTAGGCGAGCCAGTTATGGCTCCAATATGTACCCATTTCAAGCATGGAGCTGGCTTCTTCGCTACCGAGATCTACGATTGGGGTTGAAGATTCCTCGCCGTCTTTATAGATAAAAATTTTATTCGTCTTAGCTTCGGACAGTTCGGCTTCTTTGCTTGATTGCGTGTCAATAACTTCTTCGCTACTTGTTGCGATGTATGCTATAACATCGCCATCGTTGTTGATCTTTTTGACATTCTTTGCAAGTGCCTTCGAGATACTCTTATTCGATAAGTCTAGCTGATAGAGTTCACCATCGGCGAGCGCCCAAGCTTTAGTTGCACTCTCGTTTTCGAAGAGGACTTGCGTAAACTTTTTATCAAAAGTGGTTGTTAGGTTGAGGTTTTCTTTTGGCTTAGAAGCATTAATGAGTACCCAATTTGTATTGCCGCTACGGGTATGTGTTAGTAAAATTTTGCTGTCATTGTTGCTCCAGTTGACGACATTGAATTCGCTTGGCGTGATGGCGGCCGGTTGCTCTTCGTCCTCGTCAGTAGAAAGGGAAATAATGTCCGAGAAATTAATAGCCGTGCTTTTGATTTTTTCTTCCTGTAAGGAAAGATAGTCAAAATGATCGCTGCCAGCTTCGGCTATAAGCATGTATTTGCGTGAGTCTGAAACACTTACAAATGCTGGTTCTTTGTTGAAAGTATCGACATCGGTATATTCGGGATTTAGCGGGAAGAGACGTACCCAGCTAATGTTTGTTAATAGGCCCGAATCGATTTTGACGGTTGCGCTCCAAGTGTCGTAACCGGCCTTTGTGACTTTGACGTCATGGTCGCCAATACTGAGGAGCTTGCTGATTTCGGTTGGCATTAGTAATTCTTTGCCGTCAATGCTGACTTTTGCGGAGCTTGGTCTGGATGAAAGCTGCAATAAACCGGATTGTTCAAGGTTGCCTTCGTCGTTGAATTTAAAGCCCATTGCTATAAGCATCATAAGGAAAACTATCGCAACTACCGCGATAAACATGAAAATATCGGTGGCAATGATTCGCGCGTTGCGAATCTTTTTACTCTTATTACTCATCTTGAAATTATTATAACATTTATAGACGTAAAACGCTTATGTTTAAATGATTTTTTAATTGAACAACGATTTTAAAATGCTATTGATTTTGGCATGCTTATGTTTTAAGATAGCTTTAACGGAATTAAAGAGAGGTATAGTGTGGACGGAATAAGAAGAACAACTCATAGTGCATCGCAGAAAAAATCGAGTGCTATGGCCCATCGTACCGTGCAAAAATCAACAACATTGAACCGCAGATTTGTCAGAAAACCAGTCGCAAAAAACATTCAAATTGTTTCAGAAAAAAGTGCACGTCAGACGGCTATTAGTAGCGTAAGTAGTAGGGCGACTCGTGCTCAAGCTCGACAGCAGCAGGCTACGATGATTCAGCGTGGTCAGCGCGTGAAGCTTTCGCCGATCTCCAAGGCTCAGCAGCAGGCGCAGCAAGCGCAGAAGCAGCAGGTCGCTAAGGCTCAACAGCAACAGCAGCAAGCACAAAAAGCACAAGCTCAGAGCGCGCAAGCTCAAGCTGCTCAGAAGATTGTTGCTCAGCGCCAGACTAATGTCCGTGCGCAGGTTCGTGCGGCAGAATCTCCAGTCGTAAAAGCTGCAAGGATGCGCGCGGCGGCTCGTCAACAGCAGGCTCAGCGTGTGCATATGAGCTCGCAGGAAATGAAGGAGCGTGCGATTTCGGATGCTTTGAATAAAATTTCGAAGATGGATAAAGCTGAAGCTCGTCAGCAGGCTCAGGAAAAGAAGAGCTTCTGGCGCCGTGGCAATTTGGCGGTTGCTTTAAGTTTTGCTGTGATCTCGCTTGCATTGCTTGGGTATTTGGTTTATTTGAATCTCCCTGATTTGTCTGTTCGTGTCGCAGCAATGAATTCCGGCATTGAGAATGCTTATCCGAGCTATGTACCAATGAACTACCGCTTGCAGGGTCTTGCAAAGGAAGAAAATGGTACGATTACGATGGTCTTTAGTCGCAATGATGGTAATAAGTTTACGATGATTGAGAAGAAGTCTAGCTGGGATTCTTCAGCGCTTCTCAACAACTTCGTTCGCGATAACTGGGGCGAAGATTACACGGTTGCAAAAGGCCAGGGTTTGACGATTTATATTTCTGGCTCGAAGGCAGTCTGGGTAAACGGTGGCGTTATGTATCAGATTGATGCTGAGGACAATGTCCTTTCGACCGATGATTTGCACGACATTGCCATAAGCCTTTAATTATTGTATAATAAGCGAGTTAAGCGCGTTCTTGAGCGTCGCTCTTTAACTCGCTTTTTCTGGTTACCCGCACAGTCGCAACCGCGGCGCACTCTGAAGGAGGCTTTTATGCTGTATTCGTATGTTGTTGGACCGAAGAAGGATACAATCACGAACTCGACCGATCTGGCGGTTCGCCGTATCGATCACGATAGCGGCGATGCGTCTTTTGATGTTATTGCTCGCATGCCCGATAATGCTGGGGATGTATATATTCGCAGTATTGGCTCGCTGAGCGAAAATGCAGTTAAGGCCGCATATGGTTTTGAGGCTAAACCGATGCTTTGTAAGCCCGATGGCGTTTCGGTGTATGCTTGGACCAACTCGTTGGCACTTCGTCCCGCTACGCTTGGTAGATATGACCTTTGCGCTGAGAGCGGAAAGGAGCTGCAAGCTATGGTTATTATCCCCGGCAGAGACCATCATATCGAAATCAATCGCAAGCAACTGAGGAGTTGGGAAGGCGATTGCGGCGGTTTTGCAATTCTGCGTTTGATGCCTGGTGATGTTGCGTTGATTGACGGTAATTGGCTGCATTTTGAGTTTGGTCTGCGCAAGATTAATAAGCCTGGGTTCAGGGTCGAGATGACGGATTTTAGTAGTGATTTCAACTTTGCAAAGATTCTGGCGCCAAACATTAGCATCATGTAAGAAGGAGCGAGTCTCGCAAATCCCCCTAATTAACAGGGGGATTTTTGCTATACTATAAAGATAAGAGGAGGAGGTGTTGATGATTAAGTTTGAGTATAATATCAAAGGCTTTGTGACCGAAGATGAATTTAAGCCCATGATTGATGAGGCTCGTAATTATGTTGCGCGCGCGCAGGAAGATGCTTTTGGTGGCTGGGTGGACTTGCCGAAGACTTATGATAGGGAAGAATTTGCGCGTATTAAGAAAGCGGCAGAGAAGATTAACCTTGATTCGCAATATTTGGTTTGTATCGGTATTGGTGGTAGCTATCTTGGCCACCGCGCCGTAATTGAGGCGCTCGGCAACGACACGCGCACGAAGATTATTTATATCGGTAATTCGATCAGTGCGCGCGAGGTTGAAAAAGCTTTGGTGAAGATTGAGGGCAAGGACTTTTCGATAAATGTTATTTCGAAGTCCGGTACAACGACCGAGCCGGCGGTTGCGTTTAGAATTTTCAAAGAAAAACTAATTGAGCGATATGGCGAGAAAGTTGCGGCGACTCGTATTTATGCTACGACTGACGCAAATAAAGGTGCTTTGCATGATGAGACAGTCGAGAAGGGTTACGAAATGTTTGTCGTGCCAGATAATATTGGGGGTCGTTACTCGGTTTTGACGGCGGTCGGTTTGCTTCCGATTGCGGTAGCCGGTATTGATATCGATTTATTGATGGATGGCGCCGAAGAAGAGCGTGCAGCTTTGATTTCCGATGGTGGCGCGGCAGCAGAATACGCAGCACTTCGTAATGTTTTGCTTAATAAGGGCTTCGATATTGAAGTTTTGGCAAACTTCGAGCCGAGTTTTGCTTATTTTAACGAATGGTGGAAGCAGTTATTTGGCGAGAGCGAAGGTAAGGACGGTCTTGGTATTTTCCCGGCAAGCGTCGTCTATTCCACGGATCTTCATTCGATGGGGCAGTACATGCAGGAAGGTCGTCGTAATCTCTTTGAGACCTTTGTAGAGATTGAGGAAGATTATACGGGTGTGAAAGTACCTGCGTTTGGCGAAGATATTGATGGGCTTGGCTATCTTGAGGGCAAAGAAATGGACTACATTAAGAAGACTGCCAATAAAGCGACGCGTGTGGCGCATTTCGCTGGTGGTGTCCCGATTATTGAGCTTAAGATGCCGAAGCTAGACGAGCGCTCGCTTGGTGCATTGATTTACTTCTTTGAGATGAGCTGCGCGCTGAGCGGATTCTGTTTAGGTGTAAATCCATTCAACCAGCCAGGCGTTGAGGCTTACAAGAATAAGATGTTTGAATTGCTTGGAAAGCCTGGATACGAAAAGAAATAGGGCATAGAAAGGACCTCCATAAGGAGGTCTTTTTTGTGGGCTTTGTTGCATTAAGTCGGAAAATATTGTATAATATACAAAGCATCCCGCTCTTAGAGAGGGATAGTACTTTTTAGGAGGATTATTGATATGAAGAAGACGTTGGCCGTTTTGGCATCTATCATCGGAGCGGGTGTAGCCTCCGTGGCTGCAATCGCATGGCTTAATCGCAGGAAGGATGGCGAGATTGTTGCTACTAACGAGGAGCTTCTGTCTGAGGCCGAAGCTGAAGGCGAGGCGCTCGCAGGGACGATTTGTGACGATGAGGTTCATAGAACCACTCGCGCCTTGGCTCCCGAAAAGCTTGTTGTACAGTCGCCGGAAGCGAACCGCTCGATCGAGCTGCATCCGAATGGCAAGATCTACTATTACGAGGATGGCAAGGTGATCCAGGAGGCAACTCTGAACAGTTGGCCAGAGGGCAAATTCAAGATCCATTACTATCGTCCCTATGATAGCCGAATTTGTTGGCTTTTCTTCGAGGCATTAGATGACGGCGAGTCTTTCTTCTGTGCCGAGAAATTCAATGAGGGCTATATACAGATGGATCATGTGATGGCGCTTGATCACGCTTTGCTCCCGATTGGCCTGAGCTGCGCAAAGGACGACAAGGATGACGTTAAGGCGACTTTCCATCTGGGAGAAAGAGCTTCGGTCTTTGGCGGCAAGAAAGTCTCCGTGCATGTGCCGCCAACCGTTCGTTGCGGCGATGAGCAGCGTACGATTGATGGCTTTTCGTATTTTGGCGAGGATGACGACCGGTACTATGTTCTTAAGATCGAATCCAAGCTGGCTTACACAAAAACGGGACCGGATGAGTTCTGGAAAGATCGTGAGCTGGTCGGCTTCAATCTCGTTATGGATCGTGACAGCTATTATGAGCTTACCTTGATCGGAAATGCGGATTCGTCTTTCGATAAGCGTTGTTACAAGGATGCTTTCGGCGAACACGATTTTGCTCGCTTCGTGAATGTTTGCAAGGCGTTTCCGAGTGACCCGCTGATGGGCATCATGCCGGCGTTCTATCGCGAGATCAATCCTGGGTCTGATGATTGATGCGTCCGGTGATTTCTCCTAACAAAAACCGCCCCGGTAAAACGGGGCGGCTTTTTATGCTCGGATTATTTCTTGAATGGATTTTTGAGTGCGAGCGAGTTGTTAGCTTCGGCGATGCGCATAAGTTCGTTATACTTTGCGATGCGTTCGCTGCGGCTAAGCGAGCCGGTCTTAATTTGGCCAGTGCCTAGACCGACGGCGAGATGTGAAATTGAAGTGTCTTCGGTTTCGCCAGAGCGGTGAGACATGACGCAGTTGTAGCCATTTTTCTTAGCGAGCAAGACAGCGTCGATGGTTTCGGTGAGGGAACCGATCTGGTTTGGCTTAATAAGGATGGCATTGCCGGCTTTTTCGTCGATGCCTTTTTGGAGCAACTTAGTATTCGTTACGAAGAGATCGTCGCCGACGAGCTGCAAGCGAGTGCCGAAGCGATCGGTGAGCATGGTCCAGCCAGTCCAGTCGTTTTCGCTGAGACCATCTTCGATACTAACTACTGGATAGTTGTCTAAAATCCACTGATACCAGTTAGCGAGATCTTCGGAAGTTTTCCAATCGCCATTGGTCTTAAGCTCGTAATGATCGTCTTTTGCAAACTCGGAGCTTGCAATATCCATTGCGATGGCGATATCTTCGCCAAGCTTGTAGCCGGCTTTTTCGACGGCTTCTTTGATGAGCTCGAGTGGCTCGTTGTTGCCGTCTTTAACAAACGGAGCATAGCCACCTTCATCGCCAACGGTTGTTGCGTAACCTTTGTCTTTGAGGATTTTCTTTAAGGCATGGAAGACTTCAGCGCCCATGCGGATAGCTTCGTCGATCTTGGTCGCGCTAAGTGGCATGATCATATATTCCTGAAAATCGGTAGACCAGTCAGCGTGTGCACCGCCATTCATGACATTCATCATTGGCATCGGGAGGCACATTTCGCTCTGAGTGCCAGCAAGCTCGGCTACATATTCGTAGAAGCGAAGACCTTTAGCATGAGCGACGGCCTTTGCGACGGCGAGAGAAACGGCAAGAATTGCGTTCGCGCCAAGATTAGACTTATTCTCCGTGCCGTCAAGATCGAGCATGAGTTGGTCAACTTTGCGCTGATCTTCAGCGCTGTTGCCGATAAGAACATCGCTGATTTTGTTATTAACATTCCAGACTGCTTTCAGGACGCCCTTACCATCAA
Source organism: Candidatus Nanosyncoccaceae bacterium (assembly GCA_045603785.1). Taxonomy (GTDB): domain Bacteria; phylum Patescibacteriota; class Saccharimonadia; order Saccharimonadales; family Saccharimonadaceae; genus UBA2834. Next base: position 15,145 of record JAZUMV010000009.1, on the reverse strand, counting down.
AGCGTTCTTTGTCGCCATCGCGAAGTTCGAGTGCTTCGCCTGCGCCAGTTGATGCGCCGGATGGTACGGCTGCGCGACCAGCATGGCCGCTTTCAAGAATAACATCAGCTTCTACGGTCGGATTGCCGCGGGAATCAAGGATTTGGCGAGCCTTGATGTACTTGATATTGAGATTTTTCTCCATGTGTTTATTAGTTACTCCACTTAAGTATGATTAGATTTTACCATAAGCGAGGTCGGATTTGTAGTGGTTGTGCTTTGTTTAAAAATGGCTGAAAGTATGCTATTCTAGATAGTAAATAACCATAAACGCTAATGGAGGGCAATTAATTAGCATGGCTACAAAAACAACTAAAAGAACAACGGCTGCACGCAAACCAGCTGCAAAGAAGGTTGCTGCATCACAAAGCAAGGTTGCAAAGGTTCTAGACAAGGGTACCGCAACTGATTACAAAACTAAGTATCACTTCATGTGTGTCGTGTCTTTGATTTTCGCAGTTATCTGCTGCGTACTTTTCATGGGCATCTTCAAGAAGCAGATGGATTATGATGATCTTCAGAACTGCTATGCTGACGATACTAACTGTACGCTTCCAAACAAGCGCGCAAGCCATAAAGAAAAGGAAGAAACCAGCTACTACAATGGTGATACTGTAGAAGAGAACGCGGTTTCTGCAGCGGGTCAGGAGTAGAATGGACGGACAAGAAAATAACGGCGTCGTGCCTCCAGTAGGCGGCGAAATCTCGTCTTCGACACCTAATCCAAGCGAGTTGCAGACTCCGGTCTTGGAGACTCCAAAAGCCGAGGAAGCTCCAGCGGTTGCTACGCCGGAAGCTCCAGTCAATGCTAATCCAACAGCTTCGTTTGCACAGTCTACTGTTGGTGTCAGTGGTACGACCGCTACGCCTCAGTTTACGACTACGCCTCAGCCAGTTATGACCACAAATGCGGTCCCTGGCAAGAAGGGCGGCGCTGGCAAGATTATTGCTTTGATTGTTATTTTGCTTCTCTTGATCGGCGGCGGCATTGCAGCGTTTTTGATTTATCGTGCGCATGAGAGCGATGAGCGTGTTATGGCCGACGCTCTTAAGAGTATTCTCGAGCGTGATGCTATGTCTGCAACTACAACAGTTACTATTACTGGTGAAGAGGGCGAATATAAGGGCGCGAAGTTGACTTTGAATCTCGATTCGGTTTCTGACTCTGAAGGTCAGGGTTCGTTCGTAATCGATGCGAAGCTTGAAGGTACTGGCGAAATTCCAAATTTGAACGCTAAGCTTGAGGCGGTCGAAGGTAAAGAAGCCCTTTATGTTAAGGTTGCTGATTATGGTAATATTGCTCAGAAGATCGGTGAGTTGTCTGGTGGAGAAGAGACTGAATACATGCTTTCCGCAATGTTCAATGAGATCGGCAATTCTTGGTATGAGATTCCATACTCCAAGCTCGGTAAGCAGTATTCGGACATGATGGATTGCGTCCGCGAAGTAAGCAAGGATTTGAAGAGTGGTGCTTATACCAAAGAGATTGGTGAAACATTCGCAGAGTATAGATTCTTGAGCTTTGATGGCAAGCCGGAAAAGGTTGATGGCTATAAGCTATACAAGGTTAAGGCTGACGAGGAATTGGCTAGCAAGTTCTTAGAAGAGCTTGAAAATACCGAGTTCTATAAGAATTTTTCTAAGTGTTCTGATAGCTCGAGTACTATGACTTCTGGGAATGGCGCTGGCAACATCTTCAAGGGTTTGCTAGGCAATGGTAGCAATTCTGCATCGAAGACTGCTGATGATTTGCTGGATGACCCTAATAATCTCATCTATGATGGTAGTGATGATTATTATGATGATTGGACCGATGAGCCAGAAGGTATTGCTGTTGAGTTCGAGCCTGATGTGTACTTCGGTATTACGGGCTGGTCTCATAAGCTAGTCGCCATCAAGATGACCGGCGAAGATGACGGCATTGCTCTCAATATAGAAACTAAGATCGATGATGGTGGAAGCGTTAATATTCCAAGTGATACGAAGTCGCTTGATGATTTGGAGGCTGCTATCACTAAGGTCTATAACGAGAACAGAATGAATAGTCGCTATAGTCTCTACTGTACTAAGGAGAAGAATTACTCTGGTTATGGTACAGAAGAAGATTGCAAGAAGGCCGTTGATAGCCTATTTGGCGGTGGTAGTTCGGATACTGGCGGTCTTGATTCTTTGATTGACGGTTTTTCGATCTAGTCTGATACTACTTAAAACTCACTGCTTCGGCGGTGAGTTTTTTGTTTGGTATAATTTAGTTAATGGTTAAGCGCTCGAATTTGACGCCAAAATTGCAAGATAAGCTAAAGCAACTCCCAGCCGAGCCGGGGGTGTATTTTCATAAGAATCGCGACGGCGAAGTGATTTATGTTGGCAAGGCGGCGATTTTGAAGAATCGGGTGCGTCAATATTTTCAGTCTCCTGAGCGCAAAGACGCGAAGACGCGAGCGTTGGTTGCGGAAATCGACGATACGGATTGGATTGTAGTCGATACTGAAATGGATGCGCTGTTTCTTGAGGCCGAAATGATTAAGCGTTATATGCCGAAGTGGAATATTCTTTTGCGCGACGATAAATCCGTGAGCTACGTGCGCATTAATATGAAGGACGAAGTGCCGTATGTTTCGATGACGCGTAATCCTGATGACGACGGTGCGGAATATTTTGGGCCATATTATGGCAATACGGCGATAACGCGTGCACTAAGGATTTTGCGTAGGATTTTTCCGTATTATACGAAGCCATATAACGGCAAGAAGACTTTGGACACGGATTTAGGCTTGGCGCCTGGCGTCGAAGTCGGCAGGATGACGGCGCGCGAATATAAACATGAGTTGCGACACATGATTTCGTATTTAAAGGGGAATCGCAAGAAGCTTTCGCGCGAGATCGAGAAGTTGATGTATGAGGCTTCAGAAAAAGGTGAGTTCGAGAAGGCCGCAGAGTATAGGAATCAGTTGTTTGGTCTGAAGGGGATCGGCACGAAGATTGTTTTTTCGGACAAGGAATTGTTAGACATATCAAGCGACAAGGCTTTATCGGAATTGCAGGAGCTATTAAAGCTCAAAAAGGCACCTGTGCGCATTGAAGGTTATGATATTTCGCATCAATCCGGTACGAATGTGGTTGGTTCGATGGTTTGCTTTATTAATGGAGCGGCGGATAGGACGAAGTATAGGCGTTTTAAATTGCGCAAGCAGCAAAATAATGATACGGAGAGCATGCGTGAAGTAATAACGCGTCGCATGCATCATCTGGAAGATTGGGGCAGGCCAGATTTGATTATTCTTGACGGCTCAGTCGGGCAGGTTTCAGCCGTGCGTGAGTTGCTTGAAGATATGAAAATTCCAGTAATTGGACGAGATAAGAGCGGCGATCATGGTAAAAATGCGCGCGTAAGAATCGTAATTCCGATTAAGGACGGGGATTATGAGATGGTCGAGCTGGCTCCGGATGGACATACTTCGAAATTAATTGCTCGCATTGACGAAGAGAGTCATCGCTTTGCGGTGCAGTACCACACTCTACTAAAACGGAAAAATGCGATAAAATAGTGCCTATGATTAAAAAGCAATTTAAGGGTTTCTTGTTCAGATGGATTGTTTCGTCAATCGCGATGTTCGTCTGTTTGAATGTGTTTGGTAAGTTCGAGGATTCGGCATGGCTGCTTGAGCATACTTGGTGGTATTATGTGCTGGCTGGCTTGGTTTTTTCGCTTGTAAATACTCTAATTAAGCCGCTTGCGACGATTTTTGCTTTGCCGTTCGTGATTTTGACGCTCGGTGCGTTTATGTTGATTGTTAATGCTTTAATGATGGCTTTGACGGTTTCGATTTTGCCTGGCGTAAGCATGGGCCTAGGCGGAATCGTGGGGAGCTGTATTGTGGTCTCGATTATCAACTGGCTTGCTAATCTATTGCAAGATAGTGTAAAATAAGGATATGAATATCGGATCGGTTTTAACAGTTATTACCTATGTGTCGGCAGTTCTTTTGATTTTGTTAATTCTATTACAGCAGCGTGGTGCATCGCTCGGTGCTGGTTTGAACGGCTCTGGTGAGCTTTATACTGAACGTAGAGGCATTGAGAAATCTATGTTCAACGTTACGATTGTATTAGCATTTGTATTTGTGCTATCAATCCTTGCAATGTTAATTATTGGATAATGAAATTTAGTCTTAAAAAGAGTGGGCAAAAAGAGGTTGTCGATAAGCCTCGTAAGAAAAAGAAAGCACGCAGATCTCCGGCGCAGGCTTCTCGTGAGTTTTACGAGAAGGCCGGTGAGCATTTTGATAACTTTTTCGTGAAGCGTTGGCGTAATCTTAAATCGGTTCGTCTTTGGATTTTGGAATGGGGTCTTTTGAACCTCGTGGTTTTGTTGCTCGCAATTGTTCAGATTTGTTGGTATGCTGACGCCTACCGTACGACAACTTTTGTCGATGGCGGCGATTACAGCGAAGCGACTTTGGGTCAAATTAACTCTATGAATCCGCTTTACGCGAACACGAGTAGCGAGAAGACTTTGGCGCGCTTGCTGTTTGCGAACTTAATGTCGCCGGATACGACTGGCCATATGAAGGGCGAGCTTGCAAAGCAGGTTAAGAAGGTGGATGATGACGCTGCGAAGTGGCGCCTGACTTTGCGTGATAATTTGTATTGGTCTGATGGCGAGCCAATTACGACCGACGATTTATTGTACACGATTGATCTCCTGCAGAATACTGATGCTAAGACGACGGTAGCGGTGGATTTTGCAAGTGTAAAGATTGAGCAGGTCGATGAGAAAACCGTAGAATTTGAACTTCCTGCGCCGTATGTAGATTTCACGGACAGCTTGGAGTTTCCGTTAGTGCCAAAGCACATTCTAGGTGATATTGAGCCAGCTTTGGTTTATGAGTCGAACTTCTCAAAGGAGCCAGTTTGTTCGGGCGTATTTAAGCTAAATGCAACTCAGGCTTCGAGTTCAACAAGCAAGGCTTTGCAGACGGTATTCTTGCAGAAGAATGATAAGTATTTCTTGGGCGGTACTCGCCTCGATAGCTTTACGATTAAGACTTACGGAAGCGTGGCGGATATTCGCGAGGCTTTTGATAAGGCCGAAGTGATGGCGACAGCCGAACTCGACGAAGGCGAAACTTTTGCTCGCACGGATGCAGCCAAGCGTGAGAGCGCCTTGAATGCGGGTGCTTATGCGTTTTTGAACACAAAGAATGCGGTTCTTAAGGAAGTGAAGGTGCGTAAGGCAATTCAGGAGGGCATTAATATTGCGGAGATTCGTGGTGATGAATTTGGCCATCGCGGGATTGATTATCCGATTTTGGAAAGTCAGTTTGAGGGCTTGGATTATCCAAAGTTGCCAAGTTATAACTTCGAGAATGCGAAGAGCTTGTTGACCGACGCCGGCTATAGTTATGATGGCGATGTCTTGAAGAAGGACGGCTCGGTCGTTCAGTTAAATGTGGCATACTTGGATGGTTCTGAATTGACGCCAGTTGCGAAGCGTTATATTGATGCTTTGAAAAAGCTTGGCTTTACGGTCGTAGAGAAAAGCTTTGGTGAGGCTGAAGCTTTGGCTGGTCAGAGCTTCTATTCGAGTGTGATTCAACCAAGGAATTATGATATTTTGATTTATGAAATTAACTTGGGCGTAAGCGTTGATCCGTTTGTCTATTACAGCTCACAGCAGGCGAATGAACATGGCTGGAACTTGAGTAATTATAATAACCGTATGGTTGACGACGCATTGCTTTCGGCTCGTACGACGACCGATAAGGCGCTGCGTAAGGCGAAGTATGAATCGTTCTTGGATTATTGGGTTTCTGAAGTGCCGGCGATTGGCATTTATCGTTCGGGCTTGAGTTATTATTATGCCGAAAGTGCTCAGATTTACGCCGAGGATGTAGAGATGACTGATGAGTTTGATCGCTTTGCGGATGTGCGGAACTTCGCAAGCAAGAAGGGCAAAGTAAACTTAACACCATAAAAGGAGTCGCGATAAGCGGCTCTTTTTGATTGCTTGCTTTGGTCTGGGGTTTGTGGTATTATAAGGCGTATATGCGCCTGTGGTGGAATTGGTAGACACGCTACCTTGAGGTGGTAGTGGCCATTTAAGTGCTGTGCTAGTTCGAGTCTAGTCAGGCGCACCAGAAACAAGAAAACAATGCCGTAAGGCATTATTTTTTTGTTTCTGGTATCTGCCCTAGACTAGACGAGAACGTAGTTCGGTTGCGGTAGGAGCCGAGTGAAGCAGAAGTGCTTGCATTTCTATTTCCGAGGCGACGCCCCGCAATGTCGTTTCCGAGCAAAGCGAGGAAGCGGCTGTCTAGACAATTTTATTGCTTTTTTATGTTAGCATTAAGTTATGGGTGAAAGATTATCGACTAGCGGAGCTGAAGTCGACGAAGAAGTAACTGTCGAGGGGAGCCTTCAAGAGAAAGGCGATTCTTTGCGTATATCTCATGAGTATAGCCGCGAAGAGGTTGAGGATCTTTGCGCTGAATTTGCCGATACTTATGCTTTCAGGAGCCAGGTAGAGAAAGACGAGTTCCTAGAGCAATCGCGTCGTTTGATTGCTGGCGAATTGCCAGACGGTTCTAGATCTGAGCATGGCGTGCAGCTAGTTGCGGATCTAATATCTTTTACGCAAGTAATCAATGATGAGTACGGTACTCCTGATGATAATTTTGTTGATTTTATCGATAGCTGCTCTGAAAGTTTAGAGGACAACACTCATCTTGTAGGACCTGGCGTTGATCCTTATTTAGCAACACGCGTAATGTGGTCTGGTGTTCGAAAGGTTGTTTCTGAGCTGGAAAGTAGGGAAAGTTTGGAAACTAGCGATTTATTAGACGTTAATGGCGAAGGGCGATTAGAGGCCTGTGTTGGCCTAGTTGTTAATGCTATGGAAGCTTATCTTGGGAGCCATGCTGTTACCAATGAGGAACTCTTGACGATTATGGAGAGGTTTCCGGACCGCACTTTCGATAGAGGCGAAGATCCAGTATATACGTCTTCTTTGGAAAGGTCTTGTCGCACTCCAGAGCGCGGTTTGTGGTCTTTTAGTACGTTCGAAGTTGGTTGTTTAGCAAAGTCAGCAACAGCAAGTAATATTTGCCTATTGATGGAGGCCTATTCGGAGTTACCTGGAAGTAATAAGAGTGGTTTTTTGCAGTCTCGCATAGATGCTATTGCGATCGAGTCGGCTAAATTGGTTCCTAGTAGAGATTTTATTCATAGTGAATATCCTGGGAGCCATGATTTGGTCGTTGCGATGCTGAATTACTATGATGGGATGAAAGATCTTGAATCTGGTCAGCTTGACGATGACGAAAGGGCTGAAAAAGAGAAGGAATTGAGAGAAAAATTAGAGTCTGTTCTTGAGAAATGTCGATCGATTAAGCCTAATGGTTATAATGGCTTTGAAAGCACGATTTTTGATATTTCTCGATATGATAGTATGTATGAGTTCGGGGATCACGATATAGAGCAGGGCGGAGGTTCTGCGGAGCTTGCTTCGAAAGCTGGAGACGAGATGTCTGTTATCGATATTCTTAGGCGTATTGAGCGTTGTACTGGAAGAAGCTTTAGTGCGCCACCGGTTTCTGGTGTTGAATATTATCCTCAATGTGGCGGAGATAATATAGGTAAAGATGGGCAACCTCGTCTTAGTATAGACGAGTTGGCGCGTGCGGTTTTCGATACGTTGGCTCAAAAAACGAACAACGATGGGACAATAGAGGCAAGCGAAGATGTAGATTTGCGAAGTGCTGAATTTCGTAGATTTATGACTGGCATTAATGAATATTTGATGGAGAATAATGGAAAAGCTGTCTTGACGCCAGAACTAATCGCTCTTTTGTCGTGGGTTTCTGATTTAGCTAAATATTCGCTTCGCAGTCTTCCTGATCGCGAGGTGTCTCAACTTCCGTACGATCCAGCTTTTAAGGAAATCGTTCGTTTTAACGAGTTGACGATGGGAGACGGATATAACCATCAGAGTTTTGAATCGTTCTGGCAAAGCTTTGAAAGAACGCCATATGTTTCGGCAGCGAATGAAACTGGTGTTTCCGAAAGTTCTGCAGCTTTGCAGGCAATGACCGATTTGCAGACGAGGGAGTTAGGAAGAGCTAGGGCGCAAATGAGGATTTACGATAGCTTACGAAGGGCCGAAGATGCGATTTATGAAAAGCGCGCAGCGGCACATCGATATGATCCAGAGAGTTTTAAGATGGTGACTAAAAGGTATTTTGATCGCGTCAAGAAGATGGTGAATTCTGGAAACCTCGAGCACGAGCTTGAAGTTTTGCGCGAACGCGTAGAATGAGTTTTATAAAACCTACTAGACAGTTCAATCTTCTTATTCTTGGCTGTCTAGTCAGGCGCACTTATGCAAAGAAAAACCCGTGACAATGAGTCACGGGTTAAAATAAGGTGCTTTACGAAAAGGTTAGGGGAGTTCGCAATCTCCCAATTGGTAGAAGAGAAGTGCGGCAGGCTGACACTTCTAGGTTTTATTTAGAAGAGGTTTTGCCGTGCTGGAGTTTACTGAAGCCGCATCAGCAGCCCTGTGCCGTTAGTGTCGTCGGTGTTTGTCGACATAAGTTCGTACTGGGCGCCGGTATTTGGAATTGTGTCGATTTCCGGGAGTGCTGTGCCTTTGAGGCTTATTGCATATTCTAGATATGCCATTTCATCCTGGAGTTTGAAATATGCCTCTTTGTCGCTCTTCTTGATTGCCTTGTATGCATTGTCGTTGCGGCAGAATGCGTATACCGGCGTTGCGGCAAACTTGCTTTCGGGGAATCTTGCCTTGAACTCTTCGAGGATTTCTTCTATAGCCGCCATGTCGCAAAAACCATAGTTAAAGAGAGTTTCCTCATCGAAGAGGATAGCATCTTCGTGACTCCACGATTTTTGAGCTATCTCTCTCATAATTCTCAGATTCAAATCCCTCTGAGCTAGGAGTTTGAGACGCTGCCTAGAGCTTTCGTATGTCCTCAACAGATCTTCTTTTGAGTAGATCTCTGCGAGGAGCTTGCCTTGTTCTGCGACGGCGCCATTGTGAATGACGTACTGCAGGATTTCTGTCGCCACCTTGAGCAGCGGAATAGCAATGCCGCCGCCAATGATGGTGTTGATGGAGAGGTTTGTTGCGGTCGCAGCATCGATGTAACCATAGGGGACAACACCGAGTGCGCCGAGCACCGTATAGATGAAAGAAATGCCGATGCCGACGAGCCAAGCGATGCTCAGCTTTTCGAGAGCCTTTTTGATTTTTTCCAGAATTTTCATGACTGGTTCCTTTCGGGTTGGACCACGAGGCAGCTTTTTGCGAAAGTAATCTAGCGTTTTCTCTTTGCCAATTACTAAAGTGCCTTAGGTGGTTTAATAGACTCCTGCCTAACACTTACATTATACCATAAACACTTTAAAAAGTCAAGGAGATGGCCTCCTTTTTGGGCCTTTCAAGAAAAATGCCGGGGCGTTGAAGCTCCGGCATTTATTGGATTAGATTGTTGGCGGATTGATATCGGTATTCATCTCGTGCAGGATACGGTGTGCTTCCAGGAAGAACTCGTCGTTGCGATATGCCTGGTAATCTTCGGCCAGCCAGATATCGAGGGCGTTTTTAGCACCTTCTTTGACGAGTTTCTGAATATCGTCATTGTTGCGAATCATGTCGTTATTCTTGAGGCACCAAGCCAGTTTATGGAACTTTTTGGCATCGTAGTAGTGCTTCATGGTCTTGATTGCGTCAAACTTGTCGATGAAGTATGCGAATCTTGCTTCCGGCGTCTTGTGCTCGTCGAACTCCATTAGTAAATCATAGACTTCCTGTTCGTAGGGGAGGCCTTTGAGCAGTTTGCGCCATGCTTCATGTTCGTCGGTGGCTTTGCTTGCGTGGCGCTTTTTGTCTACCACTGGCACGTCGCCAATGACGGTTTCGCCAATCTCGTGGAAGATTAGCATAGAATTTACTTTTGCGAGGTCGATCTGCTCGCGTTCAGGATAAATTGGATAAAGCAGGTTTGCGAGAATGAGGCAGCTGTGGCAATGTTCCGAGACGCTTTCGAGACGCTTGCCGCGCACGCGCCAGACTAGCCAGCCGGTACGAATGCGCTTCTTTAAGTCGTCGAGGATGCAGGCCAAGCGCAGAGCACTCCTTAGGTATTCGACATTATATTCTTTAGTTATCTAAATCTAACTCCTTTCGGTAAGGCACATAGGCTTCAGTCTTATGGGATTAATTTTGGCATAAATGGTTAGAAATGCAATCATAAGTAATCTAATAAGTTAGAATAAAACTATGAATAACGAGATAGAGGCGACTTTTTACGAAGTAAACAAAGATGAAATTCGGGAAAAACTGAAGGCTCTGGGCGCAAAACTTGAGATGCCTGAAGTTTTGATGCGTCGTACAGTTTACGATACTGGCAAAGGGTCTTTTGCGCGCGTGCGTGACGAGGGTGGCAAGATTGTGATGACTTACAAGATGTATATTGACGACACGGACATCATGGGTTGCAAGGAAGTGAATCTCGTTGTCGATAATTATGATGAGGCAAATAAATTCATGCATGGCATTGGCATGAAAGAGAAGGCAAATCAGGATAGCTATCGTGAGATATGGGTGCTGGATGACGTCGAGGTTTCGATTGATACTTGGCCGTGGATTCCGACATACATCGAGGTAGAGGGGCCGAGCGAAGAGGCGGTTTGGGCTGTTTCGGAAAAACTTGGATATAAGAAGGAAGAGGCGCACTTTGGCTCGGTGGATCGGGTCTATAACTACTACTATGGTGTTGATATGGATATCGTGAATGAAGAGACTCCGATAATTAATTTCGAGATTGAACCGCCGGAGTGGGTAAAGAAATAAAAAGGCGCCCGTGTGGGCGTCTTTTTATTATAGTTTTTCTTCAAGTTTCGCCAATTGCTCGTCCGAGACGTAACTATCGATAACCCTTTTTGAGTCAATGAATTCCTGGATAAATTGCTTGTCTTTTTGTTCGACTTTCTTAAGGATATCTTCGATGTCTAGGTGGTCGCCAATAATACTGATCAGCTCAGTAATGTAGTAGCAATCGTTTTTATCTAGGTAATAATCTGCAATGGTCTGCGCGTTATAGTTTTTCTTATCGTAATTGAAGGCGAGGCGCCAGAGCCATTCACGCTTGTCGTTCTCGATGCCGGTCTTGATAAGTTCTTTGAATTTATCTTCATCGATTGAGATTGGGCGAGCGGCGCTCATATCTTCAGAGATGAGTTCGAGCAATTCGAGATTGGATAGGGAATCAAGAGTTTTTTGGAAGAGTATATTTTCTTTAATTGCATCGCTAATTTTGGCCCAGCGTTCAAAGTTATCTCGCTTGGCGGTACGGCTTTCGCGGAGCTTTTCAAGGTGCTGTACGAGCTCCTTTGGCATTTTGTCGTTTTGGAGTCTTTCGAGCTGAGCAATTGAGGCTTCGAGATGCTTGAGCTCTTCTTTAATAAGCTCGTCTTGATCTTCGTTGGTTTCTTTAAGGATTTCCTCAATAGAAATAATGAGAGCAGAGAAGCTAACCTGGTCGTCATTGGAGAAGGATTTGAGATCTAGGTTTTTGAGGGCTTCTTGAAGCTCGAAAGCATTAATGTAACGATTGAAGTATTGCTGGCAGATCTTGAGATATTCCATAATGTCGCAATTCTAACACATCTAGAGCAAAAAATAACCCCGCAAATGCGGGGTTAGTCGTCGAAGCTATCGGTGACGAAGAAGGGATTTGTAATAGTAGGATTAACATCTTCGTACTCGTATAGAGCATCGATAGTACGTTCGATTTGCCAGATCGCGTCACTAATAGGTTTTTGCAGATCTGGTTTATCTAAGTTGCGAAGCCAGTCTCTGAGGTAGCAAAGGTTGAGAGCGAGAGCAGTGGTTTTGCCCGATTGTGCTTCTTTCATGAGCTCATTGAGGAAATTCTTAAACTTGGAACCTTTAAAGGTTTTGTCCGTGATGGATTCATTTCCAAGAATTTCATCAATGTGGCCGAGATGAAAGCTAACCTTTACGCAAGTGTCCATGAGGCTTTTGGGTTCCATTTTCTTGCACCTCCTCGCAGAATTTGGATGTCGTGATTATATAATATTTTGCTGGATTTGTCCATTTAGGAAAAGTGCAAAATACTTATGGCTTTTTTCTTGAAAATGGTATATAATGACAGTACAACAGGTCAATAACAAAAATAAAAAGGTAAAAAATGAGAAGGAATAAGAGAAGGCTGACTACTGGCTTGCTTGGAATTGCTGCTTTGGGCGGTGCTTCTGTGCTGGCTTTGTCGGCGAGGGCTTTCGAAGGAGGGGTTACGCTCGCTCCTGGGACTGAAGAAAGCGGCGGAAAATATGCTTCTTCGGTAGATGATACTGCTTCGGTTTTGCTGGGGAGCGGCAGCGCTACTTTAAATAGCGCAACGATTAGCAACTTCGGAAATAACGGCATGGCGGTGGCTTTGCAAGGCGTTTCTGAATTGAGTTTGAATAATGCATTTATTACTATGGGCGGCGATAATTCGGTTGCTTTCCTATTTGATGGCGGTGCGCAAACTTTGAATGTACGCAGCTCGCTTTTAGGTGGCACGAATAACGTTGCTTTGGCGCAGAATTCCAGCTCTGCAATCTTGAATCTTGCAGCTAATAGCAAGATTAATGGTTCGATTGCTACGACCGCTGACTCGACAATTAGTGTTTCGATGAGCGAAGGTAATGTCTTTCGTGGCAGTTTGAATGGCAATGTGAGCTTGACGCTTTCGAGCGATTCGATTTTGTATTTGACCGGTGATAGCTTTGTAACTAGTTTGTCCGATGATCTTGTGGACTACTCAAATATTTATCTTTGCGGCTATACGCTCAGTAGCGCAAATGGCGTAATTGCTGGAAACGATGCTGATTGCGGTGCTTTGGTTGGTGGTTTTGGCGCGCCAGCTCGTCCAATTGACGATACTCCACAGCCAGATCCAGAACCTGATCCTGAACCAGATCCAGAACCGGAGCCAGAACCGGACCCAGAGCCAGAGCCTGAACCTGATCCTGAACCAGAGCCAGAACCGGATCCTGAGCCAGAACCGGAACCTACTGCTAATATTCCGACTTATATCTCTGGAAAGGGCGTGTATAATCCGAATACAGCCGACGGTATTGATAAATATCTCGTAATTATGGGGATTGCATTGGTTGGAGTAGGCATCAGTGCAGCTTTGATTCGTAAATCTGTGAAACCTAAAGAAAAATAGACAAAAATGGCCGCGTTTACAGTCGCGGTCTTTTTTGTTAAAATATGCTTAAGTTAAGCGAGGTGTGTGGGAATGGCTATTGAGCAATGTTTGTCAGTGGATAATACCGTTTTGGATTACGGTAGTCTTTCTGAGCTTGGGCGTTCTTATACTCGTACTTTTGTGCTTAAGAATAACTGCGAGCATGAGATTAAGGTTTCCGGCGAAGTTGTAAAATATGCCGGTGAAGGTGCAACCGAGGCTGCTGACCAGGCTAGCGAATGGCTAAACTTTGTTGGTGGCGAGAATAAGTTCACGATGGGATCGAAAGAAAATAAGACGGTCTCGATGCGTGTCTATCTGCCAGAGAAGGTTGATTCCGGTAGCTATTATGCCGGTATTAATCTCAAGAACGATAGTTCTGAACAGTTTGACGAAGAGTATGCGGATATTATAAGAATGACGGCTCGCTTGGATATTCTTGGCGCTGGCGCAAATTTGAGCGGCGTTTTGGATAAGAACAGCGCAATACCATTGAGTCTTGGCGGTAAAGTTGCTGCTAGCGCAAAGTTGCACAATACTGGTACGGTTGGGTATCAGGTGGGATATAAGCTTGAGAAATCCAATGCTTTTGGCCTTGAGCACTATGAGAGCTTGGTTGAGAAAAATGCTGAGCTTTCTGCTGGTGGCGAGCTTGAATTCAAGGGTAGTGATTATACCGAAAACCAGTACGGTATTTATAAGATTAAGCAGACGGTTAATTATGTAAATACCGAGGGCGAGCGTGTTGAGTCGGTCTTAGTACAGACGGTTGTAAATTTGCCGTGGGTCTCCGTGTTTATTGCTGGCGGCTGTTTGTTTGCCTTAATTTTACTTACCGCGATTTCGAAGGCGATCAAGCTCAATAAGAAGAATAAGAAAGATTCTGACGAGGAGCTTGAAGAGGAAATCGAGGCAGAGGAGAAGGAAGAGGAAGAATTACTTGAGCGCCCTGAACCAAAGCCAGCAAAGGTTATAAAGAAAGATAAGAAGGCTAAAAAGGCAGCTAAGGCTGCGGAGAAGGCTAAGGCGAAGGCTGAGAAGGCGAAAGCAAAGGCAGAGAAAGCCGAAGCAGCTGCAAAGAAAGCCGAGAAATAGATTTGAAAATGCCGGAACCAAAAAACCGGCATTTTTTAATGTCGGTTTTTAGGAAATATACTAACAATAAATGGTGAGACCGGTGAGGCTTGAACTCACGACACCCTGCTTAAAAGGCAGGTGCTCTAACCAGCTGAGCTACGGTCCCAAACTGATATGACTATTATATTCCTCTTCGTGGGGAAAATCAAGAGAGGGCTTGAATGAGTTCGCTTCTTCTGGTATAATACATTCTATCGGGCGGTTAGCTCAGTTGGCTAGAGCGTTTCTTTGACGTAGAAGAGGTCATAGGTTCGAATCCTATACCGCCCACCATATATTTAAAGAGGTCCTTTCGAGGGCTCCTTTTTTCTATCTTGAGATTTGATATAATAGCTTTGTTGCACCCGTAGCTCAGTGGATTAGAGCATCTGTCTTCGGAACAGAGGGTCGTGGGTTCGAGTCCCTCCGGGTGTACCAAATTTCGAAACAAAATGGCCGCGAGGCTATTTTTGTTGAGAAATTCGATACACCCGCATCGCGAAGTGATGAATTTGCGTAGCAAATCGAGGGCGAGAACCCGAGGTTCGCCAATGCCCGGTTGCATCGCAACGACGGCGCATTGTTTATGTCCCTCCGGGTGTACCAAATTTCGAAACAAAATGGCCGCGAGGCTATTTTTGTTGAGAAATTCGATACACCCGCATCGCGAAGTGATGAATTTGCGTAGCAAATCGAGGGCGAGAACC
>JAZUMV010000008.1:0-78696 GCA_045603785.1 Candidatus Nanosyncoccaceae bacterium | reverse complement strand
ATCTATATTTTCATATATGTGTCTTGGGAACATCTCTTTGAACCTATATGCACCCATGAAATTTACGACATATTCTGATTTTTCGAACGGGTATTTTCTTAACAACTGATCTAGCTTCGTTAGCTGCTTTTTTGTGTTAAGCAATTTTGAAATGGTTGTATGCCTTCCGAGCGCTACAAGTGTTTTCTCTAGAACGTTTCGATTCTTGTTTGAAATGCTTACTTGTGAGTCGAAATCTGAGAGTTTTAGCAAGGCTCTACGTTTTAATAATCTATATTTATGTATTTGTTGTATTATTTTACTTTTTGGCATTCCGTCGAGAGGAAAAATGTCAATCCAGGCTTCGACCTTTCTTTTTATGGTCTTCGAATTATTAATTATGTGAACTTCCGTGTTTTTAACTCTCGGTGTATAGTACAAATACGTTTCGTCGTTCTTGAATGATGTTAAGAGGCAATTATTGTTTTTGCATTCTTTATTAAAAATTTTGATGAATTTTTCGAAATCATTTCTTGGTAATGCTATATCTGCATCGTCATCCCATGGGATAAAGCCTTTATGGCGAATGGCTCCAAGGAATGTTCCGCCCATCATGTAATATCTAAGATTATTCTTTTCGCAGATCGCTTGAATCTCTTTGAGCGACAACGTATTTGCTTTATGGAGAGATTCTAACTTTCTAGAAGCTTGCTTCATATCTCTTTCCTGTAAATTTAGCGGTCAAAAAGGCAGTACCCTTCTTGAGCCAGTTTATTTTTTGCATATCAATGACTGGAACTTCGACATAATTGAGCTTGTTTGTGTTGACATAAACATCAAGCAAAAGCTCAGAAACGCGGCCATAGAAGCGTTTGTGGAAATCTGAATATTGCGAGACGTCAACGCGTTTTTCGAGCTCGAAGAGGATATCAAAGACCCAGTTATAGTAACCTTCAAGAATTTCGCGCTTCATGATACACATGTTGAACATATGTGCGGAGCGGCGAGTGTGGAGCTTTTCAAATTCAGCGGAATATTCTGGATATTTCTCAGCAATAATCTGGCCGGCGATATCTAGCGGCTCAACAAACATGGTGTGCTTATAGTGATCGTAGAGGTTTTCGATATAGTAATTGCGCTTTTTTGGTAGGATGATATCGGCTTTGTCGAAAAGCTTGTCCATTTCTTTGCCAGAAAGAACATTTTTGAACTTTTCTTCTTCGGTTTTGAGGTGTTTGGCAGCGCTAAAATAGCGGCGGTAATGAACAAGGCCAATGTAATCTGCGTCGAGATTTTTGACGGCCCAATAGAGACCAGTTAATTCGCAGAAATATGGATTTTTGTTTGAAATGTTTTTGCCTTCGTCGTCGCGCTGGTAGCCGATGCTATCCTTGCCAGCGGCGCCAACATGGACCGGCAGGTATGCCTTGTCCTTCGGCATTTGGTACTGCTTGTGCGCAGCCACGATTACTTTGATGTTTTTCACCTCTACTATTTCCCTCTTTGATATCCGATATCTTTGTTTGCTACCTCTGTTTTGGAAGTAGCTAATCATAAAAAGCGCCCGTGCTGGTTTGACCTCCAGCGACGGGCGCCACCAATGCATTTTTATTCCCTATATTTTATAACAAAAGAGGGGATTTGTAAAGCCACGCAGGATGTTTTATGTGATACTATTTTTTGTTCGGGAATAGGTATGAAATAATTATTTTTACCATATATGCCGTTTGCGCTAGCGTCGCACTAAACAAAATATTTAGCGCCACCTCACTGATTTTTATAACTTCAAAGCCACTAAGAAATACCAAAACATAGGCAGCTGCATTCTCTGCAACTAACAGCCCAAACAGGAGCTTAGCAGTATTCTTCTTCAGCTTTATGTCTTGCGCTTTGTCGGTATTCTCGAGCTGCTTCCGTTTTTCCTCGAGCTCATTCATTCTGCCTTCTGGATTATCCGAGCTAAGGGTTATTTCTTTCGGCGAAAGCAGGTCATTGAGTGTTGTCGATTCAATTTTCTCTTGATTTTTAATATCTTTGATCTGGTCAAATAAATCAGAAAGATTATTCTTCATCAGTTTCAATCCCCAGCTCATTAAATCTAATACTCATAGCAATAACGGACACATCGAATATCAACGCGCACATTTCGACATTCTTAAATACGAGCCATGCTTTTCTAACATATTCTTCCGGCATCAACAGTTTAGCGGCAAACCTATTAGCCTCCCTTTCGCAGACTGGATTCATCACTCCTCTTCCATCGTCTTTTCGATATAGCGTAACTAGGTTAAGCGTCTCATTGTCTTCCAGAAAATCCGTATTCTTAAGAATGTCGCGATGTAAGAAATAGTGGCCTAACTCATGCGCAAGAGTAAAATTCACTCGTCTTCGTGGTTTATTCGCATTAACAAAAATTTTAAATTTTTCTTTATTTTTGTCATAAGTAATAAAACCCGACACATCGTTATCGCTATAGGGAGTAATTTGAACCAATAGATTATCGTCTTTCTCGTGTAGGTTTTTTGCAGGGAAAGGAATACTGTGATTTGGATTAAAAATTGCCAAACACTCATTAACTTTACTCTGTATTTCGCTGTCCGTCATCACTTAAAATAGTATCCGTATCAGCAATAATTGACAAGAATAACCATTTTTTAAGGCACTATCCTTTGTTTAAGAAAAATCTCCCGCCATTAGCAGGAGATTGATCGAGTTCGCGCCATTACTCGCCTTCTAGCAGCTCATTCTGTTTCAATGCTTCCATCCAGGTTTTATACCTGCAAACAACCGTGTTCAGACTGGGCGAACCATCAGGACGAAGTCGCCTGTACTCATTTCGCGAAGGTGCATGTCCTACTTTATTAGCCACAGCCACCAGAGCTTTCCGAATTTCTTCGTCAGAATACTTTTCTTCGAACACTACTCGGTGGTCCTTGGACTTCGCATCGTAATCTTCGAAGCCAGCTGCTTTCAGGGCTAGCGGCCAAGAACCATACCTTATGCGCAGCGTTTTATCGTTCGGCATAACAGGCTCATGATACTTGGCATATTCCTTGAGCGACGGAGTATGACCGAGTTTTTCTGCCATGACATGCAAACACTTAGCCACTTCTTCGTCCGAGTATCTTCGCCCCGTTAGAATAGACTTGCAGGGTTTGAGACCGGCGGCCTTCAGAGCATCCGCCCAAGAATTAAAGCTACGCGATATTGCTTTTTCGCTAGGCATATCTTTTGCCCTATTCGCTTTGTACTCGCTTTTGGTTGGAGAATGGCCAAGTTTTCTCGCGATTTCTTGTAAAGCTTTTACGATTCGCTCGCGTTCAATCCTGTTCGAATTACGCTCAGGTAATCCTGCAGCTTCTATGGCATATTCCCACCTGTCACCAAAGCGTTCAGAAACTGTAGTCGAGCAAGCCATATGTGGGCGACGCAGAGCATTATATTCTACAACGCTTGGCGTATGCCCTACGACACGAGCAATTTCTCGCAGATGCTCCAATATCTCCCCGTCCGTGAGGAAATTTGGGTTTTGTTCCGGATCCTTCGGGTCGATTCCTGCAGCGATTAAAGCCTCCTTCCAACTACCAAAACGTCTAGTGATAGTATCTGCGGTCGGCTCAGAGTCATAGCGATACTTTTCATATTCTCGCTTAAGCGGGCGCCTACCAAGGATTTTTGCTGCTCTGCAAAGGCTCGCAAGGATTTCTTCGTCTGAATGCGTTTTGCGTATTGGCAATAATAACACCTCTCTTTCTAAAGAACTTTACGGATTGCGTATGTGTTTATACAGTAACAGATTTTGCGGTTTTGTCAATCACGCAATAAACATCTACTGGCCTAGCCGGTGGTTTTACGCTACAATAAAAAGCCGCCCCAGTTCCCCAGGACGGCCAAAAAGTAGAATCAACCGGCCGCAGCCTCCTCGCCCAGATGGCCGTAGTGCTTCTTTAGCATCCTTGCCGTGTGGTATGCCACGGCGCGCAGATGGGCAAAGCAATGCACCGCATAGCCATACATCCCTTCCGCATCATCCTCGATCACAATGTCATAATAATCCGCCATCTTGTCGTACAGCTGATAGAACCACAGCCTCGCCATCACGTCGAGCTCCTCGCATTCGGACTCTGTCACCAACCGATAGAAACACTCCGCAATGATATTGATCCTCGCAAAGATCTTCGTCTCTTCGAGCAGCGCGCCCTTCTCTTTGAAAACGCCCATCGCATACTCACGGTAGCTGTTGTACGAGTTGCGCAGATTATCAAAAACGCTCGCCACAACCACCGTCGCTTCGAAATGCGGATCGTCCTCGAGGCTCGCAAAGCCCATTCCGGGCAGCGAAGCGTAATCCGGATCCTTACAGATCAGGTCCGCCTCCTTTGCAATCCGCTCCAGCATCTCGACGATCATTTTGTAATGCTCGCCTTCATTTTTCGGGCTCAATTTAAAAATCTTGCTCATAAATGATTCTCCTTTCAAAAGTACGTCAGTCGCAGATTCGACTGAACTGTTCTCTATTCTGACATATTTCTGAGGCGCTGTCAAAAAATCTCCAGCTATTTAGCTAACGCGATATGTGGTGGCGTAGCTGCGGCAAGTGTCTTAAACTACAAAAAATAGCCGCTTCGCGCGGCTATTTCTCTATTCAGCTTCTTTTGCAAAAGCCTCGAACGCAGACTTTATTACGTCGTCCATGTCATAGTACTTATACTCAGCCAAACGACCACCGAAGATAACATTCTCTTCCTTCTCTGCGAGCTTCTTGTACTCGGCAGCGAGCTTGTTGTTCTTATCGTCATTGATCGTGTAGTACTTTTCCATGCCTTCCTTGTAGTCGGCTGGATATTCGTAAGTAATAACGGTACTGGACGATTCGGCGTTTTCGAAGTGTTTGTGCTCGATTGAGCGCGTATACTTCTGTTCGTGGCCGGTGTAATTCACGACCGCAACACCCTGATGGTTCTGCTCGTGCAAAATCACGGTCTTGAACTTAAGCGAACGCCACTCGAGTGCACCGAGCTGCTTGTCGAAGTATTCGTCGATTGGGCCGGTGTAAACAACCTTCTTTGCGAGCTTATCGTATTTCTTTTTGTTTTTGAGATAGTCTACGCCGAGTTTGACCTCGATGCCTTCAAGTATGTTCTCGACCATCTTGGTATAACCGCCCATTGGGATGCCCTGATAGCGGTCGTTGAAATAGTTATTATCATAAGTGAGACGGACTGGGAGGCGCTTAATAATGTCTGCTGGGAGATCCTTACAGTCGCGATTCCATTGCTTCTCAGTGTAACCCTTGATGAGCTTCTCGTAGATGCTGCGGCCAACGAGAGAAATGGCCTGCTCTTCGAGGTTCTTTGGTTCGCCAGTGATTTCTTTGCGCTCCTCGTTGATATGGCGCATAGCATCTTCCGGCGTAACGACATCGTCCCAAATTTTGGCGAAGGTGTTCATGTTGAACGGCATATTGTAAATCTGGCCGTCAATATAGGCGACTGGGGAGTTGGTGTAGCGGTTGAATTCTGCGTAGCTGTTTACGAAGTCCCAGACGTCTTTGTAGTCTGTGTGGAAAATATGTGCGCCGTACTTGTGCACATTAATGCCATACATGCTTTCTGTGTAGACGTTACCAGATACGTGATCGCGTTTTTCGATGACGAGTACCTTCTTGCCGGCTTTCTTTGCGAGGTTTGCAAAGGTGGCACCAAAAAGGCCTGAACCGACGATTAGATAATCATATTTCTTAGTCTTCTCTCCCATTTTATTCTCTCTTTTTAACAAAAATTGCGCTTTTTGGCGCGCTTGTTTTGATTATTTTAGCATATTTTGCGCTTTCGTCAAGGTGCTTGTGGCATTTTGAGTATCTCTCTTGCCTGTATTTTTGCTAGAAATTACATCAAAAAAGCAGCATTCTCTAAGAATGCTGCTCAGGTATGAACTATATTTTTGTTAGGTCCGTACCGTTCTTGTAATCATTCATGACGCTACAGATCGCAGTCGTGATTGAGCGATCGATTCTTGGAATATCCTTATTGTCTTCGATAGCCTGCAGGAATTCGACTAATTCGTAGCGGATACCTTCGCCGTCGAGCTGGTAGTAGTAACGGCGGTTTTTGGCTGGGTTTTCATAGCGAATCTCGAAATATTCCGTCTTCCACCATGGCGCCGGAACATAGAGGTATGCTTCTGTGCCTGTAATTACAAGTTCACCTTCGGACTTTGCACCTTCGGCAACCGTGGCGCTGGCGGTTGCGCCGTCATAAATGAAGTTAATGCGTGTGAAGGCATCTTGATTATTGGCTACGCGAGCAATGATATCTTTTCGTTTATAGTCTGTTCCAAGAATCTGGAAGATTGGTAATAAGGCGTTTGCGCCCCATTCGTAAAGGCTGGCCAGCGTGTCTGGGTCGTTGCGCTTCATATTTGTACAGGTTGCGTCGATTGCGAGAATGTTTCCGATTTTACCAATCTCTGCCAATAGCGCTAGGCGCTTGTATGCGGTCGAATATGCCGTACGGATGGCTTCCATGAGGATGCAGTTATTCTTTTTTGCTAGTGAGAATAGCTCTTCGCACTTGGTTGGATTGAGGCACATTGGCGATTCGAATAAGACATGCTTGCCAGCTTTGAGTGCCTGCTTGATATGGTCATAGCGCGTTGTATAGTTGCTCTTTACGTAAATCGCGTCAACATTATCTAGGAACTTATCGAAAGATTTGAAAGGCTTGAGTTCGAGCTCCTCAACTTCGTTGCTGGTTGGCGCAAGTTTCTCGGTAAAAATACTGGTAATATTGATACCGTTGACATATTTTGCTTCTTTCAAGATTTTCTTAAAGAAATATACTGAATCGCCGACGATGCCGACATTTGTGTTGCGTTTTTCGGTGCGGATATCTGTACTAGAAACGCCCTTAGTGCGCTCGAGATAAATAACCTCGCAGTATTTACTGAGGTAATCAAACTTGCCTCTCCAGTCGTCGCCTACGGTAAAGACATCTGCGTTGTAGCGCTTGATGTCGTCGATTTTTTGACCATCGTACTCTTCGATAATGATCTTATCTGCGAGACCGGTTGCTTTGACGGCCGCAATGCGTTCCGCAAGTGGCTGCGCGGCATTAATTTTGCCGCGGACGCGGTCGTAGTCGTCGCTCGTCACGCCGACAATAAGATAATCGCCGAGGGCTTTGGCGCGCTCAAGCAAGCGTTGGTGGCCATAGTGGAATAAATCGAATGAACCGTAGGTGATGACTTTTTTCATACTAAAGAATACCTTTTTGCTGAAGGTCTGCGAAAGCTGCAAGGAGCTTATCGTAGTCTGCTTCGGTTAAGTTGCCAATATGCCCAACCCTAAAGATTTTATCTGCTAGATCTCCGCCGTTTGGACAAATCCAGATGCCGTAGTTATCCTTGAGTTCGGTAAAGATTTGCTTTGCGTTGTTGTTTTTTGCGACAAGAGCCGTAACGGCGTTTGAAGGCGAAGTACTGAGCATCTCGAATGGATAATCTGTAATCTTTGAACGGAAGTACTCTGCGAGCTTATGCGTTCGCTCGATTTCTGAATTTGCGCCACCATTGGCTTTAATTGACTTTAATCTTGCATTGATTTGCAGAAGAATGCTTACTGCTGGCGTAAATGGTGTTTGACCGCGTTCGCCGTTCTTGAGCGCATCCTTTAGGTCGAAATACATGCACTTTGGATCAGTATCCTCTACGCGTTTGAGTGCATTTTCTGATAGGACAATGAGCGAAATGCCTGGTGGGCATGCGAGCGCTTTCTGTGAGCCAGTAATCATGAGGTCGATGCCGTATTTTTGCATGTCAACTTCGTCGGCCAAGAATGAACTAATAGCGTCAACGATCAAGAAGATGTCATTTTTGGCGCAGAACTCATGAATGAGGCTAAGGTCATAGTGGACACCAGTTGATGTTTCATGGACATTGACTAGGAATGCGGTGTAATCTTCAGGATTATATTTGCTTAAGATTTCTTCGGTAAGGGATTGCCCGAGCTCGAGCTCGATAGTGTCATGTGGGATGTCGTGGAGCGTTAAGAGCTGCTCGAAGCGTGCGCCGAAGCTACCACCTTTTACGACGAGGGCCTTGTCGGTGCTGCTGAGAGTATTGATGATTGAGGCTTCCATTGAAGCGGTGCCAGAGCCAGTTATGAAGACGACTCTAGAGTTATCACTCGCATTCGCGAACTCTTTTACTAGCGCCTCGTTTTCGAGCATAGTTTGTGAGAATTCCGGCGTTCTAAAATACGGCACTTGCTCAGCGCCGATTTTTAGAATTTCTTCGTCGGATTGTACTGGACCAACGGTGAAATTAATCATTTATTTTACCTTCTTTGTGCTTTTCTTTGCGGTTTTCTTTTCTTTTGACTCGTCTTCAATTTCGATATCGTCAGATTCGACTTCCTTGTTGCGGTTCTCGTCGATATTGAGCTTCTTGTTGATCTTCTTCTTTGCTTTGCGGAAGTATAGACCAATGAATGCACCGACGGCGATTACAATACCTGCACCTGCCTGAATGGCATAAGTCATGACCGAAGGGTCGATGTAACCAAAAGTAGTAAAGCTGCTAATCATTTTCTTTCCTCCTTCTAATCTGTTCTTGGACGCACTTAATTATGTATTTTGCGCCAACTTTAGCACTCTTTTTAATATTATACATCGAGTCTTGCTTAAGCTTGGCAATCTTTTCCTGATATTCGTCTTGGTGCTTAAGCATCTTTTCGACGAGCTTATCGATATTCTTGGTATCTTTAACGGAGATGACTTCGCCGATTTCGTTGCGTGCCCAGATATTGAATGGTTCAACGCCAATCTTCTCGTATTCTGGGTTCATGATCTTCATTGGAGTATCAATGGAGATGACTGGCTTCTCGGTCGTGAAGGCGTACTCGTAGCCAATGCTGGACCAGTCGGTGATAAGTAGGTCGGCTTCGAGAACAGGGTTGGTCTTTGAGAAGTCTGTCTGAATCTCAATATTAGTACCGGCGTACTTTTCCTTCATCTTCTCGAACATATCGCGCATGTGGCGAACATGCTGTGGATGTGGGCGGACGATAACATTGTAGTCGTGGCCTTCGAGCGAATCAAGAACGCTGTTGAGACAGAGATCGATAATATTATCCTTTTGCCATGAAGGAGCGATCATGATGGTCTTCTTCTTGTGAGCTTTATGCTCGGTCTTCTCGTAGGCGCGGATCATATCGTCAAGAAGTGGGTAGCCCATGTCGACAATTTCTCGTTCTTTGAGATTGTAAACTTCGCCGGTCTTCTCGACCTCTTCGCGCTGGTATTTGCCGGTGACAAGAATAGAATCGTAGTGATCGACGCTACCCTTACGCATAGTGAGGTTAATACTATCAATGCCGTGTGGTAAGTAAACATACTTAATATCCTTGCGGACATAACTGCGCTTGATGTGGTAGTTTTCGATGTCTGGCATTGTCATAGCAACAACATCGGCGTCCATCTTCATCATGAGTGTAATCGCCTTCTTTTCTTCGATGTAGTATGGCTTGATGCGTGGTTCTTTCTTGGCGATTTCGAAAATCTGGTCACTGTAGTCGTTTGTGATGTAATGAATCGTCAAGTTGGTATGCTTGAGGATATATTTAATAATACCTTTGTAGTATTTGTAGAAGCCGCTGCTTTCGGAATAGAAAACGAGCTTTTTGTTTGCAATCTTAAAGAAGCGCTTGTAGTCTTCCTTCTCTTTTTTGATCTGTTCGGCGGTGCGCTTGTGGGATTTATTAAGGTCTTCAAGCTCTTTGAGTTCCTTGCGGGATGCTTCTAGTTCCTCGTGATCGACATACTTATTTGGATTGATTGCGATGTTGAGGAGCCACTGCTGAACAATTGCAAAAAGGTTGCTAGCGGTCCAATAAAGCGCGACGCCTGCCGTAACGAAGGTACCGAGATAGAGAGACAAACCAACTGAGAATGCGAGCATACCCCATTGGCTAGCTTTAGACTGCTCTTTCTGTAGGACATTCATGATATTCTGACCAACGCAAAGCGCGAATGCTGACAAGCCTGCAATGATTGGAATCCAAATAGCGATGCCGCCATTCTCTGCTGCAACCCAGCTTAGGTCAAAACCAAAGAAGTTGTAACTGAAGTTGTCTGCATGGATGAAAGTCGTTGGGTTTTTGACGATCTCGACAACGCCGAGGAGGAGTACGATTTGTGCGACTAGCGGAACGAGTGACGCGAGCGGATTGTATTTATACTTTTTGTAGATTTTGGTCTGCTCTTCTGCGATCATGTCTTTGTCGCCAAAATACTTCGCCTTTAGGCGGTTGATTTCTGGCTGCATTTTGACCATCTTGATTGAGTTCTTCTGAACCCAAATTGAGATTGGCAAAAGAATGATTTTGCTTACAAGTGTGAACAGTATAATTGCTAGACCGTAGTTTTTGACAACGGCATAGCAGCCGTTCATGATCCAGCCTAAGAAGTTAACAAACATTAGTATCTATCTATCTCCTTTCCTGTCGGTATCAGCTCGTCTGTCGTCCAGGCCTTACCTCTTTGTTCGTACTCTGTCATGGTTTCTTCTTTTCCATGGCCATAATCGTAGTATAACCTTATTCTGCCTTCTTCGGGAATGTTTTCGAAAATTTCTGTACTTTTTGCCCCGTCGAGGAGTCGATTGAAGGCCTCTACGTAGTCGACTTGGGAGATTTGCTTGTTACTTACTTTCATCGCGTGATGGGTTTCGTTCTTGCCCTTAATGAATAGAGCTGGGTTGCCGCGCTTGAGGGTGCCCCACTTGTCGTCAGTATCGAAACCGTGATCAGCCATGATAATGATTGTTGAATTATCGTAAGCGCCTGCTTCTTTGATTCTGTTGAGATAAATTTGAATAGAAGACAAAACGCCAAGAAGCTTACGATCGTATGTGCCGTTATCGTCGGTCGGGTTAATTGTATTGCCGTTTTCGTCGAAATCGAATGGCACATGACCGCCTTCAATGTGAAGGAACTGGAAGTATTTATCGTCGGTCATTTCTGTTTGAAGGGTTAGGTATTTGTGCCTAAAGGTCTCGTCTTTCCAGTTAAAGATTCCATTCTCTGACTGCTTGATTGAGTCCTGGAAGTTTAGGTTCTGGATCATCGAGAATCGCTTGATTGGGTAAGGTAAAATCTTGAAAAGGATATACTTCAGCTCTTGCTTGATAAAGTTTTTAGTTCTTGGCGATTGTACTTCTTTAGAGATATTGTCTAGTCTGAAAACTTTATCGTCGTTCCAAATGAAGGAATCGTCGTAGAAGTTCATCTCGTAGCCTTTGTCGTAGACTTTATTGAGGAACGGAGACTCATTGTATGACTTCGTGGCGTAATCGTCGTATGGTTTTTCGTACCAGTTAGATGAAAAGATGAATGGCATTGATTCCATCGTGAAGGCGTATCCTGACATGGTGTCTGGATAGTATGAGAAATCTTTGAGCATTTCCTGGTATTCTGGGTGTTCGGAAATTAGTTTACCGAATTCTTTTGAATCGGTAGCATCAATCATGAGGATTAGGAAGTTTTCGTTTGAAGAAAGCTTATTGATATTCTTCTCGGTTGATACGGTGACGGCGTTGTTGTCTTTGGTTAGCTTTTTGGTCGCGACTGTTGTCAGGAGTGATACTGAAAGCATCGCGAAAATAGCGAGGCTAATATAGCTAGTTATTCTGTAGAGCTGCTTGGTTTTGGTTTTGATTTTGGCAACAATAAGGGCTGCGAGAACTACAATGATGACCGCGATTGAGCTGATCCAGCCGCCTTTACTATTCCATTCGATAGTGGTGCCATCGAGCGTTGGTAGGAATCCTGCAAGATAATTGCTGTTGATGTATGCGATGGTGAATACTGCAAATGCGGCGAGATAGACATAGATTGCATATTTTGGCTTTACGAATTTATTAATGATTGCCATCGCTGCTATGGCAACCGCTGCGAACAAAATAAATGGGATAATCGTGACTTTTAGTAGGATCCAGATATCAAACCAGAAATCCGTCGTGTTGTTGGCGTACATTGTAATTGGTTCGAATATGAACAGCATGTAGCTGAAGACCAGTGCCAGGATAATGCTTGGCGTATTCTTTTTAGAGAGTAACTTTTTCATCATTGGTATTATGATAACACTTTATTTACTTTTGTTATAACCGTTATTGAGTTGTGTGATATATTCGAAATATGATTTCTACATCTAAGACTAAAGGGTTATTGAAACTATTAATATTACCGTTCGCTATCAGCTTTTTACTGTTTATTCATGAGCCTGTTGCGATGTTTGCTCCGAATGTTGATGACTTCTGGTTTGATTACAAGACTCTGTTTGGTCTATCACTACTTTTGTTTTTCGGTTGCTTTGTTGTTTTGTCTGTTATCTCTATTGTTCTCAGTAGGTTCAAGAAGCTATATTATCTCTTTTTCTTTACTTTATTCGTGCTGTTTCTGATCTTTTATATTCATTCAAATTACCTTGCTGGCTTTTTGCCGCAGATGGATGGCGAGGCATTTGATTGGTCCGGTAAAGCTGCAAACATCAGCTCAATCGCGGTCTGTTTGGTTGTGCTAGTTGCGGTTTGCTTGAGTGTTAAGTTTGTTGGTGCGAAAAAGATTGCTAAGATCTGTTCTGGTATTTCCCTTGTTGTATGTGTCATGCTTGGCGTTTCGCTTATATCAATGATTGCTACGAAGCCGGTTTTTAAAAATAAGACTGATGATGTTGTGGCGACTACGGATGGTATTAATTATCTTTCGAGCGATGAGAA
This sequence comes from Candidatus Nanosyncoccaceae bacterium, assembly GCA_045603785.1. Lineage (GTDB taxonomy): Bacteria > Patescibacteriota > Saccharimonadia > Saccharimonadales > Saccharimonadaceae > UBA2834. The sequence goes on along the minus strand of JAZUMV010000008.1, from coordinate 65,943 downwards.
TTTTCTAATTCTCATGATCGACGCGGTAGATTCTAGGACATTTAAGAATATTGTAGATAGCAAGGATGAGTATAAGGAGATGTTGAAGGATTTCTCATACTATCCGGACGCTATGTCGGGCTATGCTTTTACGCGTGAATCGGTTCCGTTTATTCTTTCTGGCGAATGGTTCGAGAATAAGACCGACTTTAATGAGTATGCTACGAATGCTTTCTCGAATTCAAAGGTTATAAATCATGCTAAAGATAGTGGCTTTGATTGTTATTTCTATGATGATGACATTCGTTGGAATAATGACCAAGCCTTCGAAATGAAGAATATCGTACCTAAGCCTATGACTGCGAACAAGAGTATCTTTGTCAGGCAAGAAATTAAGTATATTTTGTTTAAGATTTTGCCATTCCCACTCAAGCGTTTCTCGAGCATTCAAACATTAAACTTCGAGAATAGCCATGCTGACCTTGACAAGGGGTTATATAATTGGCACGATCTAACTTGGAAGAATAATTATCTCGAGCGTGAGACCGAGATGACCGACGAGAAAATGTTCCAATGGCTTCATGTTGAGGGTGCACATGTTCCATTTAGTTTAGACGAGAATGCCGAGTCTATTGATGACGATAGTGGAACTTACGAACAGAAGGTTGAAGGCGTCATTGTGATTATCGAAGAATATCTGAATAGGCTGAAGGAAAATGAGGCGTACGATAATTCGACGATTATTATTCTCGCGGATCATGGCTATTCTGTTGACGCAGATTCGAAAGACTGGCGTTTGCAGCGATATAATCCAGTCTTGTATGTAAAAGGTAAAGGCGAACATCATCACGCAACGAAGATAAATAACGCGTGCATTTCTCAGCTGGATTATAGTGATGCTTTTGTTGAGCTAATGGATGGTAAAAAGAGTACAGAGATCTTTGAATCTGTCACTGAAGGCGGACGCGAGCGACGCGCCCTAGTCTATGCCTACAATGAAGAATGGCATATGGATGAATACTTGAATAGTAAGAAGGCTTGGGAGACTGATGGGTTTAAGCCTACGGGAAATGTCTTCGATTCGGCTAAACACTAGTGGGTATGGTAAAATAAAGTAATATGGCGTTACCTAGAATTTTTTCGCGCAAGAATAAGATTCTCCTAAAGGAGCTTAGTAAGACTGACTTTAAGCTTCGCTATCAAGGATCGGTTCTTGGCTATGCTTGGGCTGTATTACGTCCAATGCTACTCTTTGCGATTCTTTATGTTGTTTTTAGTAAGGTTCTTCGCTTCGGCGATGGTATTGCGCACTACTCTGTCTACTTGCTTTGCGGTACGATTCTTTGGAGTTTCTTTACCGAATGTACAAGTATGGGCATTCAGGCGATTGTGATGCGTGGCGACCTTATTCGTAAGCTTAGCTTCCCGAAGTGGATTATTGTTATTTCGACCACTTCGACAGCCGTAATTAATCTTATGATTAATTTGCTAGTCTTGATTGTCTTTTCGCTGATTAATGGCGTGACGCCTTCTCTTTCTTGGCTGCTTGTTCCGATTAGTTTGATTGAGCTTTATGCTTTAGCTCTTGGTATCGCTTTCTTGCTTGGCTCGATTAATGTGAAGTATCGCGATATCGGTTCGATTTGGGAAGTCTTGATTCAGGCTTTATTCTATTGCGCTCCGATTATCTATCCGGTTTCAATGGTGGCTGAACAGAGTATTTTGGCGGCACGTCTCGTGTTGCTTAACCCGATTTCTCAGGTAATTCAAGATGTTCGCCATAACCTGATTACTGATACCGCTATTACGACTTGGAATTATGTCGGCTCTTGGTGGAGTAAGCTTATTCCGATTGTTATTGTGGTTATCATAGGTATTCTTGGTGCGCTATATTTCCGCAAGAAATCTAAGTATTTTGCGGAGGAGGTCTAGTATGTCTAAGGTAATGAATGTTGAAGATGGCGGCGATGTTGCGATTCGCGTAAGAAATTTGCATAAGAGCTTCAAGTTGCCAACCGAAAAGGCTTGGGGGCTTAAGCAGGCGATCTTTAATCGTTTGAAGGGCGTAAAAGGTTTTAAGAAGCAACAGGTTCTTCGTGGCTTAGACTTTGAAGTTAAGAAAGGCGAATTCCTAGGTATAGTTGGTCGTAACGGTTCTGGTAAGTCTACGCTTCTTAAGGTAATGTCTGGCATTTATGTTCCAGATAAAGGCGATGTTGACGTTTATGGCACACTTGTTCCGTTTATTGAGCTTGGTGTAGGTTTTAATCCTGAGCTTACTGGTCGCGAGAATGTTTATCTGAATGGTGCTCTGCTTGGCTTCTCGAATAAAGACATGGATAAGATGTATAACGAGATCGTGGATTTTGCTGAGCTTAAGGATTTCATGGATCAGAAGCTCAAGAATTACTCTTCTGGCATGCAAGTGCGTTTGGCCTTTTCGATTGCAATCCGTGCGCGTGGCGATATCTTGATTCTTGATGAAGTTTTGGCGGTTGGTGATGCTGCCTTCCAGAAGAAATGTAATGACTATTTTGCATCTTTGCATGGTAACCAGACAGTCGTGCTTGTGACGCACTCGATGGAGAACGTCCGCCAGTACTGTGATCGTGCGATATTGATCGAGAATGGTAAGATTGCTTGTGAAGGTAAGCCAGACAAAGTAGCGGACGAATATTTGAAACTTTGGCAATAAAAATCCAGCCTTCGGGCTGGACTTTTTGTTGTTAGAGTCGATTGATTCTTTTTTCGAGCTCTTCTGCTTTGTTCTTGAGCTTTGTCAGTCTCCTGACATTGTATACCTGGATTCGGTATATTGGCATAAATCCGACAAGCTTCGCCTTGATCTTAGAAGGAATTGTTTTGAACGGATTCGTATTGATGGATTTAATTTGTTTCTGCGTTTTGACGTCTGCGCGTAGGAAATATTTCTCGTTCTTTTGGCAGAATTCCTTAGATTCTTGGCGTATTTGCTTTTTGCGAGCGTAGGTTTTACTGTTGGCTAAGGCAAACCCTTCGAAGCTAAAATACAAATCCCAGAATGTTTTATTGTTGTCCTCTAGTAGATTATTCTTCTTGAGGTATTCGAATAGCTTGAATGCGATATATAAATGCTCGATAGCGATGTCTACCCGTTTGTTGGACGACCAGGTGTTAGACATAGTGCTGTTATTATGACGAATGTAGTTATATAGATTCTCGTTAACATAATAGATTGTTTTGCTTGAGAATAGGTACGCCGAGCAGAAATAGGCATCCTCAAAATGAAGACCTTCAGGAAACCTTAAGGAGTTTTTCTCGATGATACTTTTTCTGAAAATCTTATTAGTTGGCGAAAGGTCGGTGTTTTTGATGATTTCGTCGGAAATATCGTTGAGGCCGGCGTATTTGAGCGAGTAATAGTTTTCGTCGCTGTAGCGCATTTCTTCATGTGCTTCGTAGATAACGCGAATCTCATTAATTGCTAGATCGGCTTGCGAGGATTCGATAGCTTCAAGCATGACTTCGCAGGTTGTTGGTTCGTAGTAATCGTCAGCGTCGCAGAACATAATATACTCTGCATTAGCGGACTTTAGGCCGTTGTTTCTAGATTTCGAAATGCCGAAGTTTTGATTGTTGTTGATAAGCTTGAAGCGATCGTCGGATTTTGTGTAGCTCTCAAAAACGTCCTTGGTTTTATCTGTTGAACAGTCATTAATACAGATAACCTCGATATCTTTGAGTGTTTGATTGGCTAAAGTTTTAAGGCATTTATCTAGGTATTTTTCGCCGTTATAACAGGATACAATTACACTAATTTTTGGTTTTGTCATTTGCTTGTTTTTCTAGTTCTTTGATTCTTTGTTGAAGGTTTCGGATCTTGGCTTCCAGCTCGTCGACAAGTTGTGTTGCTTCTTTCTGTTTGCGATAGTGCGGGAAGCATTTGAGCGCAACCTTTTTAATTACGCTTCGAACGTTTCTTCTTGGCGATGGCGCAGCTTGGCTTAGTTCGATAGTGTATTTAACAGAGTCTTTTGGCGTATGCTCGAGAATGTAGCGAAGTAAGTTCCATTGATTCTTGTCTAGGAACAGTGATTCGTTGAGAGTGCCTTCTTTCTCGGCGACTTCGTATTCGTCCTTAACTCTCTCGATGAAACCTTCGCGTAATTCTTCGCTCAAGCGGTTGATATTCCAGTAATATGCACCGAATTTTGCCATCTGCATGAGTTCGGCGAATTTATCGTAGAGATTGTTCTTGCGAAGGTAGGACTCGATCTCGGCATATTCCTTGCAGACATTGAATACTTTGCCAGGGTTATTAACTGAGGAAGATTCGTTGTCTAGGCGGTAATGCAAGAATGCATCAGAAGTAAAGACAGCTTTCTTTGTAGTTGCCCAGATTTTAAAGTTGAAGCCAGTATCTTGGTAGGATGCGCCTGGTGTCGGAAGGAATTTAATCTTGTTGTCTTCTAGGAATTCCTTGCGATAGATTGCGGACCAGATAGCTGGAGCTTGATAGAATATCCACTCGGCTTTTAATGGCTCGATGAGTTTGTTGGTGTCTTTTTCTTTTATATATGAGTAAAGCGTGTTTTTGCCACCCTTAAAGTGGTAGTAGTTGCTTCTAACTACATCGGCGTCGAATTTTTTGGCAAGATCGTAGAGTTTTTCGAAGGCATTAAGCTCAATAAAGTCGTCAGATTCGACAATACCAATATACTCGCCCGTAGCCTTTTCGAGACCCTTGTTCATGCTGTCACCATAGCCAGAGTTTGGTTTATGCACGGCGACGATTCTTTTGTCTTCCTTGGCGTAACGATCGATAATCTCTTTTGAGCTGTCGGTAGAGCCGTCATCAAGACAGATGATTTCAATATCTTTGAGAGTCTGATTGACTACGCTATCTAGGCACTGCTCTAGGTATTTTTCGACATTATAAATAGGGATTAAAATAGATATTTTTGGTTGTTTGCTGGTTGCCTTACTCTTGCTCATAAGAATATTCTAGCATACAGAGGCGCAAGAGGTTACTTCTAAGCGATCTTTTGTATCTTCGCTACAATTGTGGCGGCGGCGAGCCAATGAATTTTGAGGTATTTGCTCTTCTCTTTTAGGTTAGCCGAAGATCTAGCAACGGCGAGCGCGTGTGAAATTTTGAAGCGCTGATAGAGCTTCTTTAGAAGTTTGGCTTCTGAACTGCTTGGTTCGTGTCCGAGCCATTTGAGGATATCTTCGTAATTCTTTTGCCAGTTTTCCCACTTGAGCGAGGAAGTCGAAACAACGCTGGTTGGCGTGCCGTAATTGTATATATAGAGAGCTTCCGGCACGATAGCGATCCGTGCATCTTTATCAAAGCAATCGAGGTAGTCTAAAACGAATTTTGTGTCTTCGGCGAAATCTAAGCTCTCGTCGAAGTGGAGTTTATGTTTGCGAATAATGTCTGCGCGATAAATCTTATTAACGCTAGAATAAAGCCTGCCGTCGGCAATCATGAGAGATAGGATGTATTCTTTCCAGCTCGTGTTACCTTTGCGCTCGATGGCTGGTTTAGTGAATTTATCTATGGCCTTAACTGGGTTGGTGTGTAGGTATTTTTGTCTGATGCCGCAAATGCCGAGGGCGGTATTTTCGTCAGAGATTGCGCCGAGCATCTTCTCGAAAAAGTTATCTGCGATATCGTCATCGGAGTCTAGAAAACAAACATATTTACCATTGATTTTCTGAAGTCCTAGGTTGCGTGCCGCTGCAGAACCACTATTTTTCTCGGTTCGGGATAGCTTAATTCGATTGTCTTTAATTGTCGAGATTTGAGCGTAGCTATCGTCGGTCGAGCAGTCGTCAACGCAGATAATTTCAAGGCCTTTAAAATCTAGCCCAAGGACTTTCTTGAGTAGTTTCTTGAGGCTACTACCGGTGTCATAGAAAGGAATTACGACTGAGATTAATGGCTTGTCCATTTTACCCTCGCTTGATTAGTTTGCGCACGGAAATCATGGAATAATAGACGGCTGGTGGAAACTTAAGAATGATTTGAAGCGCGTTCCAATATTTCTTTGGGAAGTAAGCTTTGTCTAGGTTTTTAGCTTCAGAATATTCTTTCTTGATAATGCCCAAGAACTCTAGCGCCAGTGGTTTTGAGAGGCGCAAAAGATTCCAATGATAAGCACCGAATTTGACGGCTTGCATAGTTTTGAGCAGCTCTGGTTTAGCCTTGACGTCTTTAAGGTATTTTTCCGCTTCCTCGTACTCCTTAACGACATATTCCATCTTTTCGCGGTTTTTCATCGAGGAGCCGCCATTGTCCGTGCGGTAATGGAGGTAAGCTTTGTCCGTATAGACAATACGCTTGGCGCTGCAGAGAGCTTTAATATTGAAACTCGTATCCTGATAAGATGCGCCTGGGGTTGGAAGGAATTTGATCTTATTCTGTTCTAGGAATTCCTTGCGATAGATTGCAGACCAGATCGCTGGGGCATCATAAAGAATTGCCATGTCGGCATAAATATCTTGCGGACGATTAAGTGTCTGTTTCTTGACAGCGTGATGTATTGTGTCGCCCTTTTCTGCGTGATGGTAATAATTGGCGCGAACAATATCTGCATCGTGCTTTTTGGCGAGTTTATATAACTTTTCGCAGGCGTCAGTGTCGATAAAGTCATCGGATTCGACGATTGCAATATATTCACCTTGGGCTTTCTTGAGGCCTTGATTCATGCTGTCGCCGTAGCCGGAATTTTTCTTGTTAATGACGACAATTTTAGGATCTTTTTTGGCGAACTTCTCAATAATCTTTGGTGACTCATCAGTGGAGCCGTCGTTAATACAAATAATTTCAATATCTTTGAGAGTCTGATTCGTGAGACTCTCTAGGCACTCTGGCAAGAATTTTGCAACGTTGTAGATCGGGACTAAGACAGAGACTTTTATCATAGTCTCATTATATCATTTTCTACTTTGCGCCTTTGGCGGTAACCATGGACAAAGCGACCTTAATGAAGGTTTTAATGTCCATCCAGAGACTTTGATGGTTAATGTAGTAGTATTCGAGCTGGAGACGTTCGTTGTAGTTAACCTCGCTGCGACCGCATGCAGCCCACCAGCCAATAAGGCCTGGCTGAACGGATTCGTAAGTTTCATGACTGCCATGGTGCTCGTCGAGCTCGCCTGGCATGAGCGGGCGTGGGCCAATAACGCTCATATCGCCGCGAAGGATGTTGATAAGCTGTGGGAGTTCATCGATGCTGGTCTTGCGGATAATTTTGCCCATCTTAGTGATGCGTGGATCGTTTTCGAGCTTGCGATTCTCTTCCCATTCTTTTTTAAGTTCTGGATGTTCGGCGAAAAGTTCATCAAGAAGATATTCGGCATTCTTGCCGTCTTTGGTGCGAATCATGGAGCGGAACTTATAGAAGTCGAATTCCTTGCCGTCTTTGCCGACGCGCTTGGTTTTATAGAAAACTGGAGCGAAGTCGCCAGTAATGATGTTGCCAAGTTTTACGAGAAGAGTGATTGGAAGGAGGAAAATACAGCCAATAAGAGAAGCGAAAACGTCAAATGAGCGCTTGAGTATCTTGTATACTGCGCCTTTGTTGATTTTTCTTGCGCCTTTTTTGGCGATGGTGCGCGTACTGACTTGTTCCTGCTCAGCAACAATCGCACCGATGATATTTTCTCGATCCATGAAAAACTCGCTTAATAATTCCTATTCTCTTGCTTCGGACGCACATCTTGAGTCGGACTTTCGGAAAAAACATAAAAAGTCCCGACCTGCACCACCTCCGTGCCGTCGGGTTAACCCCTGTTGGACCTCTGCAGTTGATTGATTTTTATGGTAACAAGTTTTTGGGTGTTTGTAAAGGTTAAGCGAGATAAAAAACTCCCGTCACGAATGGCGGGAGTTGGTGCGGACTGGTTGAAAGTTTTATGCAAGCACGCGTGCGAGCTCCTGCTTCATCTGAAGTGCATTTTCGAAGACGATGCCACGAATTCCAGCTTCTGCTGCTCTCTCGACATTGACATAGTAGTCGTCGATAAAGAGGGCCTCTTCGGGGTTAATTTCCTCACAAGCAAGAATAAACTCGAAGAATCCAGGGTCGCTTTTGATCATTCGGAAGTCACAAGAGAAATATCTCGCGTCGAAAAGCTGCATGATCCAGGGGTAGTTCAGAAGAACTCGCTCCTTCATCTCTTCCCAAAGGTCAGAAACGAGGATAATCCTGTAGCCTTGCTTACGCAGTTGCCAAACAGTATTGGCTGTTCCGGGGATTGTGCATTTAACAACCTCATCAGTTAAGGCTATCAGCTGGTCGGGTGTAACCTTCCAGTTACCTGATTCGATGAGAGACTCCCAGTAATAGCGTTCGTTGCAGAGGCCGCGGTTGAGAAGATGGTGCAGTTCCCAGGTTTCGCCTTCATCTTTTTCCATGTATGCCTCTCTGCTCAGTCCAATAGTTTCGACCAGTCTGCCCATTTCGCCTTTGCCGTAGATGCCATAAGTGAAGAGCTCAAACCAGTCAATTAAAATGTACTTGATCCTCATAAGACGATCACCTCCTAGACTTGTTATTATGTCTTAAAATCGATGACATCGCAAGCATAGGCGGTTTTTCTTTGAATCTTCTTTGACTTTCAGGTACAATTAAGATAACTATGGAAAATACGAATACTCAGCCGACTAGTATACCGGAGGCAAGCACTCCAACATCAACTCCAAGCAGCAGTACGCCTACATCTACGCAGACTGCTCCTGCCCCAAAGCAGAAATTTGATATAAAGAAGTTAATTCCGGCATTTATTATCATTGGCTTGGTTATAGCTTATGACGTGGGCGTTCACATCTACGCTAAAGCTTCTTTTGATAAGCGTATGGAAGAGGTCAACGAAATTTGCGAAAAGCATGGCGGTTATTCCTCGCAATGCACCGACATTATCAAGAAAAATGATGTTGATTGTAATTACGTAACTGGCGAGTGTACTGATAAGAAAAAATACCTCATAATCTTTTAATTTTCTCCCCTCTTCGGAGGGGATTTTTTGTTGCGCGGCTGCGCCCAGATAATAACCATTGACATTTTGTCTATTTTGTGATAAAATTGAACGGTTGCGCTTTTCGCACTCTTGAATCGTCGCAATGAATCTTGAAAAGGAGGTCCACCGAAATGGACAACAGAAAAAGAAGAACAGAGGACAAGACTGAGGCAAGTATTATCAGAGCAATCGCTCGTAATGCTCGCAAGCTTACTGGAAGGCTCCCGAAGAGTCTGTCTGGTGTACTGCTTGCATGTGCATTGGTGCCTAGCGTTGGCGCCATGGCCGTGGTTATAAGTTCGGACTCGGGTCGCATCGAGACTGGACATGCAGAAACAATGTTTGAAGTGGAAAGATTAGAGGCTGTCACAAAGCCGCTAAATGATTCCATAGCAGTCACTGCTCCTGCAACAACTACGTCTACTACGACGACCGTTACCTCGACGTCGACTAGCTCGGCTACAACGAGTACGACGACAACGACGGTAACAACCATCGCCTCTACTGAGCCCGAGCCTATTGCTGAGCCCGTGGTTGTAGAGAGTGCTCCTCCTGAGGACGAACCCGAAACAGAGCCGATTGAAGATGCGGGGACAACCGCAGAATCGGAAGATGTCGGGTGCGGCATAACGAGAGTCACGGATGAAGAACTCGTTATGTTAGCCAGAACAGTGGCACAGGAGGGCGGCGATTGCTCTTACTTGCAGCAGAAATGCGTGATCTGGACGGTATTGAATCGTATGGAATCTTGGGAATGGCCGAACACCGTTGCCGAGAATTTAACGAAACCGAATCAGTTTGCGTATTACTCGTGGAAACCCTATCGTGACGATCATTACCAGACGGTTGTTGATGCAGTTACGGAATGGGAGAACGGCGAGTCTCTTCTGGGGCCGGATTATCAGTATTTCTATGGAGATGGCTGGAGAAATCATTTTTACGGCAAAAACTCTTCGGAATACGTACCGGACTAATTCTATTTTCTGAGCATATACACGAAACCGGTCCTCGCTCGAGGGCCGGTATTTTTTATGCTTTAGAATCTGGACGTGCTGCCGCCACCGCCGAAGGAGCCGCCTCCGCCTGAATGGCCGCCGCTGCTTCCGCCAGAACTCCAGCCGCGGCTGCGTCCACTGCCGCCGCTTGCAGATATGCCAAAGGTCGCCATAAACACTACAAGTAGCATCATATATATCATGATCTTAGTTGGCTCGAGCAGTCCTGAGAAAAACGTGCCGACTGCGCCTGCAACACATAGAACTCTGATTGCGTTACGAATAAACTTAGCCGTCTTGCTCTTGCCTTGAGTAATTATGCTGATGAACGGCGTACCGACGAAGAGTGCGATGAATGATGTGGCTAAGAAGGTGTCTTCCGTGTCGCTTTCTTCTTCGGATAAATACTTAGCCGTATTGCCATCGATTTCAATGTCATATTCTTCCAAGTAGCAGCCAAGGATGGCGTCAAAACCTTGGCGAAGGCCGGTATTCCAGTCGTCATTCTTGAAGGATGGAACCATGTATTCGCGTTGGATGCGGCCGGATTTACTATCCGAAATGAAGCCCTCGGTGCCGTAGCCGAGCTCGATGCGAGCGGTGCGGTCTTCGATGGCCAACAGAATGAGCGTGCCGTTATCCTTGTCTTTGTCGCCAATGCCGTATTTGCGAGCGACGTTAATGGAATAACTTTCAATGTCTTCTCCGCCGAGATTGTTGACTGTCATGACGACGATTTGGCCGCCAGTCTTCGCTTGGAGTTCGACGTTGGTGTCGATGATGTATTTTTCGTTTTCTTCGCTAAGAACGTTAGCTAAATCGTTGACATAGAAATCTTGACTCGGAGCTGGATATTCTTTCTCTGCAAAAGCTGGGCCAGCCAGAGCTAGACCCAGAATTGCAATACTAAATAGTATAGATAGAAGCTTGCGCATTTTACTCGCTAAAATCTACGACCGGAACTTCTTTTGCGTTTTCGTCTGCTTCGAAGTACTTAGCTTCCTCAAAGTGGCCGAAGCCCGCGACGAGATTGCCTGGGAACTGCTTAATCTTGGTGTTGTATGCCTTTGCGGCATCGTTGTAATCGTGACGAGCGGTCGAGATACGGTTTTCTGATGCAGACAATTCGTCCATGAGGCTCAAGAAAGTCTCTGAAGCCTTGAGTTCTGGGTAGTTCTCTGCAATCGCGAAGAGCTTGCCGAGAGAAGCTGAAAGCTGATCGTTGGCAGCGAGCTTTTCTTCGGTGCTGCCGGCATTAACCATAGCTTCGCGAGCCTCGGTGACCATTTTGATGGCTTCGTTTTCGTGTTCCATGTAGCCCTTGACGGAATTGACGAGGTTAGGAATGAGATCAGCGCGGCGTTGTAGCATAGTGTCAATATTGCCAAGCTGAGTCTTGATGTTCTGGTCTGCGCTAACGATGCTGTTATAGGTGCCGATACCTGCAATTGCGAGTACTGCAACGATCGCGATAATGACGATGAGGATGATGGAAATTGCACCCTGTTTCATCTCTTTGAAAAGCTTCATTTAATATAACTCCTTATGTTTGTATTAATTATATATTAGACTGCCGTGTATCCGCCATCGATTGGCAAAATTGCGCCAGTTACATAGCTAGCTTCTTTGCTGGCGAGGAAGATTGCGCCGGCATTGAGCTCACCTTCTTTACCGTAGCGTTTCATTGGTACATGGGTTTTAGCGAAGTCTTGGAAAGTATCAGTGTCGAGAACGGCTTTAGTGAGCTCGGTTTCGAAGTAGCCTGGGCAGATTGCGTTGCAGGTAATGCCATAGGTTGCAAGCTCGGCTGCGGTTGCACGGGTAAAGTTGACGACGCCGCCCTTGCTAGCATGATAAGCGATGGTTGGAATCTCGGTATTACCAACGAGACCATACATGCTTGCGATATTGATAATGCGGCCATAATTATTCTTTTTCATGATGTTCGCGAAAGCACGAGTCATTTTAAAGACGGAAGTAAGGTCGGTAGTGATCGTGAAGTCCCATTCGTCATCCTTCATTTCGAGGACGCCCTTGTCTTTGCTGGCGCCTGCGCAGTTGAGGAGGATATCAACGCGGCCATATTCTTTTTCGACGGCCTGCGCGGCAGCATTAATGCTTTCGCTGCTCGTAACATCGCATTGGATTGGGAGGACTTTTACTTTGTATTCTGCCTCGAGCTCTTTCTTAAGTTCTTCGAGTCTTTCGATGCGGCGTGCTAGAATGGCAAGATTTGCGCCCTGCTTCGCAAAGGCTTTCGACATCTGCTTGCCAAGGCCAGATGAAGCACCGGTAATGACGGCGATATTTCCTGATAGATTAAACATGGCTATATTATACCATCGCTGTTTTTGTTATACTTAAATTAGTATGAAGAGGTTGAGGGTTGGGGGATTTATTGGGTTAACTCTAATTCTTTTGGGTGTGACAGTTGTCGGCTTTTGCGTTTTTAGGCCAAAGCTGAACGAAACCTCGTCGAATGGGACGGCTTCAAGTATTGAACCGGATCCGAGTCCATCGTCGGCGCAGATGCGAGTTTTGTTTACCGGTACGACTTTTTGGGGTCGCCGCACGAATAAAAAGGCGCGCGCGTCCGAGCTTGGTGTTACTTATCCATTTTCGCAACTAGATACTATGCATCGCGAGGATTATGATTCATGGATTGGCGGCCTCGAATGCCCAGTTACGGATAATGGTCATGATGATTATGCCGAAGAGGAAATATTTGAGTTTAACTGTGATCCAGATTATTTACCTGAGGCTAGCAAATACTTTACGGCGTTCTTGCTAGGCAATAATCATACGGATAACCAGGGGCCCGAGGGCTTTGCGAAGACGAAGGAATATTTGCAGGAAAATGGTATCCAGTATTTTGGCAGCTATGAGTATTATGACGGTGAGAATAACTGTGGCGTGCTCGTTTTGCCCGTAAATGTTTCTTATAGTAATGGGAATACTGAAAAGCATAAGTTGCCGATAGGTTTTTGTAGCGCGCATGGCGTGTTTGGTATTCCGACTGAGGCGAATCGAGCTAATGTTGAGAAGTATGCTCAAGCAATGCCGACAGTCGTGATGCCGCATATGGGAGCGGAGTATAAGGATTCGTCAGATACTCTAAGGGAAAATTTGTATCACGAGTATATTGACCGCGGTGCTGACGCTGTGATTGGCGACCATCCGCACTGGATTCAAAATGCTGAGGCGTATAATGGTCATCTGATTGTTTATTCGATGGGCAACTTTATGTTCGATCAGGCAACAACCGAGACGGCGCGTTCTGCTACGATCGATGCGAAGATTTCGATTGATGTTGAGGGTGTTGACTTTGAAGCTTGGGATAAAGTATCGGCGCAATGTGAAGAATTGAACGGTGATTGTTATGATGAGGTCGCAGATTCGGGGCTAGAGAGGCTGAAGCTTACCTGGAAATATGATTATCATGGCACTACGACTGACCCTACGACTTTAATTCCGCATCTTGCCAATGATGCTGAAAATGCCGCCATCGGTCACAGGTTAAATTGGTCCTCAATTCCTTCTGAGCTCAAGCAATAAAAACAAAAAATCTCCTCTCTCTTCAAGAATTCGGCACGCATATTCTTTCAGAGAGGGAGATTTTTGTTTTTTATCTCGGTCGGCTGATTGCACTTTTGTGTGCTTGATTTTCTTCGAAGTCGTTTAGTTGTTTTAGTTCTCCAGTTTTGCCTTGGCGTTCAAGCGCGGTCTTGATGAGAAAATCTGTGATTTGCGGGTTCTTTGGTAGGATTGGGCCGTGCAAATACGTGCCGATACAATTCTTAAATAGGCAGCCTTCAGTTTCGTCCTTGCCGTTATTGCCGGCGCCACTAACGACCTTGCCGAGGCATTCGGCTGGATTATCTAGAGTCGTGAGGCCGGAGTGGTTTTCGTAACCAACGATTTCGCCGAATTGCGGGCTTTGAATGGCGATGTTGCCAATAAGGCGTTCTGGACCGGCGGTAGTTTCGAGGTTGAGGATGCCTGTGCCTTCGATTCTGTGCCCGTCTGCGGTCGTAAAAGCGCGACCAAAGAGCTGATAAAGGCCGCAAATGACCAAGCATGGCGTGCCTTCGCAGATGAGTTTTCTGAGTTTTGGTGCGATCTTTTGCAAATCTTCTTCGATCTTGTTTTGGCCGGAATCCTGGCCGCCGCCGCCAAAAATGATGTCTATGTTGTTTGGTAGGCTATCGCCGGCGTTATGTGGAATAACCTTTGCTTTAATGCCGCGCCATTCGAGACGGCGAACGAGTGCTAAAACATTGCCATGGTCGCCATAAAGGTTCATTTCTTTTGGATATAGATGGAGAATATTGATTGTCATTAGATTAAGCTCTTTCCTGAGAAGATTTTGCGAATTTCAAGCATAGCAGTATAAGTTGCGAAGATGCGCTTCGGTCGTTTGCTTCCACTTGTAAATTTGTTGGTTGCGATTTCGAGGTTTTCGTTAATGCCTTCGACCGGGACATTATCATACTTGAGGCGGAGCGCCATGTCGGTAGCTCGAACCCCTGAAACATATTTAACGCTCGGAAGTTTGGTAAAATCTACGTTCCAAAGCCAACTAACGTCGCGTCCATCGGCAATGTTGTCATTGATGGCGATCATGTAATCGTGTTCGTTGTCTGCGAAGCTAGCAAGGCTGAGTGTGAAGGCGGCAGGGTTTTTGACGAGTAATACCTCGACGTCAGCGCTATTGATCTTGAAGATTTCGCCACGGCCAAAAGCCGACTCGATACAGTCGAGATATTTAATGAATTCCCCTGCTGGAATGTCTGGTAAGATCTCGTGACAGAGCGCGAGCGCGCCGGCGGCATTGTAGGCGTTATAGATACCTTTAAGGGTGAGATCGCAGTCGAATTTTTGACCTTCGATTGAATAAGTGGCGACTTGGCCTTTGAGCTTGTCGAGAATGACGCTTGCTTTTTTGCTCGAGCTCTTGGTTTTGGATTTCTTGTCTAGCAAGTCGTCGTCGCTTGGGAATTGCTTGAGTAGCCCATCGCTGAGGCCGTAGTACTGAACCTTTTTGGATTTGAGCTTGGAAACACGTGGATCTTCCCTGTTTAGTACCGCGCATTCTTTCGTACAAGATGTAAGCTTGTTGAGTAGATCTGCGGTATGGTCGATTTCACCAAAACGATCGAGCTGATCGCGCTGGACATTCAGGACTAAAGAATAATCTACGGGGACGCTTTCGCAGAATTTGACGGCATGAGCTTCGTCGAGCTCGAGGACGGCAATATCGTAATCGAATTTACCAGAGATTTTAATATCTTCTAGGACTGCAGAAATAACGCCGCGGACGAAGTTGCTACCGGTTTTGTTCGTGAAGACTTTGAGGCCTTGTTTCGCAAGCAGTTCGCTCACGATTTTGGTCGTAGTAGTTTTGCCATTAGTGCCAGAAATTACAACTACGCCATAAGGCAGTTTCGAAAGGGTTTTACGCAAGAAATCAGGGCTGGTTTTCTCGACGACGAGACCTGGAAAAGCCGAGCCGCCACCGCCCCTGAGTTTACTGATGAATTTGGCGCCTTTGCCGAGTATAATGCTGAGATTGTCCATTACCAATTCTTTCTTGTTTTACCAAAGTTTTTAAAGCTGAGGTTCAAATTAAATCCAACTGCGTTTTTGCAGAAAATATGTGACGCGAGGATTGTGATTATTATCGCAGAAAGCGTAATATCTGCAATACCTAGGAGCATTTCGAACTCGTTGATATTGTCGAAGATAGAACGAAGCATGAGGGCGAGTGGTGCTGAGAATGGGAAGTAACTGAGGAAATATAGTATTGAAGAATTTTCGCCAGATGTAAAGACGTTAAGCATCATGAATGGAATAATCATGATGATCACGATGATGCCAGCGAAGCTACTTGCGTCTTTGGCGGTTGAAGTTAGCGTACCGGTCAATACATTAACAGCCGTAAAGAGGAAGTACGAAGTGATTAGTAATGCGGCATGAAGCGTGATGCTCTTTGGGTCGAAGCTGACCATGTACTCTTCCGGAATGAGATTATTGCGCAAAGCAACAAGATAGATAATGAGGACTGGAATTAGAAGGACTATAAGCTGGATGAGACCAAGAATCATCAAAGAGATAATCTTGCCAAAGATAAGGTTGATTGGCTTAATGCTAACAAGCAGAAGCTCGCTAATGCGGTTTTCTTTCTCTTCGGTCATTGATACCGAAAGGCGATTACCAAGCACGGCCATAAGGATATAGAAAAGTGCAATTGTGACAGCTGGCGCGACGAGTTTTGTTAGTAATTCCTTTTTGTCGATTACATGATCGTCGTCGGCGTAACTGGTTGTATTAAAAGCGATTTTGCTCGTGAGAACATTAGCGTCGACTTTGTCTACATTGATTTGTGCGCTTGTTGATAGTAGTGCTGCGATTGGGGCTTTATAGTCGTCAAGGATGCTATTTTTGCTAAGTTTGGTATAAATCTCGATCTTTGGGTCTTCAGCCATCTTGAAGTCTTCTGGAATGTAATAGACGACATCGTATTTGCGTTTCTTGAGGTCTTTAAGGGCTTCATCGATATCTTCGAGTTTGGCGATTGTCTGATCTTCTCCCGCTTCGTTTATAAAGACATTGCTGGCAAGATAATCTGCTTTGTCAATGCAGGCAAGTTTTAGCTCAGAGACAGCGCTACCAGCTTCGAGGCTATTGCCAGCAGAATAGCCAGCAAAGGCGCAAACCATGATATAGATTGCAAGAACGGCAGGAACAAGTAATGCGGCTAGCCAGAAGCTAGGCTTTTTAAGACTACGAATTACTTCGAAACGGATAACTTGTAGGGTTTTACGCATTAGTTCTCTCCTTTCTCGCCATAAACATCGATGAAAATCTGGTCGAGGTTATGGAATTTGAATTTTCGGCGAACATCCATAATCTTGCCATAGGCGCAGGCCTTACCGTCTTTGAGGAGTAGGATGCGGTCGCAGAGCCTTTCGACTTCGTCCATATAATGGGTGATCATAATAATTGTGCAGCCTTTTTGATGAAGCTCGTCGATGATATCCATGAGGAGCTTGCGATTAACTGGATCGAAACCCTTGGTTGGCTCATCGAGGATGAGGAACTGCGGGTTGTTCATGATGGTAATACCAAGCTGAATCTTCTGCTGCTGGCCTTGAGACAACTTATCTACGCGGGTTCTAGCGTGCTTTTCTAAGCCGACGCGTTTGAGGTATTTCATGCTCCAGCTGCGCGGGCGTTTGAGGCCGCGGAGTTTGCCAAAATAGCACATGATGTCGATTACGGATTCTTTTTTATAGAGCCCGCGTTCTTCTGGAAGGTAGCCAATGCGAAAGTCACTGCCTGGTTCGAATTTTTCGCCATTGATTAATAATTCGCCGTCTGTAGCTTCATAAATGCCGAGTAAGGCGCGGATGGTTGTGGTTTTGCCGCAGCCGTTACTGCCGAGGAGGCCGAATATTTCGCCCTTATATACTTCGAAGGATAGATCTTTGATGATGGTCTTATTTCCGAGTTTCATGCGGAAATTTTGGACTTTTACGACTGGTTTTTCTGATGTTTGTACGCTGGGCATAAGAATATTTTACCACTCTATTATGACATATTATTTCGCTTACGACAAAAATGATTGTACTAATGCTTACCAGTTTTTGTGATTCTGTGTAATAGTGTTCGGCAGGAGGTAAAAATGTTGAAGAGATTATTTGGCTTAGCGATTTGTTTCATCTTGGCGTTGCTGCCCAGTAAGGTTTTTACGAGGGATTATTGGAATTACAAAGATAGTGAAACTCAACAATGTCGGGATATCGAGTTTGTATTCGCGCGTGGCTCGGGTCAACCGCGTTTCTCTGGCGATACTTTTCAGGAGTTTGAGCGGCGCATGGGTGAGGCGGCGCAAGCGGTTGGAGCGAGCTATCGGGTGACAGACTTGGATTATGAAGCGGTGGCAGTCTCGACTGGAAATGCTTTAGGAATATACGTCTCGGCTGGCGAAGCGTATAGTTTTGGCGCGAGCGTCAATGAGGGGATCTCGGCGATGGCTCGGTATATAAATAGTCGCAATGATTGTAGGCAGACATATTGGGTATTGTCTGGATATTCGCAAGGCGCGATGGTGGTTGCGGGGGCTTTGGAGGGGCGTAGTATCTCGCGCATCGTATATATACCACTATTTGGTGATCCAAAGTTGTATTTGCCGGAAGGCGAAGGCTTTATGCCGGATGCTTGTCGCGGGAAGAATCTGAGCAGTTATCGGGTGAGCGTGCCGAATTGTAACACGGATGATGGCTTATTAAAACAACGGCGACCATATGAAGTTGCGGGCTATGAAGGATTATTTGGTCTTTGGTGTAATGATGATGACTTTATTTGCGGTAGTTCAAAGAATCCGTTACGCAATAAGGGCCATTCGCTTTATGACGAGAATGGTTCGATTCATGAGGCTTCTTTGATTATTCGAGAGCGGCTAAAGGCTGTGAAGCCAAGCTATGCTTCGAAAGGAGATATTAGGTTAGCTAAAACCGAAACGCCGAAAATAATTGTTCCGAGCGTAACGCATCTGTCTGCTTATGTTGGTGAGTCGATTTCTATTCCCTCGCGAGCGAATATTAATGTGTTTGGTGCCGAGTATGACTGGTATGTCGGTGGCCGGAAGATTGAAGCTAATGAATCATTAGATGATTTGAGTTTTGAATATGCTGGTTTTTATATGGTTGAGTTGAGGCTTAGAGATGGTTCGGCGTCTGCTCTCTTTGCGGTAATTGAAGTTTACGATTATACGCTTGAGGATACACGCTTGCCTCCGCCGGTAACGAAGGCGATTCAGCGGAATGACGATTCTTTTAGGCTTAGCTGGTTGGAGATTCCCGAGCGAGCGAAGTATCTCGGCTTGCGGGTAAATGGCTATTATTTAGGCTATGCGGATGTGCAAAATATGGAAATGATCGTTGAGGATATAGATTTCGATAATGTCGATGTCGATTGTTTTTGGCTCGAGGGTTCAATGGAGATGGGCTATCCTGGTGAAGTCGAAATTGAAAGAAGTGTCGGTGGTATTTCTGGCTCTGTTAATACAAATTCCATGCAGGATATAGCGGTTTTATCTTTGCCGTTTTTAGGTATGCTTGCATTTATCCTAGCTAGAAAGATGGTTTTGGATTTAAAAGTAATAAAAAGCGCCCCTAGGGACAAGCCCCAGGAGCGCACGACGAGAAGTCGGCACGGTTCGCGATTTAAGCGAAGAGTGTCCATGCAAGCGACTTAGAGTCAAACTCAAGACGGCAATGGTTTTTACCGACTAAGCATTCGAAGATGTGCTTAGCGGCGCCGCCGATGAATTTGATGCGAGTACCGGTTGTCTCGGTGATCTCGACTTCATCGCCCCCTCGTTTGCGGAAGTATAGAGGTTGGCATGGTATCTTGCTGTAGTTGAAGAGTGCCATGACTTCTACTTTCTCGCCTGTTAAAGTTGTATTGTTCATAAATTACTCCTTTTCTTTGATTAGTTTTGGAGTCATTTATGTGAGCCATGAGTTACTCGGCTCGGTGCCGCCCGTACAAATGACAAATACGTTGCGACGAGATCTCTCGACATCAGTGACCGAAGTGTGATGTCGTACTTTCATTATATTATTGACGATATTGCTTATGCTAGTCTTGAAATTCGAGATTTTTGGCGGTCTGATATCTGTTGAAAACGAGGTCTGTGTATTTGTGCGGATTTTGTGGAATAGTAGCATTCTTAAGAAAGCGGAAATGCACCGCTTGGTAGCGGTGCATCTGCGCAAAAGTTAACTCTATGTTGTATATATTAGCACAAACTTGCTTTTTTGTCAAGCATTTTGTGTAATTTCGTGAGATTTTATTTCTTTAACCCCTTAGAACCGGTGTAATTTGCAAGAATATTAGTATCAAAGCTGAAGGTTAGTTTCTGCTCTTCTCTAGCGCGCTTGAGGCCTAGGGCAATCACTTCGTTGAGCATTTCTGGGTATTCTATGCCAGTTGCTTTCCAGAGATGGTTTGAGAGGCTGCCTGGAATAGTGTTTACTTCGTTCATGTAAATCTTGTTAGTATCGAGATCGATAATAAAGTCGATACGAATAACGCCGGAACAGCCGAGGGCTTGGAAGGTTTTGACGGCGATATCTTGAATTTCTTTCTTCTGCTCGTCGGAGATTTTTGCTGGAAGCTCGAGTGATGGGTTGGAATCGTCGGAGCCCATCGTTCCGCCGAATGACTTAGTGCCATTCTTTGTAGCTTTGCTTCCCTTTACGCCTTTTACGCCCTTGGTGCTATTTCCAAGATAT
The DNA here is from genome assembly GCA_045603785.1 of Candidatus Nanosyncoccaceae bacterium. GTDB lineage: Bacteria > Patescibacteriota > Saccharimonadia > Saccharimonadales > Saccharimonadaceae > UBA2834. The sequence continues at coordinate 45,662 of JAZUMV010000008.1, read as the reverse complement.
TTGTCTCTATAGCTCAAAATGGCATCCATTTTGATTGGCGATTCGCAGACTGAAGCTTTTGCGGATTCGTAGTCGCCAATGACTGAGCAGTTGACCTCCTTGAGGTTCATGATAGCCTTTTCGACGAGAATCTTCTGAGCGTAAGTGAAGGCTTCTTCGAGGGATTTTTTGAGTGCTTTTTCGTCTTTGGCAATACTAATACCAACGCTTGAGCCGAGGTTGACCGGCTTAACAATGACTGGGAAGCCGAGCTCTTCCTGGATATTCTTTTGGAGCCAAGCTTCATTGTCTTTGTATTGCTTGATGTTGTAGAGGCGGCCATCGATTACCGGGATGCCGTTTGCACGGCAGACTTCCTTGCAGGAGTACTTGTCCATGCCAAGTGCTGAAGATTTTACATCGCAGCCAACGAATGGGATATTGAGTATTTTGACATAGCCTTCGATAGTGCCATCCTCGACATTAGTGCCGTGGACAATCGGGAAGGCGATATCGATATAATCATAGACGAGATCCTTGAGAATTCTCTTCTCGCAGCGCATAAGTGCTACTCTTTCACCTAGATTGACTGGAACGACTTGGGTGCTTTCTGCGATTAGCTTCTTGATGTCTTTATAGTTGGCAATATCTGCAATTCCGTCGCCGACATACATTTTGTTGTCCTTAGTGATATAGATTGGCAGGACATCGTATTTCTTGCGATCGATGTTTTCGACGGCTTGTAAGGCCGTAATGATTGAGACTTCGTGTTCGACGCTGTTTCCGCCGAAGAATACTGCGATTTTTGCTTTCATATTTGCTCCTTAATAGTTATCTGGTAAATCGTTTAGTAAGAGAACAGTAAGTTTGTCTGCTGGGTATTTCTTGCTGGCGTAGCCGACAGCCTCTTGCGGTAGGCTGACTTTCTGAATTTTATCGTCTGGGAATTTGGCCTTGATGAGGCCGGCTTCGATGGCATCGGTCTGAGTATTGTTGCCGACCAGATATACATAATCTATCTTTTTCTTAGCAATGTGTTCGCCGAGTTCCTGATTGTATTTTTCTTCTTCGGCACCAAGCTCGATGAGACCTGGCGTTACGACTACGCGTTTACCTTCAAACTTCGCTAGGGTATCGACGGCAAGCTTAGAGCTGATTGGGTTAGAGTTGTAACTATCGTCAATGATGCTAAGATTGCCCTTGGTCGTAAGTTCTAGGCGATGTGGGACACTCTTGATGCGACGAATTGCGAATTTAATATCTTTGTCTGAGATGCCGAGTTCTTTGGCGACAGCAATTGCGCCAGTGAGGTTTTCGATATTATGTTCACCAAGAAGCTTGGTCTGCGCATCGAAGGATTTTTTGTCGTGATGGAAAGTAAAGCTTTGTCCTTCTTGATCGGATTTGAGATTATCTGCGTAGAAATCGAAAGACTTATCTAGGCCATAGCTATAGTGTTCAGCACTACAATTGCGTTTGCGAATATATTCGTTGTCGTAATTAAGGAAGAGCTTGCCATCATTCTCGTCGATTGCTTGTGCGAGCTCGAATTTTGTGCGAATGATTGCTTCGATGCTGCCGAAGGTTTGGAGATGTTGAGGGCCAATGGCGGTAATAATACCGATTTTTGGCCTGGCGATGTCGCAGCATTCGGCAATTTCGCCTTCCCACATGGCGCCCATCTCGCAGATGAAGATGTCATGGGTTGGTTTGAGATATTCGCGAATCGTGCGGGCGATACCGAGCTGAGTATTGTAGTTCTTTGGCGTAACAAGAACATCATATTTTTCGGAAAGGAGCTCTTCGAGGAAGTTCTTCATGCTAGTTTTGCCATAACTACCAGTTACGCCGATGATAGTTAAGTCGTGCTGGCTGGCGAGGATTTTCTTAGCGCCATCAATGTAGCGTTTGCGGCCGATGGCCTCGATTGGAAATAGAAGAAAGTTTGCGACGAGACACAAAAGAGGCGCAACGCTACAAATAATTGCGAGGCGGATAATAAATTGGGTTTCGCTAGCCTTGATTGCGAGTACGAGGATCGTTAGGATTATCTCGACGGCAATAATGCGCAATACGCGACCGGTAATTTTTAGTGGGATTTTACTGCTCTTTGGAATAAGTGTAATGATCGACGCGATGAGGAAGAAGAGCGAGAGTATCTGGAGGATAAAATTGCCCGTAAGAGCTAGGAGAGGCGAGAGTGCTAGAATGCAGCGTAATGTAATCTTTTGGATGTTTGTTTTGCACCAGTGTAAGTGCATATCTGCTTTGTAGTAGTTGAGCTGATACATGTGAATGTAGTTAATCAGCAATAGTGCCAGGTTTATGAGGTAAGCAAAAATAATAACAATATTCATTTAGCTCTCCAAAAATGCTTTTATTATTGTCTTGAAACGCTCGCGATTCTCAAGAAAGGCGAAGTGGGTGGAATTATCGAAAACAATGAGACCGGCGTCTGGGATTAGATCTTCCATGAGCTGCCCGTCGGCGAGTGGGGTTTGATCGTCTCTGTCGCCCCAGAGTAACAAGGTTGGTTGTTTGATTTTTGGCAACTGGTCGCGCAAATCTTCATTAACGAGATTGACGAGGGTTTCACGCATGACTGGTGTGGCGGCGCGGTAATCGTCGGAGCCGACACGCTTTTTGATCTTCTCTTCGAGACTCGGGTTAATCTTGCTAATGATTTTCTTGCCAAGTTTGAATACTTTGGTTTTGAGCTGGGTTGATTTGCTCTTCTTTTGAACAAGACCCGCACAACCGGTCAAAATAATCTTTTCGACTTTGAATTCTAGCTTTTCCGAGGTAACGATTTTGATAACTGTGCGACCGCCGTTAGAATGACCAAAGAAAATAATTCTGTCGATATCCTGTTGTTTGATGAATTCTTTGACAAGTTTAGCGTAGTCGTCTGAGGTTAGGGCCTTGTTTGGCTCTTCAGAGCTGCCGCATCCTGGCATTTCGAGGCAGTAAACTGTGCGTTCGTCAGAAAAATCATCAATCAAGCCCTGATAAACCGGGATAGTAGTACCCCAGCCTGCAAGAATGAGAATTGGCGTTTTGATCTTGTTTTCTGCGCCTGCTTTGACGTAATGGATTTTAAGCCCGATAAGCTTACAGTAATCTTCTGTCATTTTCTGTATCTATTTTAACACAGATAACAGTTTAGCGTTTCTTGTCTATGAGGAAGTTGCTGTTATAGAAAATGCTGCGCTTCTCAAATTCGGTATTAATCGTTTCGATTCCATATTGTTCGAGCAGGGTCTGCTTGTCTGAAAACAGATTGGTGCCGAGTGCTAGGCGATCGCCGTCAATCTTCACGCCGAGAGCGGCAAGGGTGGTTGGGAAGATATCTAAAGTCGTGAATTTACGGTATTGGGTTTTTACTGGTTTTGCGGCAGGGTTAATGAAGAGATTGAAGACACGGCGCTGATCTTTGTCTGCTTCGGAAAAATGCGATGAGTTCATCAATAGATGGTCGCCCGTAATTACTATAGTGGTGTTTTTATAGAAATCTTGTTTTTGCGCCCATTTGATGAAGTCTGCAATTTGGCTAGACGTACAGCTGACAACATTTGAGTATTGGTCGTCGTAGGATTCTTGACAAGATTTCTCTAGGTAGCCGTCTGGCGTATGGGTGTTTTCGGTCAAGAAGGAATAGTTGAATGGTGTGTCATCCTTTGAAATTTCGCTGATTTGCTCTTTTGCGAATTCGAATAATTTTCCGTCTTCAAATCCCCAAAAAACATCGTAATCTGACGGCAGTTTATTGCTCTCTTTTGCGCTATCGAGGTCGAATATTTGGTAGTCGCCATGTTCTGAAAGGAGTTTATCACGGTTTCCGAATGTTTTATCTGAGCCCATCATGAAGTATTGATTGTAGCCGTTATCTTTAAGAATATCGCCTAAGCCTGTTGCTCCGTTTAGGAAATGTGCGTGTTCTTCCTTTTCTAGAAAACTATTGTGGTAGTCATCGTTGCTCGCATCGTTGTTTTGGATTTTCATTGGTACGCCAAGCATCTGCGCTGTTAGGCCGGCGGATGTATAGGTTGCGCCGTAAGTCACATAAGCACCGCCGAATGAATTAGTGTCAGAAAAGCTAACATTGTCTGATGTAAGTGATGTTAGTTCTTCGAGAAGATTATTTTCTTCTAGGCCGCCTAATTCTTTCGAGAAGAAGCTTGACTCGAAGGACTCGACATAGATATGGATAAGATTGCGCTTGTTCTTTGGAAAAGTCAGGGCGACGCTATTTGGATCAACATAATTCTCTTCGATAAAGTTCGAATTGACGGTTTGATTGAAATAATATTCTTTTATTCCGGTCACATCTAAGCAGTAATTTAGATACATGGCGATTGTGCCGATATTCAGTATGAGTAATAAAACAAAAGGAATAATGCCATTAATTCTAATAGTCCTCTTTTTTGACTTGAAAGCTTCGAAACTGATTCTGAAGTTGGAATTGACGAAGATCCAATATAAGATTGTGACTGCGCCGAAAATTAATAGCGAATAAATGATTGCTGGTTTGAGGGCATCGTTTTTGAATGATTCGATAAGGCTATCTTCGGTTCCGCGAATTGGTGCCGTGAGAGTAAATAGAATTTCATCAAAAGTAATGTCGCCATATGTTTCTTTAACCCATTTGGTCGATTGAATGGCTAGGGCTGTGACAAAAATAGCGATTAGATTAACGATGCTTAGTATTTTTCTGACGATTTTCATGTCTAATTGTAATTTTGATATTCTTCTTTAGGAATGAAAGTATTTTAGCGAGTAGGCAGGAAACGGCGAGGTATTTTAGGGTGTATTGAGTTGTAAAAACTTCGTCGTAGTTGTTCGTAAGGTAATGATAAATATGCAGAAATAATGCCATGCAGAAATTTATTGCGAGGGTATATAGTGCGTATTTTCTAATAAAATAGGTCAACGATTTCTGGGTGTCTTTTTTGGTCATAGCTAAAAAAGCTGGTAAAAACAGACATATGAACTGGTTCATATCTAGTTTATATCATAATCAGTATAAAATCTCGAGCATTAGCGAGTTTGTACTACCAGTCGATAGGGTCCATGCCCCATTCTTCGAGCTGGTGATTGCATTTAATGAAATGATTATTGCCGAAGAAGCCATTATGGGCGGAAAGTGGCGATGGGTGGGCGGATTCAAGGACCAAATGTTTTTTCTTATCTATGAGCGGCGCCTTATTGCGAGCGTCTCTGCCCCATAAAATGAAGACTAGATGTGGGCGACTTTGATTAAGGTACTCGACACAGTTTTTAGTGAAGGTTTCCCAACCGTGATTGCGGTGGCTGCCAGCCTTGTGGGCCTCTACGGTTAAGACGTTGTTTAGTAATAATACGCCCTGTTCTTGCCAGCGCGTGAGTTTTCCGCTAGTGGGAATATCTTTGCCAAATTCTGCCTTGATTTCTTTGTAGATATTGACGAGCGATGGTGGTATTTTGATGCCGTCACGCACAGAAAAAGCGAGACCGTGTGCTTGGCCTGGTTCGTGGTATGGATCTTGCCCGAGAATAACGACTTTGACTTGATTTAGGTCTGTCGTGAAAGCCGAGAAAACTTGATGTTTAGGAGGATAAATGGTTTTATTGGCGTATTCGGCATGCAAAAAGTCGCTCAGCTCTTTGAAATATGGCTGAGTGAACTCGGACTGCAGAAAATCTTGCCAGCTCTCGTGCATTAGACTTGCCAAAGTTTCTTGAGACCTTCGAAGACTTCTTCAGGGGTGCCAGAAGCGTCAAAGGTCGGAACTTCGAACTTATTCGCTACTTTTAGATAGGCCTCGTTGAGTTTGTGTTGAAACGCATAACCTTGAGATTTGAAGAATTCGCCTTGGCGGACTTTGCCTTGGCTTTCGAGGCGCTTAGCCTGCTCTTCCTCGCTGATGGTCAAAATGACAATTTTGTCTGGCTTGAAGTATGGAGTTGGCATTACCTCTTTGTGCAGCTTTGTAATAAGGCTGCGACTAACGCCTTGAGTATAGCCTTCGTAGATAAGGGTCGAGAGCCAGTTGCGAGTAATAATGACAACGCCGTTGTTCTTGAGGACCGGTTCAGCGATTTTAACCCACTGCTCATAGCGATTGACGAGGTATAGTAAGGCGCGGGTGCGTTTGTCGATGCCGTAATCTTTGCCGTAGTTTAACTCGGCGATACCTTTAATGAATGGATTATTGCTGGTGGTTCCGGATTCGGAATAGGTCACGACTTCCTTGTCTTGGGATTTGAAATATTCGACAAATTTGGCAGCTTGAGTGTCTTTGCCGGCGGCGTCTTGGCCTTCGAGTATGATAAACATATTACTTTTTCACCTTCTTTTCTGCTTTGCGGTTTTTATCGAGTTCTGCATAGAAACATTTTGGGCACATGGCGCGATATTCGATCTTGCTAGTGCCATCAATAAGGATGTCTGGACCGTCAACGACAAGTTTATCGTTGAGCCAACGCGTATTCATGGTTGCTTTGCGACCGCAGGTGCAGATAGTCTTTAACTCTTCGTTTTTGTGGGCAATTTGCAATAGTCTAGTTGCGCCCTCGAAACCGCCGTCCTGTTGACGGAAGTTGAGTCTGAGGCCGTAGCACATGGCTGGAATATTTAATCTGCAAACAACTTTCATTAGCTGGTCGGCCTGTTTAGGCGTCATAAATTGTGCCTCATCGCACAATACACAGGCAACATCACGGTACTCGTTCTTGATTTTGTTGTAGATATTGTCGTGTTTGGTGAATGTGAAATTCGTCTTTCGTTCCGGCCCGATGCGGGTTAGAAGTTTGTCTCCGTTTTTGGTGTCTGTCGCTGGTTTAATGACGCAAACTTTCTGGCCCTTCTCTTCGTAGTTGAAGGCGACCTGCAGCAATTGCATGGTTTTGCCGCAGCCCATTGCGCCATATCTAAAATATAACTGTGCCACTTCCTCTCTTCCTTTCACGATTAGTATAGCATTAGATAAACGCAAGCGTGATATTATTTAAGTATGAATCGCGAGAATCTTGTAGGTAGGGACGAAATCAATCCGTCGGCGGCACAGTGGGATATGGCGGATGCGCCACAGTTTGGTGTTGGAGAGGTCCATATGCTTCATCCGCAGGATAATGGAATTTTTAATAACGCGGTTTATGAAGCGGCTCCTGAGATAGATACTGGCATCTTTAACAATTCTGTTTATGAACCTGCGCCAGAGGACGCTGAAACTAAGGAGCAGCAAAATACGGCTCGTCAGCAGCGTAAGATGGTTGGTGCATTGCTTACCTGCAGTAATCTGGATACAAGTGCTGATGTCTTGAATGAGCATGATGTGACTTTGCCTGAGGGTGCGCGCGATGAATTGCTTGACATGATTAACGATGGCCGTATAACAAGGTACGATGAGCGTTCGGTCTTGCGTTTGATAGATACTGATATGCAAAAAATTGGCGGTGCCAATATTCTAGGTAAACTTCAGGATAAGCACGAACGAAGAATTGCTGCTTGGATTAGTGGTACTGGCTTTGATAATTACCAAAATCTTTCGCCAAAGAGTTTAGAGAATCTATTTTTCAGCTATCCCTGCGCGATGGATTTCGAGGCGGTTTTGCCGCAGTTGGTTGAGTGGGTTCGTGAAGGTAATGGCGATAAAAAGGCGGCAGAATACCAAGCGGCTGGCGAGTCGTTTATGAAGAAATTCTATGGTAAGCAAGCTGAGTATTTGGAACAGATTAATGTTATTAATGCTGATGCTGAAAGTAGAAAGAATGCTGTCAGGAAGCTAGTGATCGAGAGTGGTTCTGGCAGTAGTGCGGAGGCGGCGGCGCGCGCAGCGGCTGAAACCGAGCGTAGCTACGAATGGGATCCAGGTACGGTTTCGTATTGTCAGACTTCTCGCACGCAGGCATCAAGAGGCGAAATCTTCCGCGATAAGCTTAATGGCGAGTTATGGGCAGATAATAGCTGCGAGGATAGCGTGTTGTCTCGTGCTGATAAACTTGTATTTGGTGTGTTTGATGGTGCTGCTGGTATGGGTAATGGCGCGACGGCTTCGAGATTTGTTGCGGACTCGATTTCTAGATATTGCGATTCTAAGGGTATTAATGATCTTAGTGGCATGGTTGATGCGGTTTATAGTGCGAAACGCGAGATGGAAGATCGAGATGTCCCAGGTTATACAACTGCAACAATTGGTAAAATTGTCGGCAAAGAAGATGGTATTTATCTCGCTTATCTTTCTATTGGCGATTCGAGACTGTATATTATTCACGAAGACGGTACCGGCGAGCTAATTACGCAGGATGAGGGTTTTGAGCACCAAATTACAAATGCTATATCGCAGGATTATGGTGAAGTGAAGCAATACGGCGAGTATAAGCTAAAACGTGGCGATAAGATTATGATGTGTTCCGATGGTATTACTGGCGATAGAGGCGCGGATTTGATGAGCGTCGAGGAAGTCTGTCGTATTGTAAAGAATTCTCGTGATTCTGAAGATGCCTCAAGAAACTTAGTTGCGAGTGCGCGCAAGCGCGATGATCGCACCGCTTTAGTAATCGGAGCGTGGTAAATAAAAAGACCGCCTTTCGAAGCGGTCTTTTTGGTATTAGAATTGTCTTTTAGTCTTCTCGCCGGTGGCTAGATTCTTGATTTCGACTTCTCTGCTTGCAACTTCGCTATCGCCAATGATGATTGCGTTTTTTGCGATCTTGGCGGCGCGATTGAGGCGGTTGCCGAGCTTCGACTCGTTGTAATCGATGTCGACAATTTGGCCTTCGTCTTGAAGTTTTTTGGTGACTTCAAGCGCAAATTCGTATTCATTCTCGCCAAATGGCAAAACACAGTAATCTACTGGCATGGATTCGGCGTCGGTTTTGATGAGACCGAGCTCTTTCAGGACGAAGAATAGACGTGTTAAGCCAATGCTACCACCTACACCAGGGAATTTTTGCTCAGTAAAGTTGGAGGCGAGATTTTCGTAGCGTCCACCACTTGAGATGCTGCCGATTTCGCGGTAATCTTCGAGGAAGGTTTCGTAAACGGTGCCGGTGTAGTAGTCGAGGCCGCGGATAATCATGAAGTCGATGTCGATATTTGCGCCATCGCATTGTTTGACGAGCAAGTTATAGACAATTTTGAGCTCATTGAGGCCTTCGGCAACTTTCTCGATATTGCCACCGAGAATTTCGCTGAGCTTAGCGGAAGTTTCCTCGTAATCGCCGCGCGTAAACATGAAGTCGCAAACTTTTTGGACCTGCTCTTTGCTTAATCCTAGATTAGCTAGCTTCTCGCGACTAGCTTCAACTGGAATCTTTTCTGCGTGGTCGATAATATCGGAGATTTCGGCGCTCTTTTCGCTAAGGCCTAGTGTTTCAAGAAAACCAGATAATACCTTGCGGTTGCTGATGCGGATCTTCATCTTTGGTAGATTGAAAGTTTTCAAAGCATCGTAAATGCAGGCAATTACCTTTGCATCGTAAGCGATTGGGAGCTTTTCGCGGCCAATAATGTCCGCATCGCACTGATAGAATTCGCGGAAGCGGCCACGCTGCGCGCGTTCGCCGCGGAAATTGCGGTTAATCTGAGTGACGCAGAATGGGAATGCTAGGTCATTATTATGTTCGACGACATAGCGCGCCAAAGGGACGGTATGGTCAAAGCGCAAAGCTTGATCTGGCGCATCTGCAGATTCTGCGGTTTTGTTGACGAAGTAGATTTGTTTTTCGGTGTCGCCACCAGCTTTTGCTAAAAGAATATCTGTACGCTCGATAATCGGCGTCTCGATGCTCAGGAAGCCGTGATGGTGATATACGTCGCTAATATTTTGTTTGAGCTTGTCAAAAACGACCTGCTCAGTTGGTAGGAGTTCTTGCATGCCGGATAACGGCGACGTATTAAATTTTTTCATAACATTATTATACCATCGGTCAAACAGATTGAAAAACGCTAGTGGATTTTTGCGATTGCGCTAGTGTATAATAAATACATAAGAATTTTTGGGAGAATAGTGTGAAAAAGAGCAAATTTTTGCTAGGCGCGGCTTCTCTTTCTTTGGTGGCTGCCCCCCTACTTACTACTAATTTGGCTTCGGCTGTTGGCACGATAAACCGTGTGACGCAGGAAGATGTCGTAGTTGCGGATATTACGAACGATCAGTCATATCAATTTACTGGTAGCTATGCTAAGACGTTGATTGGCAAGATCCATGATGCAAATGACGAGGCTGGTTATCCAGATGAGACTGAATATTGTAGTTATATTGTCAACGATGAGTTCGTTGGTGAGGAAGGCGACGATGATAGCGATCCGTATCTTTGCTTCTTGATTGCTAGCGAGGATGAAGGCAGCGAGGCAGTTACTTTGTATCTAGATAACTCGGTCTTTGATGAAGTAAGAAGTACTAATGTTTTTATGTTTGCCTATGATGAAATCATTGCGGATACTGTTGTCGCTGGTAGTGATGTGGTTATGGTTGGCGATCCAGATGATCTTGATCATGCTTATGTGGGTGTTGGAGGTATTACTATTACGACCCATATTGTTACTTTGAATGCCTACTACGGAGAAGGTTATGCGATGATTGATGGTGATGGTCAGACTTGGGCAAAGGGCAGCGAGGGCGGATTAACCTTCCATGCGACCGGCTCGTTCGAGGATGACTATACTGGTGTCTTGGTCGATGGTGAGGAGATTGATGAAGACAATCATGAGGATAGTGCTGGTAGCGTAATTGTGACTTTGCTTTCAGACTATCTCGATTCCATTTCGACTGGCAATCATACTCTGACGATCGTTTACGAAAATGGCGAAGTGGAAGCCAACTTTACCGTCGAAGACAATCCAGACACTTTGGATAGCGTAAAGGTTGCAACTACTGGACTCCTTGGCAGTGTTATCGTATTATTTGCAGTTGCTTCCTATGGAATTCTTGCGAAGCGTCGCTAGTTATTGATAAAATAAAATCCCCCGTGTGAAGCGGGGATTTTTGATGATAAAAAATAACCGCACTAGTTCGTGCGGTCTGCGATTAGAGTAAGGTGTTTAGTCCGGTTTCTGTTTATTTTGAGATATTATCAATGTTTTCGAAGCAACCTCCGCCATCGTCATCTTTGGCGCGGAGGAAGCCTTTCTTGACAAGCGCAAGAAATGCATCGACTACGTCTTCGGTAAACTGAGTGCCTTTGCCTTTGCGGATAATATCCACGGCGCACTCAAAGTTCATTCTGGGGCGGTAGGGCCTGTCTGAATACATAGCATCAAAGCTGTCGGCTACGGCAATAATTTGGGCAATTCGAGGAATTTCTTCCTGTTTTAAGCCTCTGGGATAGCCTTTGCCGTCGGGCCTTTCGTGATGACAGCCTGCAGCCTGAGCGAATTCGGGCATGCTAGTGATACCCTTGAGGATATGATAGCCTTTTGCGGTGTGGGATTGAATCAAGGAGAACTCTTCATCGGTGAGGGGTTCTTCTTTTAGGAGTAATTCTGTCGGAATGCTGACTTTGCCGATATCATGTAGGAGCGCAGCATTGTACATGCGCTCGATCTCTGCGCCGTTAATGCGTAGCTGTGTAGCTAACATTCTGGTATATGCAGCAACGCGATGCGAGTGACCGTTTGTGTACTCGTCCTTAGTATCAATTACCTTTGCGAATGCTTCCGCAACCTCTCTCATTAATTGGCCGTTGAGCTCGGGGATATTGAGCATACTTGCGGCCTCTAACTGATTGATAGTGGGGTCATTTGTCGGGGTTTCGTTTGTCAAAAATATGCACCTCCATTGCATATTGATAGTTTCCTTACTCTGTAAAATATGCTTTCGTCGTCTCTATATTTTTTGACGAACGCGTTCTATAATAACATAAATGGCAAATAAAATAAAGGTTAGCTTTAAGAAGAAACTCTGGCACGGCTTTTGCGGGTTTATTGATTTTATTGTGACTTGCGGCTGTTTTCTTGTTGGCAACTAATTGTTTGCGTTCAGGGGGAATTTGTGATAAAGTCTAAATATTGAGTTGGTCATGTAGCTCAGTTGGTAGAGCAGCGGCCTGAAGAGCCGCGTGTCGCTGGTTCAAGTCCAGCCGTGACCACCATTATTTCCTGATTAAATCGCCCATATGGGCGTTTTTTCGCGCTTGCTCACCGTAAGGTGCGCTGCGCTTGAAGAAAACTCCCATCTGAACGATTTATTCTACGAAATAATTTTTGTTTCTGGATAGAAAAAGCCCCGGCGATTGCTGGGGCTTTCGTGTATTTTTCAGGCAAGAGAAAGCCCCCGGCTCTGCCCGCACTGGCCGTGCGGAAGTCGGGGGTGTGTTGTGAATTAGCTTAGCTTGCGGCGGACGCGGCCTTCTTAGCTTCGATTGCCTCCTTGGTATAGGAGTCGTCGCCTGTCACGATGCGGATAAACGAGTAGACCGACGTGTCGTCGTCAACGCTGAGAAACCGGTCGTCGCCGTAGGAGCGATTGAAGGGGTTGCGGCTTCCCATGTTGATGATGATGCTTGAACCGCAGCTGATGGTGCCGAGCCTTACGCCCGTAAAGAGCGAGATTTGCGGGGCGTTGGCGAACTGCTCATTCCAGTCATCGAATGTCCAGTCGCAGCCCAGCTTTGCCAGGCCGTCGGCCAGTGCGTCGTCGGAGAGCTCACGGTTTTCTGCGATGAACTTGAGGCCAGCGATGACGGCTTCCATGGTGATCTTCTTTTTCATTTTAGTTCCTCCTTGATTTGGCTATGGGTGGGTGGATGGATTTAAGAAGGTCGCGCCAGACTTCTCTGCGACCTGTTTTGGCTACCTTATAGATAAGCAAAACAGGCCGTAGAGATATAGCTAATTACTAAAGGTGCTTTTTGGCGTTTTGCCAATGATGTGATTATTATATCACATATGCTTCAAAATGTCAATAGATTTGGTTTGGAACGGTCCTCCGCATGACGCGGTGGGCCGTCCATGATAAGAGGATTAGTGTATTTCTATTTTCTTGGGGTACGGGATTAGGGCCATATAAATCTTGTTTGCGACGCGTTTTGCTTCTTGCTCCGTCAATGTGAACATATACGAGATGACAAGGCCGTAATTTGACAAGAGCTTCTCTGCTACTCTTAAGATTTTGGCGTCTTCTGTATCGTCCCGCTTGAGATTTGTTGTCGCTTTCAGAAACTCGGAATCGCTCAGTTTTTGGTCGAGAAACCGTTGCAGGGCTTCGAATTCTTCATGTGTCGTGTTGAGCTTTACGAATAGCCCTAATGCGTCGGGGTTGCGGCATGGTATCTCTGGTTTAGTTCTGAAGATAAGCATAAAGAGATGCTTTGCCTGTTGTTGGTCCGGAATATACAATTATATCCTCTCCTTTAAGATACTAGCCTCGTTTTTTTGAGACTGCGTATTTGATTCTAACAAAGCTTTGGCGCAATGTAAACGCAGCCTACTCCATCTTGACTAATCTGGAAAATATTATATACTGTAGGCAGCGTACCTTAACTTATCTTATTGCACGATATCCACCTCACGACTATGAAAGGAGGAGATTCTATGAACGAAATCTTCGCTAAGAATCTCATTAATGCAGTCGCTGGTAAAAAGGTTGACGTCGAGCTGGATAAGGACTTCCTGAACATGCTCGATATTGCCTTCAGCGAAAGAATCAAGGGACTGGAAAAGACGGTGCTTATGATGCGTTTCGGACAAGAAAAGATCATGCGTACCACTGCGATTGCTAGTCATATCGGCGTCTCGAGCAAATATGCTAAAGAATTACTCGATTCAGGCTTGAGGAAAGCGGAAAGCGGTCTAAGTCTGAGTTATTTCAAGAACGATGCCGATACCCAGCGGAATCTCTGTTTCTACTTTGCTGAGCTGATTCGTCCTCTGAACGAGTACAGCCAGCAGATTTTGCAGCGTGCTGGGCGCGTCCACAAGGTTGCAAGCTTTGATCTTAATGCAAATGATCCGTACTCCAGCGAGTTCGATCCCGACATCAAGAAGACCTCATTCTATGTTGCTCTGATCGAGCGGCTTTGCGCTATTGATATTGATAATTGCCCACCCGAGCGGCTTGGTTGTCTCTGTGTCGAGATGTCCGAAGCGGAGCGTCGTATGCCTCGTTACACACCTTGCATTATTAATCGCGAGATTAACTGTGCGCGGGTTGAGCGAAGCGCAAATATCCGTTCTTGGCATGCGCAGAGCTTTGGCGCGATTGAGCTCGAGTTGGGTTTACGTGAGCTTCCTGGCTTAGGCGATCTGGCTGATCTCTTGGCGAAAAAGAACATCTTTAAGGTTAAGGATGCTCTTGCTTATGAGGCGGCTGAGCTTGCTCCGCTGATCGGTAATCCAAATGTCAAGATGCTCGAAAAAGCATTGATCGATTTGAGCAACGGCACCTGGAAAGGCTATAACCAATACTGGGAGAGATACTACTCCTGGAAACATCAGTAATGCAATAAGATAAGTCGATTATCCCCGCCCGATATTGGACGGGGATTTTTCGTATCGTTGAGAGAATGGCGAAAATATTGTATAATATGGGTACTAATCGCACAATCCGGTGCGATTTGAACTTTTTTAGGAAGGTGATTTAAAAATGAAAAGAGCTCCTATGTCCCTCGCGCAGCTTTGTATGTGGTTTCATGGTCAGTCTATGCACATTCATTGCGGTGGCGTTCGCGCTGACTACTATGCTGATTGGGTTTCGGACTATGTTTTCCGCTTGCCGGACCGCGTGAAGAACATCAAGCTTGTGCACGCTTCTAAAAGGCCTATGGATCATCAGTACTCTTATTACTTGGGCTTTGGCGATGATGCGGATGAGCAGTTTTTCTTCTTTGAAGATACGAACTGTAACTCCGTGTTCTCGATGCTCTGCGACATGCTGATGAGCTTTGCGGGCCTCATTCGTCGGGACAGACTGAAGGAAAATGGCGACGATTTTGAAAATGATATCCTTAGCGACTGTTTCGAAGTTGACTCTACTCAGATTTTTGATCCTTGTGCTATTACGGAGATTATCGCGAGGTGCTATGGCAAGGAGACCGTGATTGCACGCTTTGACTCGGCTATTGATATTCCCTTTGACTGCGTCGAGCAGCGCAAGACTGATACGAGTGGCGAAGAATTCTCTTGGGGGCACAATGAGGATGAGTTCACTAGCACTACTCATTCTGATGCGCCGCTTTCGGAGATTTATGCTCGTTTCTGTTATCCGGAGAAGAACGCCGATTCGCAGGATGAGCATACGCCCGATCCGATCGAGCTGCCGCTCAGAGTTGACGGTACGATTTTCCCGATTCTGCTTTACGACTATGTTCTTATTCTTGGGCTTAACGAAAAACCGGAGAAGCCTGGCAAAAAAGGACGCCGGAAAGACACCTTTGATCTTTAATTTGAACACCCCGTCAGTAATGGCGGGGTTAATTTTTGGCATGAAAATACCCCGTAGCGAACTACGGGGTATTTGTTCTGTGCATCGTTAGAAGATCCAGGCCAGGATGACGAAGAACAGCACGACTATACCAATCATCTCAAGGATGAGGAAGAAAGTCGCGAGTGCTCTAGATCTGGTATTGTGGAAGAATACGCTCCAGTTGACCAAACGCTCCCACTGGGATTGTTTTGTCCTTCTTGGATAGTATGCTCCACCAGCTCCGCCTCCTTGTGCTCCGCCAGGGCCAAAACCGTTTGGTCCATAGTAGTTATTACCGAACTGGCCATAACCACCACTGCCAGGACCAAAGTAGCCGGGTCCAAAAGGTCCGTAGCCATATCCTCCGGCATTGAAGCCGTTGGGGCCAGAGCCTGCTGGTCCGCCATAAGGTCCGCCGTAAGGGCCTCCGAAGTGTCCACCACCGGGGCCGTAAGGTCCACCGGGTGCGAACGGGCCGTTGCCGGGGCCTCCAGGTAAGCCGGGTCCATGACCAGGTCCGGGTCCTCCAGGGCCGCCACCGGGCGGTCCAGGTCCTCCGCCGGGGCCGAACATCAAGAATCTCTTAAGTTTCAGCTTGAGGGCCTCGACAAAAACCATGCGGGCAGATGTTGCCGTGGCCACACCTGCGGTTGCGGTTGACGAGTCGATGTTATTTCTCGAACTCGTTGCGAACATAATGATTACGATGTACAAGAACAACAAATTTGCCATTGTCATCATATTTTTCACCCCCCTCTCTGTGACTAGAGCGATGACAATCTCTTATATTATATCAGATTTGCTCAGGAAATCAAGATTAGCTTGAGCATGTTTTGTGTTTTTGTCATGCTACAATGAGCTTATGGTTTAGATTGTTTTATTTGATTGATAAAATAGTTTTAAAGAAGGAGGTCTTATGGACGAGATGATTTTTGACTTGATTGATGCCGAAGTGAAGCGTCAGAGTGAAGGCTTAGAATTAATCCCGAGCGAGAACTGTGTTTCGCGTGGCGTATTGAATGCGATGGGCTCGGTTTTAACAAATAAGTATTCTGAAGGATATCCGAATTTTGCTGGTCTTGATGGTGACGACAAGGAAGTTTTGCTCGCGACGACAGAAAACTATCGCTATTATGGCGGGCAGGATAATACTGACAAGATTGAGCGTTTGGCGATTGCGCGCGCTCGTCGTTTGTTTCATGCTGATCATGCGAATGTTCAGCCACATAGTGGCGCTCAGGCGAACAATGCGGTCTACAATGCGTGGCTCGAACCGGGCGATACGGTTTTGGGTATGGATTTGGCTCAGGGTGGCCATTTGACGCATGGTGCTAAGGTTACGCAGAGTGCGCATATTTACAACTTTGTGAGTTACGGGACGAATCCTAAAACCGGCGATTTGGATTATGAAGATATTGAAAAGAAGGCAATTGAACATCAGCCGAAGATTATCTTGATTGGCTATTCTGCGTTCATGAAGGTTCCGGATTTTGCTCGTATCCGCAAGATCGCAGACAAGGTTCCTGGCTGTCTCTTGATGGCAGATATGGCGCATGTTGCCGGCTTGATTGCTGGTGGTGTTCATCCAAATCCTTTGGACTTTGGCTTTAATGTGATGACGACAACGACTCATAAGACTCTTCGCGGTCCGCGTGGTGGCTTGATTTTGACCAAGGGTAAGGTTTCGAATCCTTTGAAGAAGCCTGAGCATACGCTTGAGAATATCCCAACTTTGATCGATCGCTCGGTCTTCCCTGGCAC
This sequence comes from Candidatus Nanosyncoccaceae bacterium, assembly GCA_045603785.1. Lineage (GTDB taxonomy): Bacteria > Patescibacteriota > Saccharimonadia > Saccharimonadales > Saccharimonadaceae > UBA2834. Next base: position 28,539 of record JAZUMV010000008.1, on the reverse strand, counting down.
TCAGGGCGGTCCGTTGATGCATGTAATCGCGGCGAAGGCGGTTGCTTTCTATGAAGCTTTGCAGCCTGAGTTTAAGACTTATGCCGAGAATATTGTAAAGAATGCCAAGGCTTTAGCGAATGCTTTGAAGGAACGCGGCTTTAAGCTGGTTGGCGACGGTACGGATAATCATCTAATTTTAATCGATATTATGTCTTCGTTTGGTGTTGATGGTAAGACTTATGAACGTGCGTTGGATAGGATCGGTTTGACCTTGAATGCGAATGCGATTCCTAATGATACGATGCCTCGCTTTACGCCTTCTGGTGTTCGCCTTGGCACGCCTGCGATTACGACTCGTGGCCTCAATGAAGAAGATATGGTTAAGATTGCCGATTGGATGCTTGAAGTCGTGGAGATTTGTGCGGACAAGCGTCAGGATGCTGTGACGGATTCGCGCTTGCGTGAAGAAGTTCGCAAGATGGCACTCGCGCATCCGCTTCCAAGCGAGAAATAATAAAGATATAGAAAAATCCCCCGCATAAGCGAGGGATTTGATTTTTGTGAGTTTTTTAGAATCTTTTCTATTTTTTTCTGGTTTATTCATCGTGCCTAAAAGGCGAGTCGGTATTTTCGGGGCCTTCTTCGTCGAAGCTGTATGGGCCTTCGATGAGGGGTTCATTGTCCGAATCATCGGAGCCTTCGGCGGGGGTGTCCTTCTTCTTAATTGGGTCTGCAATTGATGCGACGAGCTTCTTGACCGTGTCGGTCAGCTCTTCGCCATTGAGCGCCTGATTCTGTGCATCGGCCTGAGCGAAAATTTGTGGTATGCGACCCAGCACGCTCGTAAGGAGATCTCCGCCAGATTCACCCTTGCCGCCGCCGCCAAAATCATAGAACTTAGCGTTCTTGCCGATTTCGGCCATGACGGTTGCGACGCTGGTTGCGACTTGGACGCGAGTCGACTGCTCGATTTCGATTTTCTGAAGCTCGAAGTTGATTCTGTCATTTGCGGCCTGGGCGTCAGAGAGTGCACGGGCGGCTTCTGCTTCAGCTTTACCTTTGGCTTCGATTGCTTCTGCCTCTGCTCTACCCTTTGCGGAGATAGCGGCAGCTTCGGCTTCACCGGTAGCTTTAATGGCTTCGGCATCGGCGCTAGCCTTCATCTTGATGGCGGTAGCTTCGGCATCTGCTTCTGTCTTACGAGCGGATGCTGAGCCTTCTGCTTCGGTCTTGCGCGCTTCTGCGGCTGCGGAAGCTTCTTTGGTTTTGCGAATTGCGGCAGCTTCGGCTTCGCCGCTTGCGGTAAGCTTTTTGGCCTCTGCTTGACCTGCGGAAGTTACTTTGAGGGCTTCGGCCTCACCGGCTGCCTGCTCTTTCTTGCGAGCGGCTTCTGCTTGAGCATCGATGATTGTCGTTTTCTTGGCGGTCTCCGCCTGAGTGACGGCTACTTCCTGACGCTTGATGGCGGCGAGGTTTTCCTGCTCTGCTTGCATGACTGCAACGGCACCCTTCTTCTGCTCGAGCTCTTGGTTGATTTGCTGCTGCTCGAGTTCGCCTGCCATAGCGGATTTGGCCTGTTCTCTTGCGGTTTCTGCCTGGAACTGAGCCTTCTTAACATCGGTGTCGCGCTGACGTTCGGCGATTGCTACCTGTGCATCGAGCTCGGCCTGCTGTGCGGCGAGATCAGTAGATGCCTTTTTCTCGCGAATCGACTGCTGGGCTTCTGCTGAGATGTTCTCTGCATCTCTGTGAACAGCTTCACGGTCTCTTGCCGCGAGGTCGCGGTAATAGGTGCCTTCAGGGGCGTCTTCGACTTCATGAATGCTGAGTATTGCATTAAAGCCGAGGTCCTTCATTTGTGCCGCGATTGACTCCTTGACTTGGTCGTCAAGTTTGTCTTTTCCGTTCATGACTTCTTCCGGAGTCATTTTTGCAATAACTGCACGAACGCCGCCGGAAACTACGTCAAGGATAACTGTTCTGAGTGCTTGGTCGTCTTTGTCGAGAAAGTTGCAGACTGCTCGCTGGAGGCTTTCCTCGTTCGAGACATCGGGGCTGTATGCGACCGCCCAATCTATCTTAATCGGAACGCCGGTTTGTGTCTTAGTTACGTCACCTACAACTTTGGCTGTGCGGACGCAGAGGTCGAAGTATTTAGCCTTTTGTATGAAAGGTATAACTACTCTGCCTCCTGCTCGCTTAATCGTCGGGTTGCCGTCCTTGTCGGTTGCGCCGACACCGGATACAACCAGGGCTTCATTACCATTCGCAGTCTTAATCATCGCAAAGAGCGCAATGATGATCGCGATAACGGCAACTACTCCGATAATGATCGGGATAAGTGTGGAGAGTTCAGGCATAATATTGCTCCTCCTAAAATATAAAATTTCGAAGGGATTGGGACTCTAGAAAAAACTCACAAAAATACTAAAGTACGCCACCCTTGATTTGTGTACTATAACATCTTTTGGCTGTTAGGTCAAAAGGAATAAATGGATGTTTTATGCTTGTGGTGAGATTAGAGCTTCGTGCGGTTATTGAGTGCTGAGGCCAATGTGATTTGATCTGCGTACTCTAGCGATACGCCAGATGGTAAGCCTCGTGCCAAGCGCGTTATTTGAAGTTCTGGATATTTTTCATGGAGCAGTTTTTCTAGTAATACTGCGGTCGATTCGCCTTCGACAGATGGGTTGGTTGCGATAATGATTTCATTCACATCGTCTTCCTCTACTCTGTCGATTAACTCCTTAATATGGAGCTGGTCGGCCGTAATTCCGTCCATTGGCGAGATTGCACCGCCGAGGACATGATAGGTACCGTTGTAACTTTTTGTATGCTCGATGGCGTAGATGTCTAGCGGCTCTTCTACTACTAGAATTGTCGTTTTGTCTCTTGCCGGGTCGTCATATAGCGGCGAGATGTCGTTGTCGCTGCTAATTAGCGCGAAGGTCTTTGGGCAGCTTTTGACGTTAGAATGAAGGTTATTGAGCGCGTTGGCCAAGTTCTTGGAAATTAACTCATCGTTTTTAAGTAAGAAATAAGCGTAACGCTCGGCGGTTCGTGGGCCAACTCCTGGAAGGCGGCCAAGACATTCGATTAGATCGTTTAGGGCGCTCGGTAACATAAATCGATTATAACAGATAAGCTAATTGGTTTTGAGGGTGTTTTCTAGTTCGCTTAGAAGCTCCTCGTCAGTTTCGTAAGGAATTACTCTGAGATTTTCGTCGCCGCGAATCATGGCGCTTAAATTGATGGATTTGTCATAGAGGCAGATTATTTTCTTGTCTAGCTTTTCGGCATAGGCAATTTCATAACCTACGCCGAGTGATGGTGTAGTGACTTCTGCGACTACGATATCGCATTCGTTTAGCCATGCTATATCCCGTTTATAGATTTCTGTTTCGGTGAGATTTTGCTCTAATCGGCCGACGTTAGGATTTGCTACATGTTTATCTAGGACTTCGCCGTGCTTTTCTAATAGCTCATTGATCTTGATAAAGGTATCAACTTTTTCGCGTCCGCCTCGAATCGAGCCCGCGAAGTAAAACTTCGTATCCATAAGCTTAGTATAGCATTCGTAAGGATAAATGATATTTTCCATTCACCTTTGCCCCGCTTTCGGTGGTAAATAAAAGAAAATTATGGTTTAGATAAAAAAAGTAGCTAAGCGTATTTCTTAACGTCAAGAACGAAGTGGAGTTAAGAAATACGCTATAGTTACTATTTTATTTAAACCGATTATTATATTCCGAAGTTGCCGAGGGAGCCCATGAGCGGCTTCATCTTGTCGGTGGCGATTTCCTGTGCCTTTGCGTAACCGTCGCGGAGGGCATTTTCAATCCAGCGCTCGGTTTCGTGGATATCGTCAAGGTCGATTTTTTCTGGGTCGAGAGAGACCTTCTTAATCTTCAATTCGCCAGTAATCTGAATTACGACTGCGCCGTCGCCGGCTTCGACTTCTACAATTTCGTTCTTAAGGCTCTTCTGGGCTTTGCGGAGCTCATTGAGCATCTTCATCTGATCCATGGTTTGACCCATTGTCTATTCTCCCGTTTCTTGATTTTCTGAAATCTTAGTATATATGTATAGTCTATCAGAGTTTCGGCTTTTTGACGAGGTAGCGATACGAGAGAGCTTGATTTTATCATTCTCGATTTTGGTTCCAAGTCCAGCAATCCTGGTATTGTAGTTCTCTGGGATTTCTTTGGTTACATTAAGCGATTTATATTTTTCGAAGAGCTTATAGAAACTTTCGTTGTCGTCTTCGCCAATCATGAGGATGTCTCCGGCGGCTAACTCCTTATTGATTATTTCGATATCTGAACTGAAGTTTTTCGTGACGCGTGGAGTGTAATGGTAACCTTGCAGGTAATGTGAGAGACCTGAGAAAAGCATCATGCTGATAATTGCAATAATTGGTAGTGCGCCAATGATGTGTGCGTATGGGTTTGTTGGGAATAGGCTATGCCAGCGTGTCACAAGTGATTCGATGGCATTTGCAGTTAAGATTGCGACTGGTACGACAATTATGACTGCAGCGTTCTTGCTGAGGCCAGATATTAGAACTGCGAAGACAATTAATAGCAAGGTCGCAAGGTTCTTTGAAGCGAATAATTTATCGATCGATGCTAGTGTACCAATAATAATTAGAGCGACTGTACCTAGGCCGAATAGTGGTGCTAAATAAACGCTATCGTAGGCGAGCGCAAATGAGAAGAATGGCATGAATGCGTCGCGAATATTTTGGATGTAGTGCTTTGGCGTGAAGTCTTCCATGAAGGTTAATTTGAATAGGCTTGCAGGCGCAAAGATGCTGGATAATACTAATGGCGAAATAGCTAATACGAAGATTGCGATTGCGATAATTAGCTGGTAGGTTTTGAGATTTTTGATTGAACAGCGTAGGTGTGGATGAATGATGCCTGCAATTAAAATTGCTAGAGCCACATAACAAAGATGCGGCGTATATAACGAGAATGCGATGGAGCTTGTGAATAAGATAACGAATATTGCTTTTATATCTTTATTTCCAACGATTTTGCTTCCTAACCAGAGAATAAACGATAGCCAGAAAACATACATGATATCCGGCGTACCAAAATTTGCGAGGCATAGGAATGCCGTTGATAGCGTTGTTAGCATTGAGCTAATAATGGCTACATCAGATTTAAACCAGCGGTTTAGTAACAAGATGATAAAGAATGCTGATGCGGCGCCGAAGATAATTGATGGTAGACGAATGGCGAAAATATTAAGTCCAAGATATTTTAGACAGAGTTTTTGTACGCCAAAATACGGCAAATTGATCGCATTACCATTTTTAATGAAATCAAAGCTAATTGCGTCTGCACTAACTGCAGCGCTCATTTCGCCTTCACTCAGACCGCCCGGAACAAGGATCGGCAACATGCAAAGCAGGAACATAAAAATGATTCCTATGAGGATGTAGCCAATTAAAAAACGATGGCGATAAAGAAAGATTTGTTTTGTTTTGTCTTTCACTAAAAAGATTTTAGCAAATTTGCTTATGGCTTGCAAATCGCTAGGCTACATGTTCTCTTCGGCATGAGTTTTGTCGAGGGACATAAAGCGAACGCGGGCCTTGTCGAAGTAGAGGCCGATATTGCCGACGGCGCCGCGGCGGTGCTTTGCAAGGATCAAATCTGTAATATTCTGACGGTCGGTTTCTGGATTATAGTAATCTTCGCGGTATAGGAACATGACGATATCTGCATCCTGCTCGATGGAACCCGATTCGCGAAGGTCGGATAGCATTGGGATCTTCGGGTCGCGGGATTCGACCGTACGAGAGAGCTGCGAGAGCGCAATTACCGGGACATTCAATTCGCGCGCAATAAGCTTTAAACCGCGGGAAATTTCTGAAATTTCCTGAACGCGGTTGCCCTGTGCTTGCTTCGAGGTGCTACTCATAAGCTGAAGGTAGTCTACGATAATCAGGCCAAGGTCGCTATCGTGAGCTTGGCGGCGGCATTTGGTGCGCATGTCCATAATTGTGAGACCCGGAGTATCATCAATGAAGATTTGCATCTCGCTCATTTCGGCCATTGCCTGTGAGATTTGCTCGAAATCCTCCCCGTTGAAGTTACCAGTTTCAAGCTTGAAGGAATCGACGCCGGAAGCATCTGCGAGCATACGATTAATTAGCTGCTCTTTACCCATCTCGAGCGAGAAGATACAAACGGCCTTTTTGTTAATATTCGCAACATTCTGCGCAATGTTAAGCGCGAAGGCGGTCTTACCCATTGCCGGGCGGGCTGCGAGAATAATAAGGTCAGATTTGTGGAGGCCGGCAGTCATTTTATCTAGGTCAACGAAGCCGGTTTTGTAGCCTGCGAGTGTACCTTTGTTTTCGTAGAGCTCTTCTAGGCGATCGAAGGTTGAAGAAAGTAAATCGGACATGGAAACCATTTCGCCGTGCGAGTTTTGCTCGGAGACATTAAATAGCGATTTCTCTGCTTCGCCGAGGATTTCTTGGGTTTCGGTCGATTCGTCGTAGGCTGATTCGGTTATATCTGCAGCGGCGGTAATTAGGCGGCGTCGAACGGCGCAGCTTGCGACAAGCTCGGCATAAGCGGCGGCATGCGCAGCGGTTGGCGCATAGCTTGAAAGCTCAGAAAGATAGGCGGCTCCACCGGCTTTGGCGGTAAGCTTGTGACGCTTAAGTTCGTTGCTGACCGTCAGGAGGTCGACTGGCTGGTGTTTCTCGTACAAGTTCCACATTGCGTTGTAGATGTGGCGGTTGCGCTCATCGTAAAAGTCTTTTGGAGATACAATTTCGGTGACATCTGGCAGGGATTCTTCGGAAATAAGGATGGCGCTCAAAAGGGATTTCTCTGCGTCGAGATTCTGCGGTGGAATGCGCTCGGTTCGAGCTTTGATATTCTCCTGGTATTCTTCTTCCATAGTTCTATTCGCTAAAAGCGACCTCCTCTCCTCCGCCCATTATTTCGGCAATGTTGGCCATGGTTTCGTCTTTTTGTAGAGCCTCGTCAGTTACTACGATCTCATATTCGTCCGGGCATACTTCTGCAATAATGCCGCGTTTCTTCTCGATTTGGTTCTTGAAGAATTTCTTTCCGGTATAAATTGTTAGGATATTGTTCTCGATTGTATAATCCGATTCGCTAATTTGGCTAGAAATCGAGCAGGCATGTTCTTTGACATGCTCAAGAATCGCATTCCAAAGCTCGTCGTTGGTCTCGTAATTCTTTTTAACGGCTGGCGCCTTGGTTTCGGCCTTTTCTGGTACTGGTTCTGGCTTGGCTTCGGCTTTTGCTTCGACCTTAGGCTCCGCTTTTGGCTTCACTTCTGGCTTTGCTTCGACTGGTGCCGTTGTTTTTTCTGCTACTGTTGTAGATTTTACAACAGTTGGTTTTACTACTTCTGTTGTAGTTTTTACAACAGGTGCTTCTGCTCGTGCCTGGACGATGACTGGATTTTTGACGCTCGGTGTTGCAAGGATGCTCAATAACTTGACCTCTGGAAAATTAGACTTAGAGACTTCCGTGAGCGGTTCGATGATTGAAAGCAGTTGCAGATCTAGTTTACTGATAATTTGCGAAATCATCTGCTCGGCAATTTGGTTAATATCTACGTTGCTCTTTTTGAGTTCAATGATTTGCTCGCGGATCGTATTTAAATCTTGATTCTTGTAGGCGTCTAATAGGATTGAAACAGCTTCGCTGCTCGGCATGCCTAGAATTTGGCGGACGGCTTCGCCAGTAATCTTTTTTGTGCTAATCGTAGAAATCTGATCGAGTAATGATAAAGTATCACGGAAGGAGCCTCCACCGCGGTTGATAATAATCTCGAGCGCTTCGTCTTCGATGGAAATCTTTTCGGCTTTGCAGATTTTCTTGAGGTACTCAAGCATCTCGCTAGAGTCGGCTAGCTTAAATTGGAAGGTTTGACAGCGTGAAACGATGGTGGCGGGGACTTTTTCGAAGTCTGTAGTAGCCATGATAAAAATGACATGTTCCGGCGGCTCTTCTAGTGTTTTTAGCAAGGCATTGAATGCAGATTTCGAGAGCATATGCACCTCGTCGATGATGTAGATTTTATACTTGCCCTCTACTGGCGCGACAACTGCACGTTCGCGTAATTCACGGATATTATCTACGCCAGTGTTACTGGCTGCATCGATTTCGATTATATCTAAATAGTTGTCCTCTAGTTCGTATTTAAAGCCGTTAATCTGGTGCGCGAGAATGCGTGCGACGGAAGTTTTGCCGCAGCCGCGTGGACCAACAAAAAGATATGCGTGTCCGATCTGGCCTTTTTGAAGCGAGGCGAGCAAAGGCTCTGTTACCTGTTTTTCAGCAACTACTTCCTCTAGGCTTTTTGGTCGATACCTCCGATACAACGCTTTCATACCTTCTATTTTAACAGTTTCTATCTGTTATTAGAAATGAATTGTGTAGTATTTTTAACATGCTAATGCTATAATTTACTTTAGTTATGTTCGAGGAAGTGGTGTGGGCTTTCTAAGTAAAATCTTTAAGAAAGCGAAGACTGACGCTATTTTCGAAACGAAGTCGCCAAATGGGCGCGTCGTGATTACTTTTGAGCTCTCGCATGGCGATTTGTATTACAAAGTTAGTAAGGATGAAAAGGAAATCGTCCATCGTTCCCGCTTGGGTTTGAGATTAAGAGACGATGCTTCACTTGATCATAGCTTTAGTGTAGTCAGAAGTTTTTCTCGTAGTGCCGATGAGACCTGGGAAGCCTATTGGGGCGAACAACACTTTATTCGAAATAATTATACCGAGACTATCATTTATCTAGAGGAAGTAATTCAGCCATCTCGCCTCTTGACGATGCGTTTTAGGGCTTATGACGACGGCGTGGCTTTTCGCTATGAAATTCCGGCGCAGCCTGAAATGTCTTCGCTCGTGATTTCCGAAGAGCGTACTGAATTCAACTTTAATGCGAATGATCGTGCTTGGAGCATTCCGGCCTACCAGCCTGATCGCTATGAATATATTTATACGGAAAAATCTGTTTACGAGCTTAATGATTCTGTCCATACGCCACTCACGATTAAGTCTACGACTGGCAATTATGTAGCTTTGCACGAGGCTTGTCTTTATAACTACGGTGGCATGACAGTCAAGATGAATGGCCATGCGTTACAAGCAGATATTACGCCGCTTTCTGATGGTATGAAGGCGTACGTGAATCTTCCGTTTAATACACCTTGGCGCATGATGATTATTGGCGATACTCCACTCGAGTTAACGACGAGCCGCATGATGCTCAATTTGAATCCTGCTCCGCGTGAGGACTTTTCTTGGGTGCAACCGATTAAGTTCCTTGGTATTTGGTGGGCGATGTTTGTGGGTGAATGGACTTGGGCTCCGGGTGATCGTCACGGTGCTACGACTGAGCATGCGAAGGAATATATAGATTATTGTCAGAGGCTTGGTCTACAAGGTCTTTTGATTGAAGGCTGGAATGATGGATGGGAGGGCGATTGGCTCCAGAATGGCGTTAATAATAAGTTCCTCGATTCGACTCCGGATTTTGATCTTGATGAAGTCTGTCGTTATGCGAAAGAAAAAGGTGTAGATATCGTTGGCCACCACGAAACGGTTGGTTTTGTAGATAATTATGAGTCGCAGATAGATAACGCCTATCGATATTTACAAGAGCGCGGTGTTAGGTATATTAAGTCCGGCTATGCGGGTTCTCGCATGGTTATTAATGGTCAGCGTGAATTCCATCATTCGCAGCTTGGCGTGATGCATTATCAGTATGCTTTGGAGCTTGCGGCGAAGTATGGCATTATGCTCGATGTTCATGAGCCGATTAAGAGTACTGGCATTGAGCGTACCTGGCCTAATTTGATGACACGAGAAGGTGCGCGTGGTCAGGAATATGAAGGTGGCGGCTTGTCTCCTTCGCACACTTGCTTCTTGCCATATACTCGCTTGCTTGCGGGCGGCATGGACTATACGAGTGGTATTTTTGATGTCGGGAATCCTACGAAGCGTATTGCGACGACGATTACTCGCCAGATTGCTTACTATATTACGATTTATTCCGGTATGCAGATGGCTTCGGATAGGCCGAGATTCTATGAGGAGAGTCATCCGGATCTGTACGAGTTTATTCGTGATGTTCCGCTAAGTTGGGAGCAGACCGTGCCTTTGATGGGGGAGATTGGCCAGTATTACGTAGTGGCTCGTCAGGTTTGGAATGGTTCTGATTGGTATGTTGGTGGCGTTACGGATGAGAACGGCCGCAAGATTGTGTTGAATTTTGATTTTCTTGAAGATAATATTACTTACCGCGCGAAACTATTCCGCGATTCAGATGATGCGCATTATCGTGATAATCAGCTTGGTCATGTAATCGAAGAGCGTACGGTACGCAAAGGCGACCAATTAGAAATTTTCATGGCTCCAGGCGGTGGCTTCGCGCTAGAAATTAAGAAAAAATAATATCCCGATCTGTTCGGGATATTTTCAGATGATGTCGAATTTGATCGTTACGATATTGTCGTAGCCGTAGCGGGCTCGGACTTCGAGGTCTTGAGCGCGCAATTCTTCTTGTTCTTCTAGGCTGAGCGTGCGTCCGCTATCTTTGACGCTAAAGCGGACTTGTTTATCGTTGTGTTGTTCCGCGATAGTGATTTTGTCGCCTGGCTGGCAGTTTTCTAGTGCGCGTTTTAACTGGACATAGAGGAAGTCTCTGACCTGAGTTAAATCGTCGAAGCTGAGTGACGGATCTTGAACGTCAAGGTTTAATGAAATGTCGTACTTGGAGCAGATTTCAAGTAATTTTTGATATAGGGGACCAATGAGTTCCGATATCGTATTCATGCTTTTATTGTATCACAGCTTTTTCCTTGCTTTTTGGCTCGGTTCTTATGTTTGAGCTACTCGCAATGAAGACTTGCGATGGGAAATAAAAGAACCAGATAAGGAAGTTTATTATCGGAAGACTTATGTCGCTAACGATTCCATCCATCATGATATGCCTGAAGCCGACGCAGATATCGCAGCAGACGAATAGACAGAAACCGTAAAAGCCAAAACGGTCGTGAACGGTACTGTTGGGCTTGAAATACTTTTTTGCTGAGAAAACAAAGTTGGTTAGAAGTAGGATGGCATAGAACATTGCGGCAATATAGAGGATTTCGGTTGTTCCGTGATAGAAGAAGATGATTGCGAAAAATCCTAGTACGAGACAGAGGCCAAAATATCTTTGGTTTTTCTTTTTGAATCTGGTCAGATGGATAAATTGTGCGAGGCAGAAGCAAACGACTCCGATAATTTCGTGTGTTGTCCAGACAAGAAAGGTGTCGGCGAGGAGCGTGAATAGGATTGCGAGAGTCAAAGCAGTGTCGCGGTGATTTTTAGAATAGGCATAGGCGACACAGATGAAGATACCGACATATTTAAGGATCGCAGAGCTGATTGTGCCGGGATTATAAGCGTCGAGCAAGAGAAATGTGATGTATATGAGCGCGCAAACGGTCACCCACTTGCCATCAGCATTGGATAGTTTGCGGTAATCTTGCCAGAGTTTTTTAAACATAATTAATATAATTTTAGCGTGGAATAATATGATAGAACAAATCTTTAGCGCAAAAATAATCCGTATCCCAGTTTTCGCAATCTTCTGGTCGAGCTTCCGATGAATCGATGAGGTAGATTCTGCTGCGATATCTAGTTAGTTTGCAATCGTACCACCATGGTTCGTATTCATTCGGGTCGTGCAGATGGCAAATTGCTTCGCCCTGAAAAACTAGTTCGATATCCGTACCCCATGCTCCTTTGAAGAGTGCTCGAATATTGCCGGTTTTCTTGTCTCTTTGGCATTCGGCTACATAGGCGTCATGGAAATCTCCAGCAATAGAAAGAAGATTGCGGATCTCGATATCTGTACGAACTTTGGTCCACTTTTCTAGCGGGATAGCTTGATCGTCCTTAAAACACTTCTCTGGGATTCCAGTATTAATTATTCCCTTCTGCGCCATATGAACGAGGTCGAAACATTGTTCTTTGTTCATGTAGGCCACGCTGCCGTAGTGGTGATGTGTGCCTTTTACATTAGAGTAGCGCCAAGAAGCGTCATGGGTGTCATAAATAATGATATGGCGACTAATGAATCCGTCTTTCGTGAATTCGAGTTGTGGCAAAGCGATGAGCGCGTTCTTTGCCTGGTTGAAAACTATAAGTAAGTCTTTATTATCACTGCTACTTTCGTCTGGGAAGCGGCCAAAAACAGCACTAGTATAATACCTTCCGTTCCCAAGACGAATAATTGCGTGCATAAGCTTAGTATAACACTAGGCTTATTCTTTGGTGCCGCCCCACTCTACGGCTGTGAAGCCTGAGCGTTCAAAGCGCTTAAGGGCTGGTTCTGGTAGATTCGGATTTGAATCAACCTTGTCTACGAAGATACGAACACGGAAGAGGGTGTCTGGTTGAGGGTAGATTTTGAGTTCGTTGTCTTTTTGTAATTCTTCGGTAAAGGCGAAGCGGACTAGGCTTTGTTCGTTCTTTTCTAGGACTGGGAGCCAGAACATAATAAACTCATTGCGTTCTTTGTCATTTAGCCCCATATATGACAACTTGCTTTCGAGGAAATCGATTGCGTTGTCTTTTGTCACATAGAATGCAGATGTTTGGTCGGCTTGTAGGTCTGAGTCTTCCTCCCAGTAGAGGGCGTAGTACTCCTTACCGGTCGTATCAAAAAGTGTGCCGTCTGGTAATGCTTTAACGCTCCAGCCGCCATAGTATTTCGGGTAAGTCGTGGTTAATTGTCCTGGTTTTGCGAAGCTGACCGAGACATCAGTTTCTTCGGTTGGGTAGAGATAAAGGACTGGTTTTAGTACCGTATCGTCATAGCGTGGGCTTGGGGTTGGACTGTTTTGTAAAGCGCGAACTATGAAAAAGATAGCTGTGGCGACCGCTAAAATTATAGTGACAATTACTATTACTAGCGTTGTAGTTGGTTTGCTCTGTTTTTGTTTTTTGCTCATTTTTATTTTTGTTATGTTGTTAGTTTTAGTTTAGCTTATACTTTTGGATTTGTCGACTGGATTTGTGAAATTTCTCCGCCGATGCCATCGCCACTGTTGTTGCCGCAGATCTTGCAGATTATGAAGTCTGTACTAAACGCTGCAATTAGGAAGGCACAAAGGATATATTTGAACTTCTTCTCCATTTTGGAAATGAGGTTGTCTAGAATTGGGCCAGCAACATAAGTAAAGCCGCAGCCACCAATGCCGAAGATTAGGAGGCTTTCGGGACAAATGAAGCCATTGATGTTGAGGAAGTAGTCAGTATAATCCCAGTACCTGGCGTTATTGAAATGGTATAGTGCCCAGCCGCCGAAGTATTCGATGATGCCGCAAAGTATAAATGAACTCAGGAACATTAGAAGTGGCTTTTTACGGAATTTTTGTAATAAGAACAAGATCGCGACGCCGCCCGTGCCATAAATTGGTAGCCATGGGCCGTACATGGTTCCACGATTTACGAAGCGGCCTTCTTTGATGAGGTATAGCAACACTTCGTAAGCCCATCCAATGAAGCTAAAAATGAAGAATAGTAGGATATAGGAGCTGAGGGTATATTTCTTTTTGATGCCTTGTTCAATGAATTTGTTTTCGTTCTCTTTTTCGCGATAGAATCCAGCATGATCTTCTTCGACGACAAGACGACGATCGTTGAGCAGTTCTTTCTTTTCAAGGTTTGCGCGCTTAGCTTTGCGGAGTGTGATATATGATTCGGCGAACATATTGAACTCGTATGGGTTTACGAAGAAAATGTTGCTGAGGTTAAAGGTTATTAGGCCGAGAAGGTGCCATGCAATTATTTCGAGTGAGATACAAAATAACCTTCTTTTATCTCCGCGCGTTAACTCCTTGCTAAGCTTAAATGCGTCCTTGATTTTAATGTCTGGATTTTCGGCGAGGATGTACGGAATCATGGAGTATTCGTAGTACTTGATGAAGTAGCCGATTATTGTGAGCGACCAAAGCGAGAGCATGAAGTTCTTAATGAATAGAACTGTCGAGACATGGATCGCGCGCTTCTTTTTGTACGGATAGAGGATGCGTTCTGGGTTCGTGTCGAGATATTTGCGTTGCTCGAGGAAATAACGGGCGCGGCCAACTTCGAAGGCGGACAGGAAGAAATATCTGAAAAGCATCCAGAGTGTGATAACAATAGAGGCTATGATACCGGCCGACTTATTGCCCGCGATTGCTTGCGTTGCGCCACTGATCATGTTAAAGATCATGCTTTGGCCAGTCGTTATGACATTAATAAAGGTGTTCGTGAAGCCGTTATTAGCCTTTTGAAAAACCTCGTCTTGACGGTTTTGCTCAGAGATTAGATTGTCTAGGAAGTTGTTGAGGATTTCGCTGTTACTCCTCTGCTTCGAGAATTCTAAGACTTTAATTGCGCTTTGGTTTGATATATCTATATCTAGTACATTTTTTGAGGTATAGCTAATGCCGCCCGTCAAAATGAAGGTTACGACAAAACAGACGATGACATTTTTGAAATAATTTCGCTTGAGATTCTTTCTTGAATTCTTGCGGATTTGTTTGAGATTCATAGCTGTAATAATTGCCCTTGTCTTTACCTTAATTTTAGCACAAGCATGAAAAATCCCCAGCTAGCAAGCTAGCTGGGGAATGCAGTTGGTTTGGGTCAGAGTCTCTCCCATTCGTCGTTGTTCGTGACGAGTGCCGCGTGCTCCTGGTCATAGTAGATGGGGGGATCGATGATGTCGGCCGCTTCGAAGTTGTCGAGAGCGGTGTCGTCGAAATCGAACGTCAGGACATCGTCGGCAGTCGGGATAATGAACTTGTCGTAGATGCCGTACTTGTACCCGCTGTGCTGGACGCGATAGATGTCTCCAAGGTGCGCTTTGACCAGGATGTCATCCCAGTTGCCAATGCGCCCGGCGTCTCCCTCTGCTCCGTTTCCGCGAGCATAGACTTCGGGACGCGACTGCGTTGTAGCGTAGATGCGGCCGTTTCCCTTGCGGGAGTAGGAGTGACCGCTCTGGATGATGAGCCACATCTCGTGTGAACTCGCCTTGTTGATGCGCGGCCGACCGGTCTTGCTGAAACCGATCGTCAGATCGGCGTGGAGACCATCGGCGATCTCGTCGTTCTCGGCATAGCTCTGCGGGAGCGGGAGGAAGGCCTGCTTGCGGCCGCGACCCTGCTCGCCGAGCGTGACGCCGATGATGGTGGTGCCGTTAGCCAGCGTTTTGGCCTCGGCGCGGACAGTTTTATAGAAGTACAGCATAGCTGCCTCCTTCTCCAGTGGCTTGAAGGTTTAAGGGGATTGTTCCCCACACTGGAGGCGACGGCTCTTTTGCCGACAGCGTGCTGAGGACTACTTATTAATCCCCAAGACGCTGTCGGTAAACCAACTGGAAAAGGACTTTTATTCAAACAGACTTATTATATCACAAATACGCGTAAATGTCAATAGATTAGGCTTTGGCTAAAAAGCTCTTCTCTGTTATTCTAGAGTATATCTGGAGGTAAAAATGGAATTATTTAAGAAATATTCGCTTTATTTATTAAGATGGCAGCTTAGTACCCCGATTTTAGCGGTGGTCCTGAAGCTTTTGTCTAACATGTCGACGCTTTGGGCAACTATTATTGCTAATTTTATTGGTGGTTTAATCTTCTTTTGGGTAGATAAGATTATCTTTAAGAAGAAGAGCGATGTCCCGCTTTGGGAGATTAAGGATCATGTCAAATGCTTTGATTGCGGAAAGAAAAAGAGAGGTTATAGGATTGTTTCTTGGGGCAATTACGATCGAAGCGAAGACAAGCATCCGCAGTATAGGTGTAAGAAATGTAGCCTAAAGAAGATGAACAAGATTAAGTCTTAGTGCTTATTCTGCTCTCCCCTCGCTCGGCTCCTACTTCGTCCGAACCTACGGTTCGCCTCTCCTCCTCAAAACCAAGCAAAAGCCCCGAGTTAAACTCGGGGCGTTTGCTTGGTGCTGGGAGTAGGAGAGCGCAATTCTTTTAGAATTGCTTGACTCGGGGCGTCGGCTCGGAAATAAAAATGCAAGCATTTTGCTTCTCTCGCCTCCTACCTCGTCCGAACCTACGGCTCTCCTCCTACTCAGAATACAAAAGAAAAACCCGAACTAATGTTCGGGGTTTTCTTTTGGTGCTGGGAGTAGGAGTCGAACCTACGAAGGCGTATGCCGGCAGATTTACAGTCTGATGCGTTTGACCACTTCGCTATCCCAGCGAATGAATATATTATATCAAGGGCGAAGAGTTTTTTCAATAAGCTATAATTAGTATAATCATTATGGTGAAATTATCGAAATCTAAGCTTAATTTGCATTGTCCGGACTATTTTAAGCGTCTTTGGAAGCTATTTAGTTTGAATTTTTGGACGCTTTTGAAATTCGAGTTAATCTTTAAGGCTGCAACACTTGTTCTGTTTTCCCCGCTTGTTGTGGCGATGATTCGCATTGCAATGAAGGTTTCTGGCTATAGGTACATCACCTTAGATAATCTGTTTGGTTTTGCGGTCCATCCTATTACAATTCTTTTAGCTGTTATCTGTTTGATTGTTTTTACGTTTTTGACCGTTTTTGATATTGGTGCAGTTTTGGTTATTTTTGATGAGTCTTACCATGGGGACAGGTTAAGTCTATTTAGTTTAATTAAGCATAATTTTATACAATGCTCAAAGTTGTTTCGCCCGAAGAATATTGGCGTTGCTTTTTATACTTTATTTTTGGCGCCATTCTTAAACATTGGTTTTGGCTCTAATATTCTTTCGAGTTTTCGTTTGCCGGAGTTTATCTCTGATTATATTTCGTCTAATAAATTTTTGATCTCCGTTTTTGTCGTACTCTATTTGTTTCTGCTTTTCGTCTTTACGAATTGGCTGTTCGTGATGCATTACATGGTGCTCGAAAAGAAGAGCTTCAAGCAGGCGCGTATTGCTAGCTATCGGCTGATTAAAAATAATCGTCTTGGGGATCTATTGAGGATTTTGTTGGCTGAGTTTCTTTTTCTCGGCGTCTTAAAGTTAATTGTTTTTATCGGGGCTTTTGGCGTGAAGGCGATTGTGCCTTTGCTATCTGGCAAAGCGCTTCTTAGCAGTATTTCAGTCTCGTTCCTGGGCGTCATTCTTTCCTTGCTTTCTTTGACATATATTACATTCTCAAATGTTTTGAATTATGTCGTGATGAGCTCGTTGTTTTACAGGCATAAGGAGCAATCCGGTGAAGAGATTTCTGAGGTAGTTTTGGGTCCGGAGATGAAGAAAAAGGAAATGCGTCATTTCGGGTATTGGTCGGCCGGGTTCTTGACGCTGTTGTTTGTGGGGCTAACGGCTTGGCTTTATCTTTCACAGACTGGCCAGAATCAGATCAATGTTGAGTCTTTGCGCAGCTTGGAGATTACAGCTCACCGTGGTGCTAGCAAAGACTATCCTGAAAATACCATGTCTGCGTTTAAGGGTGCTGTTGATGCTGGTGCGGATTGGATAGAGCTTGATGTCCAACAAACTAAGGATGGCATGGTTGTGGTTTCGCATGATGCGAGCTTGAAGCGTACTGCGGGTATAAGGCGCAATATTTATGATATGGATTACGCGGAGCTTGAAATGGTAGATGTTGGCCGCAAGAGCATGGGCTTTGAGCATATTCCGACATTAGCAGAGGTGTTGATCTTTGCTAACGAGAATAATATTAAGCTAAATATTGAGTTAAAACCGAATGGGCACGAAATTGAACTTGAGCAGGATGTTCTATATCTGATAAATACCTATTACCGTAAGGATATGTGTATTATTTCTTCTTTGAATTATGACTCATTGAGGCGAGTTAAGGAACTGGATTCAGGGATGACTACTTTGTATACTTTGGCACTTGCTTCTGGTAATATTGAAGATTTTGAGTATGCGGATGCATTTAGCGTTGAGGCGAGTTCCATTACTTCTCGTCTTGTGCGTCGCGTGCATAATGCTGGTAAGGAAATTTTTGCCTGGACGGTTAATTCCGAAGACAGTATTTATGACATGATTGAGCTTGGCGTAGATAATATTATTTCTGATGAGGTTGTGATGGCGCGTGGTTTGGTTTTGAAATATAGAAGCGGGAATTCGATTGACCGATTTGTTAGAATAATTACAGAGCTTAGTGAAGCTTAGAAAGGATTTTATGTATATTAGTTTCAATACTTTGAACTACCAGCTTAGTAAGGCGATTAAGAATAAGGAATTGACGCCTGAAGAGTTAAGAAGTGTGGCGGAGAAAATGCGCGCCGAGCATAGGAAGACGATGAAAATTTCGAGTATTGTTATTGGCGCCGTGATGTTGTTCTTGGTAATTATGGCGATTATTTTTGGCGTAAAGGATGGTATGAAAGCCGAGGCTGTTTTGAGTATGGTTGGCGGCTTTGTTGCTCTTATTGTTGTCGTGTTTGCGCTCGTATGGGTTTCGCAAGTGGGGATTGTTAAGTTTCAGTTTAATTCTAAGGTAAAGAAGTATTATCCCGAGTTGGCAGGCGAAGTAAGGGTTTAGTAGCTATATCGTCGCTAAGACGGCTAAGATTATTGCTAGGATTGCAACGGATATTATTAGCCAGTTTGCGTATCCTAGCATTTTTATTATTCTTGTGAATAGGATGTGGTAAATGATTAGGATTAGGATGCAGACTAATGCAAGTGGTTTAAAGGATATACTTGAGAAGAATATTAGAAACGACAAAAATAATGAGAAGATAACTCTTAGAAAGACTTCTTTCATTTTTTCTTTGATTGATCTTTGTCGTCAATTTGTGCGATTGCGATTGCGGCTAGACCAATGCCTAAAAGCGTAAAGGCGGTTTGAGTGTCGAGTTTGTTTAGAATACTAAGAGTGACTACTGCTACACCCATGCCTAGAGCGACGCATTTTAGAACAAGATTGATTTTTTCTTTCATGGCTTTATTATAACAAATAAAAAATGCAAGCATTTTGTGCTTGCTATTTCTTTTTCGTCTGTACTCTTCGAGTTTTGACTTTTAGTCTCTTCTCTCGGATGGAGCCGCAAAGCGTCGCTCCGCTCTTTTCTGGCTCCACTCAGTCTTACAATCAAAAAAGCAAGCTTTTTCGCTTGCAAGACTCTCGTGGAGCCGCAAATCGGACTTGAACCGATGACCTGCCGCTTACAAGGCGGCTGCTCTACCAACTGAGCTATTGCGGCATTGGATATAAATAATTTTAGCGTATTATCTGGATAATTGCAAAAAACAAACTAATGTGCCTTTAAAAAATCGACCATACTGACTTGTTGTTTTGTATGGTCGACTCTGATTTCGAAAGATTATTTCTTATTCTTCTCTCGTCTTTCGCGAATTAGTTTCTTCTTCTGTAGGCGTTCCTGTTTTGCCTTATCATGAGCAGCGGCTTTAGTTTTTCGTGCCTGCTCTCTATCCTCTCGTTGTTTCTTTAAGGCGGCTTCGCGGCGAGCTTTTGCTTCGGCCTGAGTCATAATCTTAGCTGCACGAGCGCTGGCGCGGGCATTTTCTTTGTCTGCACGAGAGCTCTTCATGGTCTTTGTGCTGGTTTTATCTATCTTATACCCGAGAAGCTTCTGCTTCTTTTCTTCGAGCCTACGAATGCGGTCTTTGGTGGCTTTAATATTAGCTTTGTCGCCATCATTCGTGTAGAGTTCTAGCAAATGTTTTAGTACGCTAGTGTCCTGCTTAAGCTCGTAAGCGTTTTCGAGGGCTTCGACCGCCTGTTTGCGCTTGCCAAGCTTTTCTAGAGTCTTAGCGTAGGCGATGTGGCGAGCGGATTCGCCACCATCGACTTCGATTGCTTTCTTGAATGCCTGTGCTGCTTTTTCGTAATCCCCGGTTTCGAAGTAAATGAGGCCGACATTGTGCAAACTGGATGCGTTATTGTCTAGGCTTTGCGCGATTTCAAAACATTCAATTGCTTCTTCGTAGTGTTTTTCTTTTGCATAGATAATGCCTAGGCGGTTGTATGCCGCGGCGTTGCGTTCGTCGAATTTAAGGATAGACAGCAAGGCCTTTTCGGCACGAGCTGGCTTGCGCTCGTTCATGGCCGTTTGAGCAATCGTCCAAAGCTTTTTGGTGCGAGTATCGTCCTTGTTTTCTTTTTGTTTGAAAATAAGATGATAATTCGGGATAAAAAAGGCGATGAATAAAGTCAAAATTAATATAAGCACTGATGCTAACATGTGTCTATTATACCATAAGCAAGCTTAATCACTAAAGCATACAGGCGGTAAGCTGGAGCTTAATATTGCCATTGGCCTTGATTGCTTCGTGGGCTTCGGCCGCTTTTTGTGCTTTTTCTAGGAATACTTTATTTCCGGTTTCTAGGAATGTATTAAAGCAAAGCTCAACCGTTGCCTCGCAGAGTTCTAGGGCCTTTTGGCGAGCGGCTTTTTTATCGTCGGCGATGCTTTTAGCGATTTTAGGTAGGTCTGCCGGCTTTGCGGAGATATATTCTTTTACTTTTGCGCGGAGCTTGATGTCGATTTTATCTTTATCGAAAGGCTCTTGGCGGAGTTTGTAACGAAATGCGCGAGATTTGATTGTGGGAATTATGCGGTTAAGCTTGGTTGTTAGCAGAACATAATGCAGATTTTCTCCTGGTTCTTCGAGCTTTTTCAAGAATGAGTTGGCAGCTTCTGGGTTTAATAGATCTGCTTCTTCGACAACGATCGTGAGGTCCTTTTCTTGTTTGGTACTTGTTAGCTCGTTTATTGCGCGAATCGCATCAATTTTGATTGTCGTATCGTCTTTTTCTCGGCGGATGTGCATCGCTTTTGGCAAAATGCCCGCTTGGTCATTCCTTGGGCTAATTTCAAAGATTGAAAAATTAGATTGCTTGGCAATTTTTTCGATCTGATCAATGCTATCGAAATACATTAGATATTCTCGAAGTATTTTTTAAATTCTATCGGGACTTCAGTATCGAAGATTTTACGTTCGTTGTTTGGTTTGCCAGGGATGGTAATTTCTAGGCTTTTTGCGTGCAAGAACATGCGCTCGGCCCTGCGACCTTTAGGATTGTATACTTTGTCGCCAAGGATCGGGCATTTAATGTAGTTCATGTGGATACGGAGCTGATGTGTGCGGCCGGTTTTTGGTTTGAGTTCGATAAGCGAAAGGCCGTCCTTAGATTCGAGGACTTTGTATTCTGTGACTGCTTCTCTACCGTCTGGGTCAGGAATAAAGGTTGTTGGGTGCTTAAGATTGCGCGTTAATGGTACGCTAATAACCGCGTGCGGCTGTGCTGGCTCGCCTTCTACGATTGCGTAGTAGACCTTATGTGCGTGGCGCTCTTGGAATTGCTTTTGTAAAAAGCCTTTAGTTTCTGGATTCTTTGCTACGATAATAACGCCAGAGGTGTCGCGGTCGAGACGATGGGCGATATCTCCGAAATCGTCGATGGATGTTTCTGGAAGATAAGCGCCTTTCTTCATTGAAAGCATGCCGGCGGGCTTGTTGAATACGATTACGTTATCGTCTTCGTAGATTACTGGTGGTCGTTCGTTCGATAGCTCTGGGACTTCTAGGGTCAATTCGTCTTCTTCGGTTACCGGAGTGCTGGCGACGGTTTGTGTTTCGCCATTTACTTTGACGTGTCCGAGCTTAATGAATTTCTGCAATTCGCCACGAGTGTAGCGTGGATAAAAGTTTAATAGTGCGATATCGAGGCGTTCAGTATTGTCTTCTTCTGGTTGATTTTTTGGAGCATCAAAAGGAATGTCTCCATTAATCTTGCGGGATAATTCTGGTTTGCTGAACTTCTTGCTCATAAGATACATTATACCTTATTTGACGACTTGGAGTAAATGTTTTCTAATACTTATTACTCTTGCGAGCTTCGGTGTGCTTTTTGCCTTCGCGCTTAGCTTTTGCCTTTGCTTTTGCGAGCTCTTTTTGCGTGTATGGCTTGAATCGATTTTTTTGGAATTTCGACATTTTGGATTTGTTTTCGCTAATAACGGCTTTGAGGGCCTTATCGTATTTGGACTGATAGGTTGGGAATGCGTTTAAAATGCGGCGTTGTTGCCAGGTAAGCAGTTTGATTTTCTTGTTTCCAAGCTTAAGCACTAGCTGGCTGCGTTTGCCGCGGTTAATGATATTGAGTGGAAAGATTGCACTGAAATCTTTTTGGAGTTTGCGTAGCGTGCGCGTGAACTTTGCGACAACATGGTTGGAATAAATCGCGTCTATTATAAAGATGATTACTAGTATTAAAGCGACTTTGTGTTGAATGCCTGTTGGCATAAGGTTAATAAACCAATCTGTTCCACTTTTCATGAATGGCATGAGTGACGAGAAGAGACCGAAGGTCAGGAAGCCATAAAGACAAACGCGGCCATTGATGTTGAACGGCCAGTTGCTGTAGTCCCACCAGCGTGCTTTGTAGATTTTTTCCATTATCCATGAGGTTAGGTATTCGAGAATACATGCGAAGAGGCCACCAAAGAAGAATAGCTCAAGTGGGCGGTCGGTCCAGAATCGCATAATAACGATGAATAGCATTGCGCCCTCACCGTAAATTGGGCAGTATGGGCCGTTAAAGAAACCTCGGTTAACGAATTCGTGGTCGCGAAATATACTGATTAAGCATTCGAATAGCCAGCCGCCAAAAGAAAAAATAAAGAACGTCAAGATTAGGTTTGACGCGACATCGATATCAATCATAAGCATATTTTAGCATAGTATTTCGAAGCAAGAAAAACACCGCTCTTGGCGGTGCTTTTCTATTAGATGCGCAAACCAACGGCTTTTTGAACCTCGTAGAGTTTTTCTCTTGAAACTTCGTTCGCGAATTTTTCTCCATCCTCGAGAATCTTTTCGACTTCTTCGTCCGTGATTTGTGCGACCTTTTCCTGGAAATCGCTTAGGAAGTGGAAGACGCTGTCTGCGACTTGCTTTTTGAGGTCGCCGTACTGAGTTTTGCCAGCGAAATCTGAGATAACATCTTGTAGATCGCGATTATTAATCAAGGCTTCGATTTGCATGAGATTGCTGATGCCTGGCTGATTGATCATGTCGAAGCGAATCACGCCTTCGCTATCGGTTGTAGCGCTCATGATTTTCTTCATGGCTGCTTTTGGGTCATCGTTTAAAGAAATCTTAGATTTCTCATTCGTGCTGCTCTTGCTCATTTTTTTGGTCGGCTCAGTGAGCGAGCGAATGCGTAGACCTTTGTCTAGCCCCATGAATTTGACTTGTGCCTTTTCGTCTTCTGGAACCGTGAAGAGCTCTTGTTCGAACTTGTTATTCATGCGAATTGCGATATTACGCGTGAGTTCGAGATGCTGGAACTGATCTTCGCCAAGTGGGATATAGTTTGCGTCGTAAAGCAAGATATCTGCGGCCATGAGGATTGGATAATTGAATAGACCAACCGAGACAGCTTCGCGGTGCTCTTCGGACTTTTCTTTAAACTGGGTCATGCGACTAGCTTCGCCGAATGGCGTGAAGCAATCTAATATCCATGCAAGCTCGCTGTGGGCTGGCACATGTGATTGGCGATAGATGTGGACATTGCTTGCTTCAATTGGAAGTCCTGCAGCAATGTAATATTTGATGCCCTTAATAACCTGCTTATATAATGTTTTGTGATCAATAGGCGTGGTAAATGAATGTAAATCTGGCACAAACATATTGATGCGATAGTCTGGATTATTCGCGTATTGTTTTGCGAGATTAATCATTGGGGTGTAGGCGCCGAGAAAGTTACCAATGGTAGGTTCTTCATTAGCGCGTACGCCGGTTAGAATTGTTTTCATAAAATCTCCTTAAAGGATATTATAAGTGATAATAGTAAAAATATAAGTCAAGAAAAAATACTGCAGGCTTAACGCCAAGTGAAGAAATTTAAACTGATTGCAGTAAATGTTTGCATATCTATATTATATCACACTTTCGTTGTTATTTCTATCTTGCTAAGAGGCGGTGGTTAATTTACAATCTGTTTTTAGCGGGGTGCACCTTAAAGGAGGTTGATATTCTTGAATAAAGAAAGGTTTTTCTGGAAGCGTTATGTTTGGCTGACGGATCTTTGCTGCGTTTCTCGTTCTGGCTTTACTCTCTTGGGCTATTTCGAGGATACGCCTGCGGTTTTTACGGCCGCTCAGCGTCCTGAATCTGTTGCGGAGCACATCTTTGGTACGCTGGCTACGACTTATCTTTTCCAGGCAATTTATAAGGTCGGCGCCGACTGTGAGGACGATGCAAAGTATCTTTATGACACGATTTTGCTTCATGAAGTTGGTGAGAGAGTGATTACTGATCTTCCCGATGACGGTAGCCGCGATACATGCGAAAAAGACCGGGTTGAACTTCGTTTGATGCGTGAATTCGCCGAGTTCTTCACTTCCCCGGCGAAGGTTAAGGCGGTTGAGTCTTTTAAGGACTTTCAGCGCTGCGACAATTTTGCGTATCTGATGGACAAATTTAACTTTGTCATGAAGCAGCTATGGTATTGCTCTAAGGGCCTGAATGGCTACATGAGCGATAAGGCTGCGGCTGGTAAGCTTTCCGAACAAGATCTGATGTTTATGGACCTGACCGACAGTGATCTGGCGGTGATTAATACTGCTGCGCACTTCTTGGTGCGCACTAAAGGTATTGCTGGTCGTGAGCATTGTATTAAGGTCATGGAAGAAGCTTTTATGCAGGTTTTTCACGCTGTTCCGGCTGCGCTTGAGCAATTCTATTGATTATCCACCCCGACATGGAGCCCCGCGTTCGCGCGGGGCTTTTTCTGTCTCTTATGATATAATAATTGACATAACACAAAATTGTTTCGGACTCGTTGAGGAGGTGGTAATATGTCCGAAAAGCAGATTAATAAGTTGCTGAAGTTTAGCAAAGAAATCATTCATCCGGCCTGGAGGCCGCTTCTCGTTGGTGACGAAGATTCACTTGGCTTTATTGGGACCGAAAATCTTCAGCTAATGTTGGATGATTGGAGAGTTCTTCTGAAGGCGAGCGAAGTTGCGATGAAGGCAACGAAGAAGCTGAAGTCATCGCGCTGTAGTACGAGTTTCTACAAGCGCACGATTGTTAATGCGAGTCGTGCCATTCCTATGCTTGAGCGGCTCATCTTTGATTCCGAACCTAAGCCCATTTTTGCCTGCATCGCCCTTTTGACTATTTTAAGCTCGGCGATAAGGTATTTATTTGTATGGGCAATGATATGACTGAGACGGTCGAGCCTTTTGTTCCAGCAGTTATTACTGAGGAAGAAGAATGCGGCGAGCTTGGTTTTAGAGTTGGCGAAGGCAAGAATGCTTTTACGGCATATATCGAAGTTCGCAGCCCATATATTTTGAGCGAAGCGGATGCCCGGTATTTGTCTGCAAACTCGGACTATTTGCTGCTTTTCTCGAGAATGGGGGATATGGAAGGTGTCGGCGAAATAGATGCTTACGAGGATTTAGTTCTCGAATGTGGCATTAAGTATTTTCCCGATTGTTCGCCCGTTACCTCAAGCTCTTCGCCTGATATCTATTTCGCAAGCAGTCTATCTAATGGAGGTGCTATCGAATGACTGACAAAGAGGTTAAACAGTTTGAAGAATTTAGTAAGCTTGTAGTTCCGCCCGGCTGGGAGCCGCTGCTCGTCAAAGATGAGGCTGGTCTCGAATGGATGGGTTTGGATAATCTTCGTTTGCTTCTGGGTGATTGGAAGGTTACGCAGCGTTCATGCGAGGCTTTGCTGAAATCTTGGAAAAAGGTTGAGGTTCGTTCCGGCGTCCCTGATCCCCGTGCTAATTATCATCGCAAGATGATTGCCCGTGCCAAGAAAGCTATTCCGATTATTCAGAAGGTTATCAATAAGTCCGTTCCGAAACCAGTGTTTGCGACTCATCGTCCGTTTAAGGATAGTTTTGATGTTGGTGACAAGGTTCTGATCTATGTTCCGGCTCTTGATTATGATTCTTTTATTACCGGGATCGTGATGGAAGTGACGGATTATGAGTGCTATATCGCCTCTTCGGAGGAGTATGGCTATCAGAAGATTAAGATCGTGAATCGTAGTCCGCTGGTTCTGAAGGTTGAGGATGCAAAGTATCTGAGCATGAATCCGAGCTATCTTGGCCTGTTTGTCGGTATGTCTGGCTTCATGAATAAGGATGATATGTCGGATTATGCTGATATGATTTTCGATGCGAGGAAGAAATATTTTCCTGAGACTCTGGAAGTTCATTCCGAGAGCTTACCTCGGGGTGTAATTCTTGATGAGAATCCTAATACTTCAGAATGATTGTGTTTGTTCATTGGATTGCCCCGCTTCGGCGGGGCTTTTCCTTGTCTTGAGATTGGGCTGTTTTCGTGATATTATATTGTTATCCTTTCTGGGGCACTAGCTCATTTGGTAGAGCGCTTCCATGGCATGGAAGAGGTGACGAGTTCGAATCTCGTGTGCTCCACCAGAATCTAAGAAAAAGACCCGTAGGGTCATTTTTTTATTCTATGATTCCACCATCGCAGACTAGTTTATAGATGAGCTCGCCGTCTTTTGTGAGCTTTTCTTCACCGTGAAAGCTTTCGAGATTTCCTTCAGCATTAAACTCGTAGATGAAGCCGTCTTTTTCGAGGTATTTTGGTCCTCTGACTGGAATAATGTCTTTATCTTCGCCAACCATGCTTAGCGCTGGGCGTAACACTGCATCCATTGCTGCTTCGGACATGCCGAGTCTAAGGGTCTCACCGCGGTAGTTCATGCCCCATTTTGGTGCGCCTTCGCCGCAGTATACGACTTCTTCGCCCATGAACTTTACGCCGCCAAAATAGGTGTCGTGGTATGCCATCTTGGCTCCGCTTACTTCGCCTTCGTAATGGTAATCATTGGAGGAATCGCGTGATGGTTTTACTTTAGCTTCGTCGCCGCTGGCATAAGTCTGTTTCTTTGCTTGAATTAGGAAGTCTGCTAGTTGTTGTAGGTCGAAGCCTTCGTAGCGTGGCAATTGATGCTCTGGGAGGCCGATGCCCATGGCGTATTCGCGCATTGCGGCGTAGTCTTCTTTGTCCTTGCGGTCAATTTTGAAGACTTTGTTGCTAAATACGACATAGTGCCAGTCTTCGTTTTTGAAGTCACAATACCAGTTGCCAATATGCTCGGTATCGATAAGTCTACTTAACTCCTCGACGGCTTGATCGATTTGGTCATCGGCAATCTCTACCTCGTCGCAGGTCCATTGCTCTAGCCATGGCGTTTCGTGCGCTTCCTCGACTTTTTCAATTTCTTGCGAGATAAGTTGGAAGTTTTTGATGATATCTGTGTTTACTAGGCTCTCTTCAATTATAATTCCGCGATAGTTCATAAGATGATTATGTATGAAAAAGCCAGTCCTTGTGGGCTGGCTGTTTTCGTTAGCCTCCGAGAAGAATCTTTTGGAGCCGTCTGTAGTCTTCGTACTCTTTCTGGGGTTCGCCTGAGCGATAATTGCCCAATCTCCAGATTCGGCTGTTGTTTGGTGTGCCGATTTCGCCGATGATATAGATCTGTCTGGTTGCTTCATCGATGCCGAATTTGATTCCCGTTTCGGCATAGATGAATCCTTTCTGTCGTGCGGCATAGTAGAGTTCGTTATAGAGCCGAATTGATGCTCTTCTGGCATATTCTGCGACCTCTGACCGATAACCAGATTCTTTGAGGACGATTGTCATGTTGGCGAAAGTAATGCTTTGGTTTTCTTGGTCTTTGACGACCGGAGTAAAAAGCGGATTATTGAGGTGCTCTGATTGAGTTAGCCCTTCGGGAAGCGTGATTCCGCTTATGCTTCGATTGCCTTGCTCGTAAGTCCGCCAGAGATCATCCGTGACAAAACCTCTGATGATGACTTCGACCGGAAGCGGCGTCGTGAGTCGTTGGATAGTAACTCGGCTTTTGTCTGTTCCGGTTTCGGCGCAGAATTCTTCGATGATGTCCAGGTCCCAGATGTATGCATTGGGGATTGTGGCGGTTACGATTGCCCAGTAATTTGCGAGTGCGGTCATGTTGGCGCCTTTTTCTGGAATGCAGGTTCTTGGTCTGTTTGGCATTCTGTCCGAGGCGACTAATGCGATCAGTCTTTTTTCTGTATTGGCAAAGAGTTCGTTGACTTTGCCGCTGCGTATGGCTTTCCAACTCATTTTTCTATTCCTCCTTCGGGCGTCTGGTTGGATTCTTCGGGTGTAAAAAGAAACAACGTCTAGATAGCTTGGCGTTGTCTATATTATACAATAATTTTAGCCAATTGTCATTCTCTCTAGTACGCTTCGCTATAATACTTATGCTATGGCGTTCCGTTCAATAAACTGTTATTATATATTCAAACATAAGCTTAAAGGAGTTATATAAAGCTATGACTAAATCTAAAAAAGGCTTCACGATCATCGAGGTTGTCTTGGTGCTCGCAATTGCAGGTCTTATCTTCTTAATGGTGTTCATCGCATTGCCAGCTCTTCAGAGGAGTCAGCGTAATACTCGCCGCCGCTCGGATATGGCACGCATCTTGAGTGCATTTACTGATTATCAGAGTAATACTGGA